>NZ_JBSSDL010000002.1:0-355298 GCF_054060695.1 Frigoribacterium sp. 2355 | reverse complement strand
GGGGGGGGGGGGGGGGGGGGGGGGGGGGGGGGGGGGCCGGCCCCCCCGGGGGGGGGCCGGGGGGGGGGGCGCCCCCGCCACCGCACCGGATCAGCCGAGGGTCGGGACGGAGGGGTCCCAGCTCTCGGGCAGCTCGGGCGTCGGCTCGAGGGTCGAGTCGACGCGGACGCTCTCGTCGCGTTCGGCGGACTCGGCCAGCGAGACCATGACGTCGAGGACGTGAAAGGCGAGTTCGCCGGGCACGCGCTCACGGCGACCCTCGCGGATGGCCTGGGCGAGCTCGGCGACGCCGGTGCCGCGGGTGAAGGTCGAACCCGTGGCCGCGACGACCGCCGGCTCGTCGGTGCCCGTGTGGACCGTCGTGTCGCCCTCGAACTCGTTCGGGTCGGGGAACACGGCCGTGCCCTCGGTCCCGGCGATCTCGACGAAGCCGGCACGGGCCAGCTTCGAGTCGAAGCTGAAGACGGCCTGCGCGCTGGCGCCGCTCTCGAACTGCAGCAGGGCGCTCACGTGCGTCGGCACCTCGACGGGGAAGACCGTTCCGGCCTTCGGCCCCGAGCCGATGACCCGGCTGTCCCGGGCCTTCGACGCCGTGGCCGTGACCTTCGCGACGGGTCCGAAGACCTGCACGAGCGTGGTCAGGTAGTACGGGCCGACGTCGAACATCGGTCCCGCGCCGTAGGCGAAGAGGAACTCGGGGCTGGGGTGCCACGACTCGGGGCCGGGCACCTGGAAGAGCGCGAGGCCGGTCAGGGGCGTGCCGATGTCGCCTCGCTTCACGACCCGCAGTCCGGTCTGCAGACCGGCGCCGAGGAACGTGTCCGGGGCGACGGCCACGCGGACGCCCGCCTCCTTCGCGGCGGCCAGCAGCCGGGCACCGCTCTCGCGGTCGAGGGCGTAGGGCTTCTCACCCCAGACGTGCTTGCCCGCGGCGACGGCCTGCAGCGCCACGTCGACGTGGGCCGCCGGGATCGTCAGGTTGACCACGATCTCGACGTCGTCGAGGGCGAGCAACTCGTCGACCGTGCCGCTGGCAGGCACGCCCCACTTCTCGGCCTGGGCCGCCGCGCGGGCCTGGTCGATGTCGGCGATGAAGAGCACCTCGAGGTCGGGGAACTGCGTGAGGTTGCCGAGGTACTGGTCGCTGATCACGCCGGCGCCGATGACCCCGACGCCCACCGGGCCGGTCTTGCCGTCGGAGGCGACGGCGGGCCGCGAGGCAGTCGTCACGTCGGTCATGCGCGGACCCCCTGCAGGAACTCGAGGCTGTCGGCGAGCGCGGTGAACACGTCACCGGCGTGGTCGTCGAGTTCGACGACGGGGGTGGCCTGACGGGCCGCCTGCAGGATGTCGCGGACGGGCATCGACCCGCGCCCGACGGCGACCTGCTCGACGTCGTTCTTGTTCTTCGGGCCGTCCTTCACGTGGAGGAACTGAACCTTGTCGCCCAGGCGGGCGAGCAGCTCGGCGGCGTCGACGCCGCCGACCTCGACCCAGTAGGTGTCGATCTCGAGCACGACGTTCGCGGGCAGGGCCGCGGCGAACACCTCGAGGGCGGGGGTGCCGTCGATCAGGTTCTCCAGCTCGAAGGCGTGGTTGTGGTAGCCGATGGTGAGGTCGTGGGCGGCGGCCGCGTCGGCGATCTCGCCCAGCTCCTTCGCGATCGCCTCGACGTCCTCACGGGTGACCCAGCGGGTCTCGTCGATGTGCGGGTCGATGATCGTGCCGACGCCGAGACGGGTGGCGGCGGCGAAGATCGGCTCGAGGTCCTTGCCGATCAGGCCGACGTGCGCGCTGGGCGCGGTGAGTCCGGCGGCGGGCAGGGCCTCGGCGTACTCGTCGACGCGGTCGACGAAGGCGTACGGCTCGACCTGGGTGTAGCCGAGGTCGGCGATGCGCTGCAGGGTGCCGGGCAGGTCGGCGGCGATGGCGTCTCTGACCGTGTAGAGCTGGACCGAGATCGGGCTTGCGGTGGTCACCAGGGGTGTCTCCTCTTCCGAGTGGATGTGCGACGGCGACGGGCACCGTCGGGGACTCTCAGCGGTCGAGCCGTCGACCGGTCACCCCCGGAAGAGTGGCGGTCGGCGTCGACCGAGACTCACCATAGGACCGCTTCTGTCGACCCGCAAGCAAAAGTCGACCTTTTCTCGGCGGGGTTCTCTCGGGCGTCGCCGAGGGCTGTGGTTTACTGCTGCCATGTCCGACACGACGAGGTCGTCTGCCCTCGGCAGCACCGGAGCCAGCGAGATCTTCCAGCTGCTCCGCGACGGCGTGCCGCGCACCCGGGCCGAACTCGCGGCGATGACGGGCCTCGCCCGGTCGACGATCGGCCTGCGCCTGGACGTCCTGGCCGAGCTCGGTCTGGTCGGCCCCTCCGCCGACGCCGTCTCGACGGGTGGCCGCCCTCCCTCGCGCGTGGCGCTCATCCCCTCGGCCCGCGTCGTCCTGGCCGCGGACTTCGGAGCGGGCCACGTCAACCTCGCCCTGACCGACCTGATGGGCGTCGAGCTGATCAGCGACCGTCGCCTGATCGACATCGCCGACGGTCCCGAGACGACCCTCGCCGGCATGGTGACCGGAGCGGACGCCCTGCTCGACCGCCTCGGTCGCACCCGGGACGACCTCATCGGGGTCGGGATCGGCCTGCCGGGCCCCGTGCAGTTCAGCACGGGTCGACCGGTGAACCCGCCGATCATGCCCGGCTGGGACGGCGTCGACGTGCCGGGCTGGGTGAGGCGCCACCTCGACGTGCCCGTCCTCGTCGACAACGACGTCAACATCATGGCCCTCGGCGAGCGCAGCCACGCCTGGCCGGGCACCGACCACTTCCTGTTCGTCAAGGTCGCCACCGGCATCGGCTCGGGCATCATCTCGGGCGGTCGCCTGCAGCGCGGCGCCCAGGGCATCGCGGGCGACATCGGCCACGTGCAGATCCCCCGCGGCGCCGGCGTCGTCTGCCACTGCGGCAACGTCGGGTGCCTCGAGGCCGTCGCCTCCGGGCCGGCCCTCGCCCGCTCGCTGCGGGCCCTCGGCCACGACTGCGAGGGTGGCCGCCAGGTCGTCGAGCTCGTCCGGGCCGGCAACGTCGACGCGGTGCAGGCCGTCCGCCAGGCGGGTCGCGACCTCGGCGAGGTGCTGACCGCCTGCGTCAACATGATCAACCCCTCGGTCATCGCGATCGGCGGCTCGATGGCGCAGGCCGGCGAGCACCTGCTGGCCGGCGTGCGCGAGGTCGTCTACCAGCGCTCGATGCCGCTCGCGACCGAGCACCTGAGCATCGTGCCGTCCCGGGCGGGCGACCGGGCGGGGCTGATGGGGGCGAGCATGCTCGCGATCCACCACGCCCTCTCCCCCGCGGCGATCGACGAGCTCGCCGCCGCCGTCTGACCGCGGGCTCCCGGTGCCCGCCGCTCCGCCGCGACACGAGGAGGCGCGGGTGTCGTCCTCGTGCCCCCGGCGAGGGAGAATGGTCACCATGACCGTCGTCCAGCCCATGCTCGCCCTGTGGGACGACGACGAGCCGACGACCCCCGCCGCGCCTCCTGCGCACCTGACGCGCGTGCTGGCCGACTCGTCGGACCGCATCGCGTGGCTGCGGGCTCGCAGCCAGGGCATCACGGCCACCGACGTCGCCCGACTCTCGAGCCCGCGCGCCGTGCAGGCCGTCGTGCTCGACAAGTTGTACGGCAACGGTTTCGGCGGCAACGCCTACACCGACCACGGGCGGGCGCGTGAGCCCGAGATCGCCCGGTGGGTGCTGCAGCGGCACGGCATCGAGTCCAGCCAGAAGCTCTTCCACGCCGCGGGTCAGCGGCGACACCTGGCCACCCCGGACGGCGTGACCGTCCGCACCGACGGCACCGTCGAGCTGTGCGAGATCAAGACGACGAAGAAGGCCTGGTCGTCGATCCCCCGTTCGTACCTGCGTCAGGTGGCCTGGCAGCAGTACGTGCTCGGCGCCGAGCGCACCCTCGTGGTGTGGGAGCAGCACACCGACTTCGTGCCCCTGCACGGTGACCCGCAGTGCCGCTGGGTCGAGCGCGACGAGGACGAGATCCACCGTCTCGTGGCCCTCGCCGACCAGGTGCTCGACACCCTCGCACGACAGGCGCCGGTCGACCCGTTCGCGCCGGGCGGCCGGGCGTCGGCGCCCCCACCGCCCGACGACTACGAGGCCTACGAACCCCCGCCCTACGATCCGTTGCGCTGAGGCACGCGCCGATCCGGGTCGACGAGGCGCAGGCGCGACGCCGCCACGACGAGTGCCCCGATCAGGGCGACCGCGACGGCGATGCCCACGCACCAGAGCGCCACGACGCCCCCGCCGATGGTCGCCACGTCGAGGAAGGGGTACGGCACGAAGTCGGCGCCCCGGGCCAGGACGACGACCACCCAGACCAACGGGAAGGCCAGGAACTGCCACAACCGCCGCCAGGGCTGACGGTCGCGGTCGGCGAAGAGCACCCAGTCGAGCACGACGTAGAGGGGGATCACCCGGTGGAACACGTTGCTCGCCCACCCCACGGTGTACGGGTCGTTCGAGGGCAGTCCCGCCAGCAGCAGGTTGAAGACCAGCCCGGTCAGCGCGATGTACGTGGTCGCCGCCGCCCGCACCGCGACCGTCCACCGGGGCGGCGTCGTCCGGCGCAGCACCGTGAGCGCGCCGATCGCCAGGGCCAGCAGCACGATCAGGTTGCTCTGGATGGTGAAGTACCCGAAGAAGTCCACGAACCGGTACCCCGGGTCGCGCAGGCTGTTCTCCCACTGGGCCACGACGGCGACGAGGACCGCGACCGCAGCCGCGACGCGCAGGACGGCGACCGATGCTCTCATGTCCACACCGTACCCATCATCGTTTCCCTCTCGGTGACACCCGCGAAACACGGGTGACTCATCCGTCCCGTTGACTGACCTGACCACCGCGCCGGAGCCACGGCGCACACGAGCCGACAGGGGCCGCCGATGGACACGACGATGCAGACGACGATGCGGGCGATGGTGATCGAGCGGACCGGCGGGCCCGAACAGCTCGTCGCCGCCGACGTGCCCTACCCGCGACGGGTCAACGCCGAGGTGCTCGTGCGCGTCGTCGCCGCCGGCGTCAACCGCTTCGACCTGGAGACCCGAGCCGGTCGCGGCGACAGCGACGCCATCCCGGCGTTCCCGGCCGTGCTGGGCCACGACTTCAGCGGCGTCGTCGTCGAGACGCCCTACGCGGCGCATCCGCTGAGTCCGGGCGACGCCGTCTACGGCATGGCCCCGTGCCCGCGCTCCGGTGGCAGCTACGCCGAGTACATCAGCGTCCCGTCGCTGTCGGTGGCCCGGAAGCCCACCACCCTGTCGCACCTCGAAGCCGCCGCGGTGCCCCTCGCGGCGCTCACGGCCTGGGGGATGGTCGTCGACGTCGCCAAGGCCCACGAGGGCCAGCGCCTCCTCATCAACGCCGGCGCGGGCGGGGTGGGGCACTTCGCGGTGCAGTTCGCCTCGTACTTCGGCGCCCACGTCGTCGCGACCGGCTCGCAGGCCGACTCGGCCTGGCTGCGGGAGCTCGGTGCCGCCGAGGTCGTCGACTACGGCGCGGCCGACGTCGACCGCAGCGTCCGTCAGGTCGACGTCGTGCTCAACCTGGTCGACGACGACGTCGAGGCCGACCGGTCGCTGAGGTTGCTGCGACCCGGAGGGCTCGCCGTCCACGCACCGCTCGCCTCGGGGGCCGCCTTCGCCGAGAAGGCCGCGCAGGCAGGCGTCCGGTCGACCGGGTTCGCCGTCTCCCCCGACGGCGCCACGCTGGCGGTCATCTCGCGACTGCTCGACTCGGGAGACGTCCGGGTCTACGTCGACGAGGTCTACGACCTGGTCGACGCCCGTGACGCCCATGCCCGCCTCGAGCGGTCGCACACCCGCGGCAAGCTCGTGCTGCGCGTCACCGACGACACCGAGGCCGCCTGACCCGGCCTCCCGACCCGGCCTCCGGACCGGCCGCCGTGGCCCGAAGCGACCCCGCCTAGATCCGACGCTCGAGGACGAAGTCCTGCTGCAGGTCGTCGCCGAGGGCGAAGGTCTTCGTCCCGACCTTCACGAGTCCGTGCTTGGCGTAGAAGCGAAGCGCCCGTTCGTTCTGCTGGTTGACCCCGAGCCACACCGAGGAGGCGCCGGTCGCGCGGGCTGCCTCGAGGGTCGCGGCCATCAGGGTCGAGGCCGCCCCCGTGCCGTGCCCCTGCGGCATGACGTAGAACTTGCTCAGCTCGACGGTCGGCCGGGACGAGACGGCTGCGGCGACGTCCGCGTCCTCGGGATCTCCCGCGATCATCATGCTGTAGCCGAGGGCCCCCCGGGCCGTGGGGTCGACGGCCAGCAGGACGGTCCGGGTGTCGTCGGCGAGGTAGCGCGAGAAGGCCTCCTCGGACAGCACCGTGGTGACGACCCGGGCGATGTCCGCGAGGTCCGACCCGGGCGGGCAGGCGAGCGGGAAGGTCACCGCGGCGACCTCGGCGAGCAGGGGGGCGTCGGTCGGGAGGGCGGGGCGCACGGTGACGGTCATCTGCCCATGGTGCCCCACCCACGCCTCCCCGCCCGACCACGGACGGGCGCCGACGACGAAGGCCGCCCCACTCGAGAGTGGGACGGCCTTCGGGCGACGCAGTGCCTGGGAGGTCGGAGGACCTAGAAGACGTTGATGTCGAGGGGGATGCCGGGACCGAAGGTCGTCGACAGCGTGCCCTTGGTGATGTAGCGGCCCTTGGACGAGGACGGCTTGAGGCGGACGACCTCTTCGAGGGCGGCGTCGAGGTTGGTGTTCAGCTGCTCTTCCGAGAAGCCGGCCTTACCGATGACGAAGTGCACGTTGCTGTGCTTGTCGACACGGAACTCGATCTTTCCGCCCTTGATGTCGTTGACGGCCTGCGCGACGTTGGGGGTCACGGTGCCGGTCTTCGGGTTGGGCATGAGGCCGCGGGGGCCGAGCACCTTTCCGAGACGACCGACCTTGCCCATGAGCTCGGGGGTCGAGACGGCCGAGTCGAACGACGTGTAGCCGCCCGCGACCTTCTCGATGAGCTCGTCGCCACCGACCTCGTCGGCACCGGCGGCGATGGCCGCCTCGGCGGCGGCACCCGTCGCGAACACGATGACGCGGGCGGTCTTGCCCGTGCCGTGCGGCAGGATGACGGTGCCGCGCACCATCTGGTCGGCCTTGCGGGGGTCGACGCCGAGCTTGAGCGCGACCTCGACGGTCGAGTCGAACTTCTTCGAGCCGGTCTCGCGAGCGACGGCCACGGCCTCGCTGGTGCTGTAGAACTTGCCTGCCTCGATCTTCTCGGCAGCGGCGCGGTACGCCTTGGACTTCTGAGCCATGTTGGACCTCTTCGTACTGGGGACGTGGTTGCGAGCCTGGCCGGCTCTCCCACTGATGTCAGGGTCGTGCAGGCGGGTCGCCTGCACGGAGGGGTGCTGCTTAGGCGTCGACCGTGATGCCCATGGAACGGGCGGTGCCGGCGATGATCTTCGCCGCGGCGTCGATGTCGTTGGCGTTCAGGTCGGCCTGCTTGGTCGTCGCGATCTCGCGCACCTGGTCCATGGTCAGCTTGCCGACCTTGGTGGTGTGCGGGGTTCCCGAACCCTTGGCGACGCCGGCGGCCTTCTTGATGAGCTCGGCGGCGGGCGGGGTCTTGAGGATGAACGTGAACGAGCGGTCTTCGTAGACCGTGATCTCGACGGGGACGACGTTGCCGCGCTGCGACTCGGTCGCCGCGTTGTACGCCTTGCAGAACTCCATGATGTTCACGCCGTGCTGACCCAGGGCCGGGCCGATGGGCGGGGCGGGGTTCGCGGCGCCGGCGTTGATCTGAAGCTTGATCAGACCCGTGACCTTCTTTTTCGGTGCCATTGTTCTTTTCCTTCTTGTGGGGTTCGAACCGATCGCGGTCGCGACCTGCTCTCCCGGTGGCCCGCGGCGCGGACTCCGGTGATCTGTAGACCTGGGGGGGTGGGTGCCTGCTAGAGCTTCGTGACCTGGTCGAAGCTGAGCTCGACCGGCGTCTCGCGCTCGAACAGCGAGACCAGCACGGTGAGCTTGCCGCTCTCGGGCTTGATCTCGTTGATCGTACCGGGAAGTCCGGCGAACGACCCCTCTTTGATCGTGATCGTCTCGCCGATCTCGAAGTCGACCTCGGCGGGGATGACCCGCTGGGCCTGCTTGCCACCCTTGGCGCCGCCCTTGGCGGGCGCCGGGGTCGTGTCGACCTGGACGAGGCTCTTCAACATGTTGAAGGCCTCTTCGAAACGCAGCGGCGTCGGGTTGTGGGCGTTGCCCACGAAGCCCGTGACGCCGGGGGTGTGGCGGACGACGGACCAGCTGTCCTCGTTGAGGTCGAGACGCACGAGCACGTAGCCGGGGATGCGGACGCGGGTGACGAGCTTGCGCTGCCCGTTCTTGATCTCGACCACGTCCTCCATGGGGACCTCTACCTGGTAGATGTAGTCCTCCATGGTCATCGAGACCATGCGGTTCTCGATGTTCTGCTTCACGCGGCGCTCGAAGCCGGCGTACGAGTGGATGACGTACCACTTGCCGGGCTTGCCCCGCAGCTCGTAACGGAAGGCCTCGTAGGGGTCGACCTCGGCGGGCTCGTCGTCCTCGACCTCGGTGGCGGACACGTCGACGTCGACGTCGTCGTGCGCGATCTCGGCGTCGGCGTCCTGGACGGACTGCTCGGCCTCGGCGACGACGGCGTTCGCGGCGGGGGCGTCGCCCTCGTCGGCCGCCTGCTCGGCCTCGGAGTCGGCCTCGTCGTCGGTGGCCTCGACCGCGGCCTCGGCCTCGAACTCGTCGTCGATGTCGAGGGCGTCGTCGACGATCGCGTCGGCCTCGGGGTCGCGTGCCTCGGCCAGCGTGTCGAGCAGGCCGTCGAGGTCGCTCGTGTCGGTCGAACCGGAGTCGCCTTCGTCGACGACCGAGAGGGCCTCGGACTCGGCGGGCTCGACGGCGTCCTCGTCGGCGGCCAGCGTGCCGCCCTCTTGGGCCTCTTCGACCTCGGAGGACTGCTCGGCAGCGGTGGCGAGGTCGATGTCGTCGCGCTCGTTGTCAGGCAAGGGTTCTTCTTTCGATCGGGGTTGTCGGGTGCTCGTGCTTGGTGGCACGGGACCCGCTCACGTGGTGCTCGGGGAGTCGGCCGGTGGGTGACGCGTCAGCTGCCGGTCGGGCCGTTGCCGAAGACGTAGCCGACGCCGGTGCCGAACACCAGGTCGAGCAGGGAGACGAGGGCCATCATGATGACCACGAAGACCAGGACGACGCCGGTGTAGCTGAGCAGCTCTTTGCGGGTCGGCGTGACGACCTTCTTGAGCTCGGCGATCACCTGGCGGATGAACAACGCGATGCGGGCGAAGGGACTGCGGCGCGTCGCACCGTCGCTCTTCGCCTTCTCGACGACGTCTTCACTGGGGACGTCAACGTCTTTTCTCGCCACTGTTCCGACCTTCCGAGCTCGGCCCGTGGGCCTGTGTCCGTATCTGTGTGTGATCACCGTGTCATGAAGAACACAGCCGGGCTGCAGGGCGGACAGGACTCGAACCTGCAACCTGCGGTTTTGGAGACCGCTGCTCTACCAATTGAGCCACCGCCCTATGGGATCGACGCCCTTCAGATGACCTCTCGGTCGGACCCGGAGGCCCTGCCTCTCTCAGTCGGCTGTTGGTAAACCGGACTGCAGAGGCGCGCTGAAGCTTGGCGCATTCGATCGCCTCGTCAAGTGTAGGCGAAGCGGCGGGCGCGTGCAAAGCCGGGCGCCACGGGGTCCGACGGACCGCCGGCGGGCGCACCCGTCCGGGCCGGTCACACCCCCGCTAGGCTGACCCGCGTGACCCCGACCGCGCGCCGTCTCTCGTCCCGTATCTCGTCGATCGCCGAATCGGCCACGCTGGCCGTCGACGCGAAGGCCAAGGCCCTGCTGGCACAGGGCCGACCGATCATCAGCTACGGCCCGGGCGAGCCCAACTTCCCCACGCCCGACCACATCGTCGACGCGGCCGTCGTCGCCGCCCGCGACCCGCGCAACCACCGCTACTCGGCCGCGGCCGGCCTGCTCGAACTGCGCGAGGCGATCGTCGAGAAGACCCTGCGCGACAGCGGCACCACGGTGTCGACGTCGCAGGTGATCGTCACGAACGGTGGCAAGCAGGCCGTCTACCAGGCCTTCCAGGCGCTGCTCGACGACGGCGACGAAGCCCTCCTGCCGTCGCCCTACTGGACGACCTACCCCGAGGCCATCGCCCTCGCCGGCGGAGTCACCGTCGAGGTCTTCGCCGGTGCCGACCAGGGCTACAAGGTCACGGTCGACCAGCTCGAGGCCGCCCGCACCGAGCGCACGAAGGTTTTGCTGTTCTGCTCGCCGTCGAACCCGACGGGCGCGGTCTACTCACCCGACGAGGTCGAGGCGATCGGTCGTTGGGCCCTCGAGGCCGGCGTCTGGGTGATCACCGACGAGATCTACCAGAACCTCACCTACGACGGGGTGACGGCCGTCTCGATCACCGAGGCCGTGCCCGAGCTGGCCGACCAGGCGATCCTGGTCAACGGCGTGGCCAAGACCTACGCGATGACCGGGTGGCGGGTCGGCTGGATGATCGGCCCGACCGACGTGGTCAAGGGTGCCGCGAACCTCCAGTCGCACCTCACCTCGAACGTCTCGAACGTGTCGCAGCGGGCGGCCCTCGCGGCCCTCACCGGGCCGCAGGACGAGGTCGAGGCCATGCGGGTCGCCTTCGACGCCCGACGCAGCACCATCGTCCGCGAGCTCAACCGGATCGACGGCGTCGTCACCCCCACCCCCGAGGGTGCCTTCTACGTCTACCCCGACGTGCAGGGCCTGCTCGGTCGCGAGTGGGGAGGCGTCACGCCCACCACGTCGCTCGAACTCGCCGACCTCATCCTCGAACAGGCCGACGTCGCCACCGTGCCCGGTGAGGCCTTCGGGCCCAGCGGGTACCTCCGGCTGTCCTACGCCCTCGGCGACGACGAGCTGCTCGAGGGTGTCCGCCGCCTCCAGCGCCTGTTCGCCTGAGGCCGCGACCCCCGTCCCGAGGCCGGGTCCACCGATCGGTGGACCCGGCCTCGGCCGGTCGGGCCTGGTGCGCGGAGCCGCCACGGCGCACGCTGGAGCCATGACCCCCGAACCCGTCGTGCGAGTGCACGACCTCACCAAGACCTACGGCACCGCCACGGCTCTGCACGGCCTCTCGTTCGAGGTGGCCGCGGGCGAGACCCTCGGCCTGCTCGGCCCCAACGGCGCCGGCAAGTCGACCACCATCGAGATCCTCGAGGGCTACCGGGACCGGTCGGGCGGCGACGTGTCGGTGCTCGGCGCCGACCCGCAGCACGCCGGACTCGACTGGAAGGCGCGCCTCGGCATCGTCCTGCAGACCTCCGGCGAACAGGGGACGGCCACGGTGCGCGAGCAGATCGCCCACTTCGCCGGCTTCTACCCGAACCCGCGCGACGTCGACCAGGTGATCGCCGCGGTCGGCCTCGAGGCGAAGGCCGGGGCACGCATCCGGTCGCTGTCCGGCGGGCAGCGACGACGCGTCGACGTCGCGCTCGGTGTGGTCGGCGGCCCCGAGCTGTTGTTCCTCGACGAACCGACCACGGGCTTCGACCCCGAGGCCCGCCGACAGTTCTGGCAGTTGATCCGGTCGCTGTCGGACGACGGGACGAGCATCGTCCTCACCACGCACTACCTCGACGAGGCGGCGCAGCTGAGCGACCGCGTCGCGGTGATCGCGCAGGGCCGGCTCGTCGCCCAGGGGCGACCCGACGAGCTCGGGGACGAGGAGGCGCGCACCCCTCGCGTGACCTGGCTCGACGAGCACGGACGGCACGACGTCCGCACCTCCGCACCGGGCGCCCTGGTCGCCGACCTGCACGCCCGCGGCGGCGAACCGCGCTCGCTCGAGGTGATCCGGCCGTCGCTGGAGGACGTGTACCTCGGGTTGGTCGCGACCGCCGAGCACGTCGCGGACGGAACACGGGGCGCGACGGACGCCGGGGACGCGCCGCGCGCCTCCTCGTCCGGGGTGACCTCGTGAGGACGCTCTCGCTCGGCCTGAGCCGCACCCGGTACGAGGTGCGGGGGTACTTCCGGGCCGGCGACACCGTCTTCTTCACGTTCCTGTTCCCGGTCGTGATGCTCGCGATCTTCTCCACGGCTTTCAGCGCCTCGGGCTCGTTCGGCACGCGGCCGGACGGTTCCGAGGTGGGGGCCGCCGCGTTCTACCTGCCGGGCATGATCGCGGCCGGCATCCTGCTCTCGGGCGTGCAGAACCTCGCCGTCGACATCGCCCTCGAGCGTGGCGACGGCACCCTCAAGCGACTCTCGGGGACGCCCCTGCCGGTCGGGTCGTACTTCGTCGGCAAGTTCGGCCAGGTGCTCGTCACGAGCCTGCTGCAGGTGGCGCTGCTCGTGCTGGTGGCCCGGGTGCTCTTCGGCGTGCCCTTGCCGACCGACGCCGGGTCGTGGCTGACGCTCGCCTGGGTCTACCTGCTCGGCATCGCGACGTCGGCACTGGTCGGCATCGCCCTCTCGCGCGTGCCCCGCAGCGGGAAGAGCGCCACGGCCGTGATCGTCCCGATCACGCTCGTGCTGCAGTTCATCTCGGGGGTCTACCTGCCGTTCACCCAGCTGCCCGACTGGCTGCAGTCGGTGGCCTCGGTGTTCCCGTTGAAGTGGCTGGCGCAGGGCATGCGCAGCGTGTTCCTGCCCGACACGTTCTCGGCCGCCGAGGCCGGCGGATCGTGGGACCTGCCCGGCGTCGCGCTCTGGCTGGCGGTCTGGCTCGTCGCCGGCGCCGTCGCCTCGCTGCTGACCTTCCGGTGGATCAGGAAGGACACCTGACCGGTGGACGGCCACCGTCCCCCGCCCGATCGACGACGACCTCGTCGGCCTCGACGGCCCGCGGCTGCCACTAGCGTGATCGACATGGACGACACCGGCGACCGGGCGGAGGCCGCGGCCTCCGCCCGGTCGGGCACCGCCATCTCGATGCGCTGGTGGGACGCCGGCCTCGCGATCACGGTCGTGGTGATGGTCGTCCTGGCCACGACCTCGTCGAGCGGCCGGGTCACGGCCTCGTTCGTCGCCGTCGGGCTGCTGCTGCTCGCGTGGTTCGCCCTCGCACGGCCCGTGGTGCGTCGCGCCGACGCGCTGCTGTCGCTGCCGACCGTGACGGCCGTCGCCGCGCTCGTGGTGGTGGGCGGCGTCGCCGTGGCCGCCACTCCCGAACTCGCGGTCGTGCAGGCCTTCCTCATGCCGCTGATCTGGACGCTGCTGCCCGGCACCCGGTCCGCGATCGTCGCCAACGTCTGCCTGTGCGTCGCCATCTCGATCGGGTTCGTCGTCAGCCTCGGCTGGTCGGCCGAGGCCCTCGCGACGGCCGCCACCAGCGAAGGCCTCTCGCTCGTCTTCAGCATCGCGCTGGGGATGTGGATCACCACGATCGCCCGGGTCGGGGTCGAACGCGGCCGGCTGCTCGACGAGCTGCGCGAGGCCCAGGCCGAACTGGCCGCCCGCCACCGCGACGCGGGCACGAGCACCGAACGCGAGCGGCTGGCCCGGGAGATCCACGATACGATCGCCCAGAGCCTGACCGGAGTCGTCATGCTCGCCCAGCAGACCCGCGGAGCCCTCGCGGCCGGCGACCTGACGACGACCCGTGAACGGCTCGACGTCATCGAGGCCGCCGCCCGCGAGGCCCTCACCGAGGCGCGCACCCTCGTCGCGGCGACCGCGTCCACCGGACCGGCGGGCACCGACGTGGCGGCCGCCCTCCACCGCCTCGGCGAGCGCTTCGAGCGGGAGAGCGGCATCGGGGTCACGGTCGACGCCGTCGAGGTCGACCTGCCCCGCGACCTGCAGGTCGTGCTGGTGCGGTGCACCCAGGAGGCGCTGGCCAACGTCCGCAAGCACAGTGCGTCGACGTCGGCGCGGGTCACGCTCACGGCGACGGACGGGACGGCCGTGCTCGTCGTGTCCGACGACGGCACCGGGTTCGACACGGCGGTCGCATCGACCGGGTTCGGCCTCGACGGTCTCCGCGAGCGGCTCGAACTGTCGGGCGGCCGCCTCGACGTCTCGTCGGATCGTGACGGGACGGTCGTCACCGCGCAGGTCCCCCGCGCCGCGGTGGTGACCCCGTGACCGCGGGGCCCGCGCACGAGGGTGCGACGTCGACCGGGCCCGGAGCCTCGTCGGCGGGATCGCCCGTGCACCGCACCCTCGTGGCCGACGACCATCCGATCGTGCGGCAGGGCATCGCCGCCCTGCTCGCGACGACGGACGACTTCGTCGTGGTGGGGCAGGCGAGCGACGGCTCCGAGGCCGTCGCCCTGGCGGACTCGCTCGAGCCCGACCTGATCGTGATGGACCTCCGCATGCCCGGCCTCGACGGTGTCGAGGCGACCGAGGCCGTCCTGGCACGTCACCCGACGACCAAGGTCGTCGTGCTCACCACCTACGAGTCCGACGACAGCATCCTGCGGGCGATCGAGGTGGGGGCGAGCGGCTACCTCCTGAAGGCCTCCCCGGAGGACGAGCTCGTGGCGGGCCTCCGAGCCGTGGTCGCGGGACAGGTGGCCCTCGCCCCCGCCATGGCGGCCCGTCTCGTCGGCCGCGCACGCAGCGGCGCCGAGCCCGTGCCGCGCCCGACCCCGTTGAGTCCTCGCGAGACCGACGTGCTCGCCCTCGTGGCGGAGGGTTGCTCGAACCGCGAGATCGGACGCCGGCTGTTCGTCGGCGAGGCGACGGTCAAGACGCACCTGCTGCACGTCTTCGAGAAACTCGGCGTCAACGACCGGACGCGCGCCGTCACGCTGGCGCTCGAACTCGGCCACCTGCCGCGCCGCTGAGGATCTCTGCACCGCGGCGTCGGACGGCCACCGCCGCGTCGGACGGCCATCGCCGCGTCGGACGGCCGCCGCGTGGGACGCACGCGGCCGCGTCCCTACAGCGCGAGGCCGAGGAGGACGGGCTCGGGGTGCAGCAGCACGCCGAACTCGGACTGGACCCGCTGCTGGACGTAGCGCGCGAGCTCGGCGACCTCGCCGCCCGTGGCACCGCCACGGTTGGTCAGGGCCAGGGTGTGCTTGGACGAGACGGCGGCCTGCGAGCCCGGCAGGCGGAAACCCCTCGCGATGCCGGCGTGCTCGATCAGCCAGGCGGCGCTGAGCTTGACCTCGGCGGGCGCACGGGGCGCCGGGGCGGCCGGCTCCTCACCGAGTGGCACGACCTGGCGCTCGGGCTCGGGGCCGGTCGGCCACCGTGGCGCGTCGGCCGGCAGGGTCGACGCATCGGCCCGCGACACGATCGGGTTGGTGAAGAACGACCCGCTCGACGCCGTGTCACGGTCGGCCGGGTCGAGCACCATGCCCTTCGCGGCCCGCAGGGCGAGCACGCTGGAGCGCACGTCGGCGACCGAGACCCGGGCCCCGAGCTCGACGCCGAGGGCCTTCGCGAGCTGCGGGTACGCGACCTGCTCGCTCGCGCCTCCGTGGTCCGTGAGGGCGAACTCCACGGCCGTGACGACGCCCCGACGGCCCTGCTTGAAGACGCTCGTGCGGTACCCGAGGTCGAGGTTGGCCGCGGGGATGCGGACGAACTCGCCCGAGTCGTCGTCGAGGAAGTCGACGGCCACGAGCGTCGAGGCGACCTCCTGGCCGTAGGCACCGATGTTCTGGATCGGCGACGCGCCCGTCGAGCCGGGGATGCCGCTGAGCGCCTCGAGCCCCGACCAGCCCTGCTCGACCGTCGAGGCGACGAGGTCGTCCCAGGGCTCACCGGCGGCGACGCGGAGGTGGACGCGGTGGTCGTCGGAGTCGACGCGCTCGACACCCCGGGTGGCCACGTGGACGACCGTGCCGTCGAACGGCTCGTCGGAGGCGACCGTGTTCGACCCGCCGCCCAGGACGTACCAGGGGTCGTCACCGACCGACGCCTCACGGACCGCGGCCAGCAGCTCGTCGGTCGTCGTCGCCTCGACCAGGCGGGCGGGCTCGCCGCCCACCTGCATCGTCGTGAGCTCGGCGAAGGTCGTCACGCCAGCGTCACCACGACCTGGGCCTTGCCCAGCACGGTCTGGCCGCCGGCGGTCACGGTCAGGTCGATGCGCGCCGTGCCGGCCTCGGCGTCGAGCTTGCCCACCTTCGCGACGACGGCGATCTCGGCCCCGGCGGTGGGGTCGACCACGACGGGACGCGTGAAGCGCACCTGGTAGTCCGACACCCGACCGAGCACGCCGGCGTCGTCGCCCGCCCCCTCGAGCCATTCGACGACCGGCTGGACGGCGGTGCCCATCGTGAGCATGCCGTGGGCCAGGACACCGGGGAGACCGACCGCGGCCGCCACGTCGTCGCGGTAGTGGATGGGGTTGAAGTCGCCCGAGGCACCGGCGTAGCGCACCAACGAGTCGCGTGTCAGGGGGTAGGTCTTCTCGGCGACGACCTGGCCGACCTCGAGGGCGCTCACGCGGCGGCCTCGTCGTCGGCGCGGACGACGAGCGTCGACACGGCGGTGACCACGTGCCGCCCGTCGACGTCGCGCATGTCGGAGGACGCCGTGACCATGGCGTTGCCGCCCAGCGTCTTGACGCTCGTCACGGTCAGGGTGGCCGTGAGCTCGTCCCCCGCGACGATCGGACGCGAGAGCGAGAAGCGCTGCTCGCCGTGGACGACGCGGGAGAAGTCGATGCCCGCGTCGGGTTCGGCGAGCAACTGGGCGAGGGTGGCCTCTTGGACGACGACGGCGAAGGTCGGCGGGGCGACGAGGTCGCCGTGCCCGGCCGCGTGGGCCGCCTCGACGTCGAACGAGAGCGGGCTCGTCGAGCCGGTCGCGCGGGCGAACTCGCGCACCTTCTCGCGGCCCACGAGGTAGGGCGGGGCCGGCGGGAAGACCCGCCCTTGCAGATCAGGGTTCACGGACACGCGGTCGAGTCTAACCAGCGGGGTACGTCGCCCGGCCCGGTGTCGGGGGCACGGCGTACGTTCACGTCATGAGCGACGCGAACATCGACCCCGACATCACCCCCGTCGACCCGGCAGCGGCCGAGTCCGACGAGACGACGACCACCGACACGACGACCACCGACGAGACCGACCAGGCCGCCACGGCCCGCGAGGAGAACGCGGCTCCCGCACACGGCGAGACGCTCGGCGGCGCCCGCCCCGACGGCGGCAGCACGGCGTCGAAGGACCCCGACGACTGGGTCACCGGCGACGAGCCCATCACCGGCCCGCAGAAGAGCTACCTCGACACCCTCGCCCGCGAGGCCGGCGAAGAGCTGCCCGCCGACATGACGAAGGCCGAGGCGAGCGAGCACATCGACCGCCTCCAGCAGAAGACCGGCCGCGGGGCCTGACCCCTCGTACCCCGGGGCCCGGGCCGATCCGCGAAAGACGGCCCGGTGCCCCTTCCGATACACCCGTGGCAGTCGTACACTCCAGTCACGTCTGGGATGGTAACTCGACGTGGGCACCCTCCTCTGGCGCGTGCCGGTACTGATCCACCTGCACCTCGAGCGCCGAGGGTGCGACGGGGTGCATCCGAGTCCTCCCCCGACTCGGGTGCACCTCTTCACGTCGCCCACCGCATCGCGTCCCGTCGTCCGGGGCCGACCGACCCGGGGCCGTGCGGCTCCGTCCGTCTAGGGTGAACGGATGACCTCCCCCGAGCCCCCGGTCTCCACCGCCGGCTCAGGTCGCCGCGACGGCCCCGCCTCGTGGACCGCCGCCCTGCTGGGTTCGACGCACCCGGGGCCGACGGTGGTGGTGACCGTCCTCGCCGTCGTGCTGGGCGCCTCCTCGGGGTTGCCCCTCGGCCGACTCGTGCTGCTCGCCCTCGCGGTGCTGCTCGGACAGGCCTCCATCGGGTTCGCGAACGATTGGCTCGACGCCGGGCGCGACCGCGCCGTGGGCCGGACCGACAAGCCGGTGGCCCAGGGCCTCGTGAGCGTGTCGGCCGTTCGCCGTGCCGCGGTGGTCTGCGGCGTGCTGATGCTCGTGCCTTCCTACGCGCTCGGGCCTGCTGCCGGGACGGCCCACCTCGTGCTCGTGGCCTCGGGGTGGGCGTACGACCTCGGGCTCAAGCGGACCCCGGTCTCGGTGGCGCCCTTCGTCGTCAGCTTCGGCCTGCTGCCCGCCGTCGCCACCCTCGCCGCGGCACCACCGTCGCCTCCGGCCGGCTGGGCCGTGGCGGTCGGAGCCGTGTTCGGCATCGCGATCCACTTCACGAACGTCCTGCCCGACCTCGACGACGACGCGCGCACCGGCATCGTCGGGCTCCCCCACCGCCTCGGGCGGACCGTCTCGGGAGTCGTCGCGTTCGCGGCGCTGGCCGTCGCGGCCGTCCTGCTGTTCTCGGGCCGGCTGGGCGGCGACTCGTCGGCTCCGGGCCTCGTCGCTGCCGCCGTCGGCACCGCCGTGACCCTCGGCATCGCCGTCGTCGGCGTGCGCCTCGTGCTCGCGGGACGCGTCGACCGGACCCTCTTCCGGTTGATCATGGTGGCGGCCGTGCTGCTCGTGGTGCAGCTCGCCCTCAGCGGCGGCACCGTCGTCGCCTGAGCACGCGGGTCGGCGGAGGGAGCCGAGCCGGCGCGGCCGCGGGGACCGGACCGCTCAGGCCCAACGCATGGCGTAGACCGACGCGAGCAGGTGCCTGCTCGGAGCCCTCAGCACGGCTCCGAGCGCCAGGTCCCGGGCCCGAGCCGCTCCCCCGCCGACGGGCCGACCGAGGGCGGTGTTCCACTCGGCCTGCCGGGCGGCGCGCAGGGCGGCGCGGGCACGGTCGGCGTCGAAACGGCCGAACGTCGTCGGATCGAGCACCCGGCCACCCCTCCGCTTCACCGCCGCAGCGATGACGGCCTCGAGCGCGTGCCCGTCGAGCCAGCCGAGGTTCATGCCCTGGCCGCCGATGGGACTGATCTCGTGGGCGGCGTCGCCGATCAGCGTGACCCGGCCGACGACCCTCCGGACGGCCAGCCGGCGCCGGACGCCGAACCCGCTCGTCATGGTCGAGGTCGTCGGGTCGACGGGCGACCCGGTGCGGTCCGACACGAGCCGCGCGACGTCGTCCGGTGCGACCGACGCGGTCGCTCCGTGAGCCGACCCGACGTGCACCACGAACCGTCGTCGACCCGCGGGCAACGGGAACGACTCGACCACCCCGGAGCGCTCGAGATGGATCACGGCGTCGGGGCCGTGGCCGGTGGCGTCGGCGAAGTCGCCCATCACGTAGCGGTCGGGCAGGTCCCGGGCCCTGGTGTCGACGCCCAGCGCGGCGCGGACGGCGCTGCGCGTGCCGTCGGCCCCGACGACGAAGCGGGCGGCGACGACCACCGGCCCCTCGTCGTCGACCCCCTCGACGACCACGTCCTCGTCGCGTTGTGCGAGCCCGACGAACCGCACGCCCCGACGGAGCGCGTCGTCCCGCCGCGCGGCCAACCCCGTCCGCAGCACCGCCTCGGTGCGGTCCTGCGGCACCGCCGCGACGAACGGCCACCGCGACGACGCCCGGTCGAACGGCACCACGCCGACCGTCCGCTCGCCGCTCCGGGCGATCCCCCGCCGGATGCGGACGGCGTCGGCGAGCAGGTCGTCCGCGAGGCCGAGCCGGTCGAAGAGGTCGATCGAGGGCGGATGCACGCCGAGGGCGCGCGAGTGCGCCGGATCGTCGACCCGCGCCTCCCAGACGACGGCATCGAGGCCGCGATCCGCCAGGGCGGCGGCGAGCATCACCCCGACGGGCCCCCCACCGACGATCAGGACGTCATGCGTCCGCACGGCCGGCACCCCCGGGGGCGTCGACGCCGATCTCGCGGACGAGCAGCAGACGGAAGGGCCACTGCCGGACGACGCGCCACCCCGGCGGAGCCACGTCGACCAGCTCGTCGGCGGTGAAGCTGCGGCGGATCGACAGGAGCCCGTCGACGTGGACGAACGAGCGGGTCCGCCACGGCCAGGTCGCGGCCCGGTAGGCGAGGTACGCCCCGCGGGCCCGCTCGATGTCGGCGTGCAGCACGAGACGGGACGCCAGGCGGGCGCTGTCGTCCAGCACGGCCGCCCGGGCCTCGTCGTCGAGGTGGTGCAGGACGTGGTTCGACACGACCACGTCGAAGGTCTCGCCCGCCGCCACGAGGTCGGCGCTCGAGGCCCGCCGGAACTCGACGCCGGGCGGGACGGGGCGGGACGCCGCGAAGGCGTGGGCCCGTTCGTCGGGATCGACGGCCACGACCTCGAGGGCGAGCCCGTCGCGACGGGCCCAGCCGGCCAGGGCGCGCGCGAGGTCGCCGCCGCCGGACCCGAGGTCGAGCAGCCTGGTCGTCACGTCGGCCGACAACAGCGGGTGGAGGCGGCGGAGGTACGCCCGGCGCCACCCCGCCACGAGACCGTTCACGACCGGGAAGGCCCGGTAGGTGGCGTTCAGCAGGCCGAGGTCGCAGCCCGGGTCGTCCATCAGCTCGACGAGTCCGACGCCTCGTCGCGACAGGTCCGGCCACCAGGGCGGCCGCACCGCGACCGACGGAGCCGAGGAGGTGCGGGTCGCGCTCACGAGACCGCGCGACGCGTCATCAGCGCGGTCTCGACGGTCAGCCCGGGGCCGAAGGCCATGGCACCCACGCGCTGCGACGGGGCGGGGGGCCCGGCCAGGAGGTCGGCGAGGATGAACAGGACGGTCGCGCTCGACATGTTGCCGTAGTCGCGCAGGACGTCGCGTGAGGGCGCCAGGTGGGCGTCGGTGAGCCCGAGCTGCTGTTGCACGCGGTCGAGGATGCTGCGCCCGCCCGGATGGACGGCCCACAGGTCGACGTCGCCGACGCCGACGCCGCCGGCCTCGAAGAGCGGTGCCAGGGCCGAGTCGATGTGCAGCTCGATGATCTGCGGGACGTAGCTGCTCAGCACCATGTCGAAGCCCAGGTCGCCGATCGTCCACGCCATGTCGGTCTCGCCGACCGGCGTGAGCACCGTCTCGAGGACGTCGAGGTCGAGCACGACGGAGCCCGACAGCGCCGGGCGGGCGGTCACCACGGCGGCGGCCGCCCCGTCGGCGAACACGGACGAGGCGACGATCGAGTCGGGGTCGTCGGAGCTCCGCAGGTGCAGCGTGCAGAGCTCGGCGCAGACGACGAGCACGACCGCCTCCGGATCGGCGAGGCAGAAGTCGCGTGCGGCGGCGAGGGCGGGGAAGGCCCCGTAGCAGCCCATGAAGCCCAGGTGGTGGCGACGGGTCGACGGCGACAACCCGAGGCCCCGGACGAGCAGGTAGTCGGGCCCGGGGGCGAAGAAGCCGGTGCACGACACGCTGATCACGTGCGTGACGTCGTCGGGCCCGAGGTCGGGCGCCGCCGCGAGCGCGGCACGAGCGGCGTCGAGGAACAGCTGGGGCGACCGGTCCGTGTAGACCTGGTTGCGCGCACCCGTGCCGGGTCGGAGGATCTCGTTCGACGCGGCGTCGTAGAACGTGGGCTCGCCCTCGCGCGGTCGCCGGTCGAGCTCGTCGACGACGGTGTGCCGGGTCTCGATGGCCGAGGCACCGAACGCGGCGCCGACGATGCGCTGACCGAGGCGGCCGAGGCCGGCCTGGGTCGCGAAGATCTCTCGGACGTCGTCCTGTCGGATGATGGTCGGGGGCACCGCGGTGCCGATGCTGCGGATGCTCACGGCCATGCTTCATCGTATGCCCGACGCCCGGGCACGGCGCACCGGTCACGTCTCGGTGCACGGAGACGACCCGGCGGTGACCACCGAGCGTACGGACGACGAAGGCCCGAACTCGTGAGAGATCCGGGCCTGCGGTAGCGAGGGCGGGACTTGAACCCGCGACACCACGATTATGAGCCGTGTGCTCTAACCAACTGAGCTACCCCGCCGCAGGCTGCAGGCCCTGCCGGCATCACACCGGGACGGGACCGAGACAGCCAGAGCCCCGAGTCAGGATTGAACTGACGACCCCTTCCTTACCATGGAAGTGCTCTACCACTGAGCTATCGGGGCGTGACCACCAGGCGAGCGACCGGGGCCGCTGCCGATTGGCACCAGACAAGGGTAGCAGAGCGAACGGGCTGCTGACGCCACGTGCCGACCCGGGCCGCCGAAGGCCCCGCGGGGCAGGATCGACGGGTGCACAGCCTCGAACTCCTGCTCGACCCGGCCTCCGACGGAGCCGTCCGTGACGAATGGCGCGTGCTGTCCGCGGCGGGCCTCCCGTCGCAGGGCGACCACGCCGGGGCGTCGAACGCGCCGCACGTCACCCTGGTGGCACGACCCGACCTCGACCCGGCCGCCGACCCGCGCCTCCTGCCCCTCTCGGAGGCGCTGCCGATGCCCGCCGAGCTCGGCGGGCTGCTGCTCTTCGGGTCGCCCCCGCGCGGGCTCGTGCTCGTGCGACCCGTGGTCGTGACGGGAGAACTGCTGGACCTCCATGCCCGGGTGCACGAGAGCCTGGGAGGCGCGGGGGACGTCCCGCACACCACGCCCGGTCGGTGGACCCCCCACGTCACCCTCGCGTCACGCCTGACACCCGACCAGGTGGCCCGGGCCCTCGACGCCCTCTCCGAGGCCGGCGTCCCGTCGACCCGGCCGGTCGTGCTGTCCCGGCTGCGGCGCTGGGACCCGGGCGCACGGACGATCGTCCCGCTGGGTCCCGTCGCCGCGGACACGGAGGCGGATGAGAGGGGCGGCGCCGGGCGCTGACCCCGGACGTCAGGCGAGCGGACGCGAGGCCGCCTCGAGCGACGCCAGGTCGCCCTCGGTCAACTCGACCCGGGCGGCGTCGAGCAGACCCTCGAGCTGGCGGGGGGTCCGGGCGCTGCCGAGTGCGCCGATGACGTTGTCGCGCGAGGCGAGCCACGCGACGGCCACGGCGCCCGGCTCGACGTCGAGACGCTCGGCGATCTCGACGACGACCTCGAGGGTGCCCTGGTTCTGCGGCGTGACGTAGCTGAGGGCCCGGCTGCCCCGGGGAGAGTCCCCGCGGCCGGCCTCGTGACGGTACTTGCCCGTCAGGAACCCGCTCGCCAGGGACGAGTGCGGCAACACGGCGAGGTCGTAGTGGTCCACGATGGCGGCGACGTCGTGCTCGTACTCGCCCCGTCGCACCAGGTTGTACGCGACCTGGACCAACCGGAACGGGTGGAGTCCGTCGCGGTCCGCGATCGCGAGGGCCTGCCGGAGGCGCGCGCCGGTGTAGTTGGACGCCCCGGCGCAGAGGATCTTGCCCTCGTCGACGAGCTCGCTGAGCGCGCCCACCGTCTCGTCCAGCGGTGTCTCGTCGTCGTCGAAGTGCGTGAAGTAGAAGTCGACGTGGTCGGTGCGCAGACGGCGCAGCGACGCCTCGACCGCCGCACGGATGCTGGCACGCGACAGGCCGGGGGCGTCGGGGTGCTGCCCGCACTTGGTGCTCAGCAGCACCCGGTCGCGGTTGCCCGGTCGGGCGAGCCACCGGCCGATGATCGCCTCGGACTCGCCCCCGGAGTTGCCGGGCAGCCACGCCGAGTAGACGTCGGCCGTGTCGACGACGCGGCCGCCGTCGTCTGCGAAGAGGTCGAGCACCTCGAGGGCGGTGGGGGCGCCGACCGTCCAGCCGAAGACGTTGGTTCCGAGCGCGAGCGGGAACGGCCGGGTGCCGGCGGGCAGGTCGGCCGTCACGAGATCGGTCGCAGGGTTCAGGATCGTGCCAATCGTGTCGCGGGTGTTCGTCCCGGAGGTCCCCCTCCGGGCTGTCCTGACCACGACCGTAGCCGATGCCGCGTCGGGGGCCTGCCGTATCGTGGCCTCATGTCCACACGAGATCCGGCCGAGACCGACACGCTGACCCCGACCGCCCCCCTCGAGGGCACCGCGACGACCGCCGACCAGGGCCACGAGTGGTGGCGCACCGCCGTCATCTACCAGGTCTACCCGCGGTCGTTCGCCGACGGCGACGGCGACGGCGTCGGCGATCTCCCCGGCATCACGACGCGACTCGACGCCCTCGGCGAGCTCGGCGTCGACGCCGTCTGGCTGTCGCCCTTCTACACCTCGCCCCAGCGCGACGCGGGCTACGACGTGGCCGACTACCGGGACGTCGACCCGCTGTTCGGCACCTTGGACGACTTCGACGCCCTCCGCGCCCGGGCCACCGAGCTGGGCCTGCGGGTCATCGTCGACGTCGTGCCGAACCACACCTCGAGCGACCACGCGTGGTTCCGCGAGGCCCTCGCCTCGCCGGCCGGTTCGGCCGCCCGCGGTCGCTACCTGTTCCGTGACGGCCGCGGCCCCGACGGCGACCTGCCGCCGAACAACTGGCAGTCGGTCTTCGGCGGCCCGGCGTGGTCCCGCGTGACCGAGGCCGACGGCCGACCGGGTCAGTGGTACCTGCACCTGTTCGACTCGTCGCAACCCGACCTCGACTGGACGAACCGCCGCGTGCGCGACGAGTTCGTCGACGTGCTGCGCTTCTGGCTCGACCGCGGCGTCGACGGGTTCCGGGTCGACGTCGCACACGGCATGGTCAAGGCCGAGGGCCTGCCCGACTACACGCCCCCCGCCGAGTCCGGCAGCATGGGCGGTGGCCAGGGCGAGTCCGCTCCCCCGCCCTACTGGGGCCAGGAGGGCGTCCACGAGATCTACCGCGAGTGGCACACCGTCCTCGCCGAGTACCCGGGCGACCGGGTGCTCGTCGCCGAGGCCTGGGTCGAACCGCTCTCGCGTCTGGCCGACTGGGTGCGCCCCGACGAGATGCACCAGGCGTTCAACTTCGCCTACCTCGAGACCGGGTGGTCCGCCCCGGCCGTCCGCGAGGTCGTCGACGCGTCCCTCCAGACCTTCTCGAGCGTCGGAGCCCCCAGCACCTGGGTCATGAGCAACCACGACGTCGTCCGGCACGCCAGTCGGCTCGCCCTGACGGCCGAGAACCCGCAGGGGTACGGCATCGGGCCGAAGAGCGAGGGGCTGCCCGTCCCCGAGCTCGGGTTGGCCAGGGCGCGAGCCGCATCGGCGCTCATGTTGGCCCTCCCCGGCAGCGCGTACCTCTACCAGGGCGAAGAACTCGGCCTGCCCGAGGCCATCGACCTGCCCGACGACTCCCGGCAGGACCCCACGTGGTTCCGCACGGACGGGGAGCGCTACGGCCGGGACGGCTGCCGTGTGCCGTTGCCGTGGTCCGCGACCGAGCCGGCCTTCGGGTTCAACGCGACGGGCGCCTCCTGGTTGCCCCAACCCGCGGACTGGTCGACGTACGCCCGGGACGAGCAGCGGGGCGTCGCCGGGTCGACGCTCGAGCTCTACACGCGGGCGCTGCGCCTCCGTGCGGAGCACGAACTGGGTGCGGGAACGCTGACCTGGCTCGACGGCTTCGGGCCCGAGGTGGTCGCGTTCCGCAGCCAGGGGGTCACCGTCGTGGCCAACATGGGCGACGTCCCCGTCGAGCTCCCCGTGGGCGACGTCCTGCTGGCCACCATGGTCGTCGACGGGCCGGCCCTGCCGGCGAACGCGACGGTCTGGCTCGCCACCACGTCGTAGGCGCGGCGACGACGGAAGAGCCCCACCTGGCGACAGGTGGGGCTCTTCTCGTGCGTGCCGCGCGGACGCGGGACCACGGCTCAGTTCGTGTTGGCCTGGAGCCAGGGATACGGGTCGACGGGCACGCCGCCGATCACGATCTCGAAGTGCAGGTGCGCCCCGGTGCTGTTGCCCGTGCTGCCGACCTTGCCGATGATGGTACCGACCGTGACGGTGTCGCCCTCGCGGACCTCGACCGAACCGGTCTGCATGTGCGCGTAGACGCTGGTGACCTTCTGGCCGTTGACGACGTGGTCGATCCAGACGTTGTTGCCCAGGGCACCGGAGGGGCCGTCGACCTTGCTGACGACGCCGTCGGCGATCGCCTGGATCGGCGAGCCGGCACCGGGGACGAAGTCGAGACCCTGGTGGAACGTCGAGCAGAAGCCGCAGTTGGCGACCTGGCGGGCGCCGAAGCCGCTGCTGATCGGCACGCCCGTCTGGAACGGCCACTGGACCGTGCCGTCGACGTCGTTCGAGAACGTGCTGGCACTCGTCGAGGCGTACTCGGAGACGGCCTTCATCTCGGTGACCGAGTAGCCGTCGCGGGAGACGCCGGCCGTGCCGTCGGCCGAGGGTGCGGTCGCCGTGTAGCTCTGGGAGTCGGCGGCCTTCTTGGCGGCCGTCTGCGTGGGGGTGTCGACGAAGAAGGCGTTGGCGGGCACCGAGGTGGCCACGAGCATGGACGCGGCGAAGAGCATGGCTCCGACGACCGTGACGCGCTTGGTGGTGCGCCGGAAGGTCGCCCCGGCGGTGCGGGGCGCGCGAACGGGCGCCTCGAGGCGAGCCGCGGGGCGCTGTGCGCGGGCCTTCGCTGTGCGTCCGGCAGCTGCGGGACGGGTGCCGGAGTCCGCACCGAGACGAGCGGCTCGTCGCGGCGAGACGTGCTCGGTCGCCGCGGACGGGCCAGTCGCGGGCCGGGCCTCGGCGGCGGGCTCGGCGACCACGCGGGCCGCAGTGCTCGTAGCGGCGGCAGCCGTCGTGGGGGCGGAGGTCGTGGTGGCGGCGGAGGCCGTCGCGGTCACGGGCCGGGCCGCGCGGCGTTCGGCCTCACGGGCTTCGCGACGGGTGAGGTAGACGGGCGCGTCGGCCACGACGGGGACGGTCGGAGCGACACTCGGCGAACCGGTGCCCGTGAGGTCGTCGGTGGCGCGACGCGACGGGGTTCCGTCGCCGTCGGGCTCGGCGATCTGCTGGTACTTCGTCACGTGTGATGGGTCCTCGGGGTGATCGGGATCGGACGGTGGGCGCACCGTCGTCTTCACGGCCGTCACTGGTGATCGTGGCGCGAGCTGCGCAGGACCTTCGGAAAGAGCCCTGGCGGAGTGCGTCACGCGATGATCACGGATCAATAACGACCTCACCAGGGTAGCCGGTCGATGAACGAATGGCTACCCGCATTCGGGTGTCGTCGCCGATATTCACCGTTGATCTACGATATGACAACGCACAACGACGCATGTTGACGTCTTGCTCTGGGTGCTCCGGTCAGATCCCTGCCTCGACGACCAGGGCGGCGAGGTCCTGGGCGATGGCAGGGGCCGCGACGAAGGTCAGCGACTCGCTGGGGGCCTGACCGAGCTCCCCGCGGACGACGGCGCCTGCTTCGGCGGCCACGAGTGCGCCCGCCGCGTGGTCCCACGGCTTGAGTCCTCGCTCGACGTAGGCGTCGACCCGTCCCGCGGCGACGGCGCAGAGGTCGAGCGAGGCCGCCCCCAGGCGCCTCAGGTCGCGAACGCGCCCCACCACCCGGACCAGCGCCTCCGCGTGCTCGACCCGACGTGCGGCGTCGTACGAGAACCCGGTGGCCAGCAGGGACGTCTCGAGGGAGGCCGGAGCGTTCACCTCGAGGCGACGCCCGTCCAGCCACGCGCCGCCGCCGACCGACGCGGTGAAGGTCTCGCCCGACGTCGGGTTGACGACCGCTGCGGCGAGGGTGCGCCAGGTGAGCGGGTCGGGACCGCCCTCGACGACGGCGATGCTCACGGCCCACTGCGGGATGCCGTAGAGGAAGTTGACGGTCCCGTCGATGGGGTCCACGACCCAGGTGAGTCCCGTGGTCGAGTCGTCGGGTTCGCCCTCTTCTCCGAAGAAGCCGTCCCCAGGACGCAGCTCGGCCAGACGGCCTCGGACGTACGTCTCGACCTCTCGGTCGGTGTGCGTCACGACGTCGACGGCGCTGCTCTTGGTGTCGGCGACGACGACCCCCTCGGAGCGGCGGAGGGCCGCGAGCTCGGCGGCCTCACCCGCGACGGCGACGGCGATCTCGAGCAGCTCGGCGGGGGTCGGGGTGACGGACACGGGTCCTCCTGGGGGGTGGGTGGCCCGGTAACGCAAGAACGGACTCGACGAGCGAGTCCGTTCTTGAGGGGCAACCGTGGCAAGTGAGGGATTCGAACCCCCGAAGGCTACGCCGGCTGATTTACAGTCAGATCCCTTTGGCCGCTTGGGTAACTTGCCATGCACGCCCAGCCCGTGTGATCACCGACCGGAGGCGCCAGACAAATATACAGCCTCGGGAGCCCCCTCACGACCACTCGCCCTCAGCGCCCCGCCGCGCGGACCGCCGGCCGGCGATGGACCTCGCGGACAGGTGGACTACTGGACGGCGGAGGTGAGGCGGGCGACGTTGTCGAGGACCTTCGAGCGGAAGGGCCGCACGAGCCAGTCGTCGAGGAACAGTTCGCGGCTCGAGGCGCGGTAGGTCTGCTCGACCTCGCGCAGCCGTTCGACGAACTCGCGTCCGCGCACCATGACCGAGATCTCGAGGTTGAGGCTGAACGACCGCATGTCCATGTTGCTGGAGCCGATGACCGCGACCTCGTCGTCGATCGAGAAGTGCTTGGCGTGCAAGACGGTCGGCGAGCGGTACAGGAAGATGCGGACCCCCGACCGCAGCAGGGCCTCGTAGTACGAGCGCTGCGCGTGGTAGACCACCGGCTGGTCGCCGATCTCGCTGACGAAGAGCTGCACCTCGAGCCCGCGCTGGGCCGCGGTCGTCACGGCGTAGAGCATCGACTCGTCGGGCACGAAGTAGGGGCTCGTGATGATGATGCGCTCCTGCGCGCTGTAGAGCAGCGAGTTGAACAACCGCAGGTTGTTCTCACCGTCGAAGCCCGGCCCGCTCGGCACCACCTGACAGTCGATCGTCTCGAGCCGGTCGGCCGTGTGCACGGGGTCGGTCTCGCGGAGCAGCAACTCGTCGGTCTCGCTGTACCAGTCGGTGACGAACAGGGCGTTGATGCCGGCCACGATGGGGCCCTCGAAGCGGACCATGAAGTCTTTCCACTCGAGGCCGCGGCGCTTGTTCTTGCGTTTCTGGTAGCTCTTGTCGACCATGTTCTGCGAGCCCGTGAAGGCCACCCGGCCGTCGATCACGAGGAGCTTGCGGTGGTTGCGCAGATCGGGCCGCTGGTACCTGCCCCGCAGCGGCAGCACGGGCAGCATGAGCTGCCACTCCACGCCCATGGCGTCCAACCGCCGTCGGGCCTTGCGGTACCCCGGGTATCCGCGGCTGGCGATGTGGTCCATGAGCAGACGGACCGTGACGCCCCGTCGACGGGCGTTCTCGAGCGCCAGGAAGAACGGCTCGGTCGTGCGGTCGAGGCTCGTGATGTAGAACTCGGCGTGGACGTAGCGGTGGGCCCCGTCGACCGCCTCGACCATCGCCGCCATGGATTCGTCGTAGTCGGTGTGCATCTCACCGGTGTTGCCTCCGACGAGCGGCATCGCACCGAGCGTGCGGTTGAGTTCGACCACCGAGTCGAGCCAGGCCGGCCACGGGTGGTCGCGCTTGACGCGCTCCATGCCCTCGGTCGTCTCGATGATGTACTTGTTGATCTCGGTCTGCTTCTCACGACGACGCGCGGGCAGCTTGGTGCTGCCGATCAACAAGAAGAGGACGAACCCGACGTAGGGGATCAAGAAGATCGCGAGCAACCACGCGGTGGCCGTCTGGGGCCGCCGGTTGATCGGGACGTAGACGATCGCGAACACCCGGATGGCGATGTCGAGCACGATGCCGAGAACGGCGATCGTCGGCGCCACCCAGGCGGGTTCGACCATGGACGGGACCTCGGAGCCGTGAGCCGCGGGTGACTAGCGGAAGTTGACGAACTGCAGGTCGACGTCGAGGTCGGCCTTCTTCAACAGCGCCATGGTCGCCTGCAGATCGTCACGACTCTTGGACTGCACGCGCAGTTCGTCGCCCTGGATCTGGCTCTTCACGCTCTTCGGGCCCTCGTCGCGGATGATCTTGCCGATCTTCTTCGCCGCGTCCTGCTCGATGCCCTGCTTGAGGGACGCCTCGATGCGGTACTCCTTGCCGCTGGCGAAGGGCTCGCCGACGTCGAGGTGCTTGAGGCTGATGCTGCGCTTGATGAACTTCGACTCGAGCACGTCGAGCACGGCCTTGACGCGTTCTTCGGTGGCGGCCTTGAGCAGCAGCTTCTCGCCGCTCCAGTCGACCGAGGCACCGACACCCTTGAAGTCGTAGCGCTGCTCGATCTCTTTCTGCGCCTGGTGGAGGGCGTTGTCGGCCTCCATCTTGTCGACCTTGCTGACCACGTCGAAGGAACTGTCTGCCATGGGGACCACCATACCGACGACCGACGAGGTCGGTGACGACCGCGCGCCTCCTCGGTTCCGCCGTCGAGGGGAGCCGAGGAGGCGCGCTACGGGCGACCGAGGACGTCAGGCGGGCGTCGACTCCGTCTCGACGGCGCGCGAGACGCGCACCATCTCGTCACGCTCCACGACCTTGACCCGGGCACGCTCGTGCTCGTGGGCCCCGCCGAGGGCGATCTCGTGCCCGTCGAGACGGTGCCAGCCCTCGAGGTCGGTGTACTCGACGCCGCGCTGCTCGAGCAGGGCCGGGATGGCCTCGTCGGACGGGTCCACTGGCTGCCACCAGCTGGCCTGGTCGTTGATGAGGTGCTTGACGGTCTCCATCGCGTCGCTCTTGGTGTGCCCGATGAGGCCGACGGGGCCGCGCTTGATCCAGCCGGTGGCGTAGACGCCGGGGACGATCTGGTTGTCGTCGTCCATCACCTGGCCCTCGTGGTTCGGGATCACGCCACGACGCTCGTCGAACGGGATGCCGTCGAGCGGAGAGCCGAAGTAGCCGACCGCGCGGTAGATGGCCTGGATCGGCACGTCGCGGAGCTCGCCCGTGCCCTCGACGCCGCCCTGCCCGTCGGGCCGGGTGCGCTCGTACCGGAAGGCCGCGACGCGACCGTCGGCGTCGCCGACGACCTCGACGGGCTTGGCGTAGAAGTGCAGGTGCAGGCGACGCGACGCCGTCCCGACCTCGCGCTGGCGCCACTGGTTCAGCACCTTGTCGATGACGAACACCTGCTTGTTGGTGGCGATGGCCGTCTTGGACGCCTCGTCGTGATCGAAGTCCTCGTCGTAGACGATCATGTCGACGTCACGCACCTCGCCCAGCTCGCGCAGCTCGAGCGGCGTGAACTTGACCTGCGCCGGGCCCCGGCGTCCGAAGACGTGCACGTCGGTGATCGAGGACTGCTTGAGGCCCGCGTAGACGTTGTCGGGGATCTCGGTGGGCAGCAGGTCGTCGGCGTGCTTGGCCAGGATGCGGGACACGTCGAGGGCGACGTTGCCGACGCCGACGACGGCGACCGACGTCGCGTCGAGCGGCCAGGTGCGGGGGAAGTCGGGGTGACCGTCGAACCAGCTGACGAAGTCGGCCGCGCCGTAGCTGCCCTCGAGGTCGATGCCGGGGATGTCGAGGTCGGCGTCCTTGATGGCACCGGTCGAGAAGATGACGGCGTTGTAGTGCTTTCGCAGGTCGTCGAGCCCGATGTCGACGCCGTAGCGGACGTTGCCGAAGACCCTGATGTCGCCGCTGTCGAGCACGTCGCGCAGCGCGTTGACGATGCCCTTGATGCGGGGGTGGTCGGGGGCGACGCCGTAGCGCACGAGACCGTAGGGGGCCGGCAGCTGCTCGAAGAGGTCGATCGAGACGTCGAAGGCCTTCTCGGCCTTCGCGAGGATGTCGGCGGCGTAGATGCCGGCCGGTCCGGCGCCGACGATGGCCAGTCGCAAGGTGGTCACGGGTTCTCCCTAGATCTGGGGTGGCTCGGCGGGGCCGGCCGGTTGGACGATGGTGCTCGAGGACGAGACGGACGAGGAGGCGCGGCGCCGGTCAGGCGGACCGCTCGACCACGCGGTCGGCGAAGCGGGTGAGCGCCTTCTTCACGGGCCCGTCGGGCAGCGGGGACAGGGCGTCGAGGGCTTCGCGGGCCCACCGGTGAGCCTCGACCCGGGTGCGTTCGGTGACCTCGTGCTCACGGACGCGTCGGACCAGGTCGGCGAACTCGTCGTCGAGGTGGGCCGTCGCGTCGGCGAGCGACGCCGACGTGCCGCCCTCGAGGGTCGGTTCACCGCTCGACCCGTGGGCCGCGGCACGCGTGGCGTCGACGATGCGGTCGATCTCGGACAACAGCGACGACGCCTCGAGGTCGGCCTGCGCCAGCTGCCGCAGGTACAGCACCGGGAGCGTGACGACGCCGGCCCGCAGGTCGGTGCCGGCCTTCTTGCCGGTCTCGGCGGGCTGGTCGGACAGGTCGATGACGTCGTCGATCAGCTGGAAGGCGATGCCGATCTTCTCACCGAACTCGGCGACGGGGGCGAGGTACTCACGCGGTGCCCCGCTGAACATGACGCCGGCGCGGGCGGCGGTCGAGATGAGCGACCCCGTCTTGTCGGCGAGCACGTCAATGTAGTGGGCGATCGGGTCGTCGCCCTCTCGTGGGCCGACCGTCTCGTGGAGCTGACCGAGGCAGAGCCGTTCGAAGGTCTCGGCCTGGAGCAGGATGGCCTCTTGGCCGAGCCCCGACACGATGGTGCTGGCCCGGGCGAACAGCAGGTCGCCGGCGAGGATCGCGACGTTGTTGCCCCATACCGTCTGGGCGCTGGGGACGCCGCGACGCATCTGCGCCTCGTCCATGACGTCGTCGTGGTAGAGCGAGGCGAGGTGGGTGATCTCGGTGGCCTGCGCCGAGGCGACGATCCCGGGGGTCGCGCCGTCACCCAGCTGGGCGATGAGCAGCGTCAGCGTCGGCCGGACGCGCTTGCCGCCGGCCGCGAGGAGGTAGCGCGTCGTGGCGTCGGCGATGTCGTCGGCGAAGGCGATCTCGCGCAGCAACCCCTCTTCGACGAGTTCGAGCCCGTCGTCGACCGCGGCCACGAAACGACGCTCGGTCGGCGTGGCGAACAGCTTCTCGCCGAGGCCGAGCGAACGACCCAGCGAGTTCCGCTGCGCAGGAGGGGCGCCGGCGTTCACGACGTGGCCCGCTTCGACCGCGAGGAGGAGCGCGCGGCACCCGACGCCGGCTTGCGACCCCGGTGCAGGGCGACGATGCCGAAGCTGAGGTCGCGGTGGGCGACGCGGGTGAACCCGGCGCCGCGGATCCACTGGCTGAGGACCTGCTGCTCCGGCCACTGCTCGATGGACTCGGCCAGGTACGAGTAGGCCGGGCCGTTGCTGCTGGTGACCTTGGCGACGAGGGGCATGCCGTACTTGAGGTAGGCCCGGTAGGCGGCGCGCAGGAGACCGAACGGCGGAGTGGAGAACTCGCAGACGACGAGGCGGCCACCGGGCTTGAGCACGCGGTTCATCTCGGCCAGCGCGACCTTGGGCCGGTTCACGTTGCGCAGCCCGAACGAGATGGTGACGGCGTCGAACGTGTCGTCGTCGAAGGGCAGCGACTCGGCGTTGCCCTCGACGAACTCGAGCTCGGGGTGGCGTTCGCGGCCGACCTCGACCATGCCCTTCGAGAAGTCGAGGGCGACGACCTCGGCACCCCGCTGCGCGATGGCCGCCGAGCTGGTGCCCGTGCCGGCTGCGATGTCGAGGACCTTGTCGGCCGGACCGGCACCGATCGCCTTCACGGTGGCGATGCGCCACAGGACGGCGTTGCCCGCCGAGAGCACGTCGTTCGTGCGGTCGTAATGGCGCGCGACGCCGTCGAACATCGAGGCGACCTCGTCGGGTTGCTTGTTCATGTCGGCCTTGGTCACGATGGTGGATACTACCGTCAAGCACTGGGGGTGTCCCGAGTAGGGTCGACGAGTGAAGTCCCCCGCGTCCCGCGCTCCGTCACTCGCCGTCCGCACCACGCGAATCGACCACGTCAGCCCGTTGCTCGACGTCGTCGACCGGGCGCGTCCGCTGGTCTTCGTCCGCGGCGGGGCGGGCATGGCGGGCGTCGGCGAGGCCCTCCGTCTCGAGTTCTCCGGGCCCGACCGCATGACCGAGGCCGCCGACGCCTGGCGTGCCGTGGCGGCCGCCGCCACGGTGCACGACGAGGTCGGCGTGCCCGGTACCGGGTTGGTCGCGTTCGGCTCGTTCGCGTTCGACGACGAGTCCGCCGAGACGAGCGTGCTGATCGTCCCGAGCATCGTCATCGGACGGCGCGACGGGGTCGCCTGGATCACGAGGGTGGACGACGCCGAGCTGCCCGCGGGGAAGCCGGTCGGCGCCTCCGTCCGCCTCTCGCTGGCCGACGGCGCCCTCGACGCCGACGGCTACGCGACGGCCGTGGCCCGGGCCGTCGACGCCATCGGCGCCGGTCGGGTCAGCAAGGTCGTGCTCGCACGCGACCTCGTGGGCACGTTGCCCCCCGAGGCCGACCTGCGCCTCGTCGCCGCCACCCTGCTCACCGCGTACCCCGACTGCTACGCCTTCGCCGTCGACGGACTGATCGGGGCCAGCCCCGAGACGCTCGTCAAGTCCGAACGGGGAGAGGTGTCGGCCCGGGTGCTCGCCGGCAGCGCGGCCCGTGGCGTCGACGCGGCCACCGACGAGCAGGCCGCCCTCGCCCTGGCGACGTCTCCGAAGGACCTCGACGAACACGCCTTCGCCCTGCGCAGCCTGTTGCTGTCGCTCGGACCGCACGCCCGAGACGTCGTGACGGGCGAGCAGCCCTTCACCCTGCGCCTCCCCAACCTCTGGCACCTGGCCAGCGACGTGCGGGGCCGCCTGACCGACGGGTCGAGCTCGCTCGACCTCATCGCCTCGCTGCACCCGACGGCGGCCGTCGCCGGCACCCCGACGCAGGAGGCGCTGGCCCTGATCCGAGAACTCGAACCGTTCGACCGTGGTCGCTACGCGGGGCCCGTCGGCTGGGTCGGCGCCGACGGCGACGGCGAGTGGGCCATCGCCCTCCGGTGTGCCCAGGTCGACCGGGACGGCTCGGTGCGGGCGTTCGCGGGGGCCGGCGTCGTCGCCGAGTCCGTGCCCGAGAGGGAGGTGGCCGAGACGGCCATGAAGTTCCGCCCCGTGGTCGACGCCTTCAGCCGATGACCGCGCCCGCCCCCGCGACGACGTGGTCGCGTCCGGTCGCCCTCGTCGTGGCGGCCGCGTTCTTCATGGAGAACCTCGACGCCACCATCCTGTCGACGGCGACCGCCACGATCGCGACCGACTTCGGCGTCCAGCCCGCGCAACTCGGACTCGCCGTGACCGGCTACCTCGTCGCCGTGGCGGCGTTCATCCCGCTGGGCGCCTGGCTCGCCGAACGCTGGGGCGCCCGCCGCGTGTTCCTCGCGGCCGTCGTGCTCTTCGTCCTCGCCTCGGTCGCCTGTGCCGCGAGCACCGACCTGGTCGCCCTCACGACCTCCCGGGTCGTGCAGGGCTTCGCGGGCAGCATGATGGTGCCGATCGGCCGACTGATCGTCCTCCGCAGCACCGAGAAGTCCGAGCTGATCCGAGCGATCGCCTACCTCACCTGGCCCGCACTCGTGGCTCCGGTCGTCGCGCCGCTGCTCGGAGGACTGCTCACCGAGCACCTCGGCTGGCAGTGGGTGTTCCTGGTCAACGTCCCGGTCGGCCTCGCGCTGCTCGCGGTCGCCTGGAGGGTCGTCCCCTCCCCCGAGGTCGGTGACCGTCAGCCTCTCGACCTGGTCGGTCTGGTGCTCGTGGCGGGATCGATCGTGGCACTGGTGCTGGCGTTCGAACTGCTCGGCGAGCCCACGACGCTCGTGCCGGGCGTGCTGCTGGCCGTCCTGGCGGTGGTGCTCGGCCTCGTGGCCGTGCGGTGGTTCCGTCGGGCGGCGCACCCGTTGCTCGACCTCACGGCCTTCCGCATCGGGTCGTTCCGCGTGACGAACCTCAGTGGATCGCTCTACCGGGCCGTCGTGAACGGCATCCCCTTCGTCGTCCCGCTGCTGCTGCAGGACGGTTTCGGCTGGTCGCCGGTCGAGGCGGGACTCATGCTCATGTGGGTGTTCGTCGGCAACCTGGCCGTCAAACCGTTCACGACGCCGCTGCTGAAGCGCTTCCGCGTGGTGCCGATCATCGTCGTCGCGACGGTGGCCCTCGCGGCGACCTTCGTCGGGGCCGCGCTGGTCGGCCCCGACACCTCGCCGGTCGTCGTGGCGGGGGTGCTGCTGCTCAGCGGCGTCTTCCGGTCCGTCGGCTTCACGGCCTACAACACGCTGCAGTTCGCCGACGTCCCGGCCGAGATGATCGGGCCCGCCAACGCCATCGCGTCCATCACGAGCCAACTCGCCGTGGGGCTCGGCGTCGCCGCGACGGCGCTGGCCGTCCGCGTGGCCGACCTCGCGATCTCGACCGACGGCCCGGCATCCGCGGCGTCCGGGTACCAGGCCGCGTTGATCGTGCTGGCCGTGCTGGCCCTGCTCAGCCTGATCGAGGGGCTGCGGCTGCCCAAGGGGACCGGCGACGCGTTGCGGAGCCGCGCCTCCTGACGTCCGGTCAGCGACCGCAGACGGCCAGCGGGACCTCGTTGGCGGCCCCCAGCACCGCCGGTCCCCCGACGAGGACGACCTCGAAGACGCGGGCGTCGAGCACGGCTCGCTCCGTCGCCGGCGGGACACAGTCTCGCTCGCTCAGGACGAGCGAGGCACCTTCGCGGGCGGCGACCGCACCCGCGACCAGCGCATCGGCGAATCCCCGACCGCTCGCCACGAAGATCGTCTCGGAGTCACCACCGACGAGTGCGGCGGCCGTCTCGTAGCGATCGGCTCCGGCGCGACGCTCGGTGACGAGAGACGGCTCCTGTTCGACGAGACTGGCTTCGTACGCCCGGGAGATGCTCGCCGTCCCGCCGACGAGGATGGCCCGGGCCTTGCCCAGCTCGACCATCAAGGCCCTCGTCGGAGCGTCGGCGGCCGACTGAGCACCTCGGACGAGGACGACCGGGGCGTCGTCCCGATGAGCGGCAGGACCTGCGGCCAGGGCATCCGGGAACGCCTCACCCGTGGCGAGGTAGATCCTCTCGCCGGTCGACGAGCCGAGGAACGAGTGACGCGCCACCAGGCGCGAGGTCTCGTAGCGGTCCGCTCCACCGAGCCTCGTGATCGCCGGTTGCCACGAGGCCAGCTGCTCGTAGACCTGGGCGGAGACCGCGGCCGGCCCACCCACGACCACGATGCGCTCGGGGGCGAGGCGCTCGATGACCGCCACGGTGGCTGCGGGGAGGGCATCCCGGTCGGTCATCGCGAGGGCCCCGCCCTCGTGGGCTGCCGCAGGGCCCGCGCTGAGCGCGTCCGGGAAGTTCAGCCCGTTCGCGACGTAGAGGACGGGGACCCGAGGCGTGGCACCGTTCGTGGAAGGAAAGCCCCAGGGCGACGACAGGACCGCCGCTCCGGTGCCGAACCGGTCGTCCCCGGCCACTCGTGTCGACGTGAAGGTCCGTTCGGTGAGGACGACGTCGAGACCGGTGATCTTTTGTCCGGGGCCGATGACGATGTCCTCGGCGTCGGCGAACCGCCGACCCGCCGGCCAGTACAGGTCGTCGTGGACCCTCGATGACTGCGAGGACCCGTCTCCGAAGCTCAGGCGATAGGTGCCCGGGCGCAGGAGGGGGAACTCCCAGCGACCGTCCTCGCTCGCCGTGGACTCGTAGCCCTCGTCCGCGTACGCGCCGGTGGCCGGGTTCTTCCACCAGATCGTCACGTCGGCGTACGGCAGCGGCACCGTCCTCCCGTCGACGACCGCCGACACCTGGCCCGACAGGAGCTGGGACAGGAGAAGCGGGAGATCGCCGACCGAGGCCGCCGACCCGTCGGCGGGAACGTCCACCCAGAATCGCGGGGACCCATAACGGTACGGACCGGGATACGGCGCTTCGAGCGTGACGTACCACCGACCCGGCGTGACTCCGGTGAACGTGAAGGTCCCGTCGGGCCGACGCTCGAGCGAGGGGACCGGGACCTCTTCCGGGGCGGTCCCGGGTGAGACGGCCGTCAACCGACCGGCGGACGACGGCACCATCGAACCGTCGGCCGTCTGGGCCGTGACCCGACCGGTGATGCTCCCGATCGGCGTCGTGCCGAGCGGGGCGGCGCCGGCCGGGGCGACGACGAGCCAGGACGCGACGACGGCGACGACGAGAGCGAGGGAGAAGACCACCGCGGTAGGACCGCCACGGAGGGGCGAGATGACGAGCATGAGGCATTGTCAGGGACCGGGGGACCCGTGAGCAACACGCGTACCCCGAACAGTACCGTTCGACGACCGGCGATCGCCGGAGGCACCTGAGCGGACGCGTCCGACCCGAGCGGACTGTCCCCCGCTACGACGTCGCGAGCTTCGTCTTCTCGAGCTCGACGTCGAACTGCGCGACGGGCCAGTCGAGCCCTCGCGACGCGAGGGCGTCGATCAGCAGCTTCTGGACGGCGACCCGGGCGTACCACTTGCGATCGGCCGGCACGACGAACCACGGGGCGGTCCCGGTCGACGTGCGACGGATCGCCGTCTCGTAGGCGTCTTGGTAGTCGTTCCAGACGAGACGCTCCTCGAGGTCGCCGGGGTTGTACTTCCAGTGCTTGTCGGGGCGGTCGAGTCGGTCCGCGAGGCGTTCCTTCTGCTCGTCGGACGAGATGTGCAGCATCACCTTGACCAGCGTGGTGCCGTTCGCGACGAGCTCGTCCTCGAACTCGACGATGTCGGCGTACCGCTGTTCGATGTCCTCGGGCGGCGCGAGGCGGCGCACCTTGCCGATCAGCACGTCCTCGTAGTGCGAGCGGTCGAAGACCCCGATCATGCCGGGGCCGGGCAGCTCGCGCCGCACCCGCCACAGGAAGTCGTGCGCGAGCTCGTCGGGCGTCGGCGACTTGAAGGCATGGTGCGCGACGCCCTGGGGGTCGACGGCGCCCACGACGTGCCGGACGATGCCGCCCTTGCCGGCGGTGTCCATCGCCTGCAGGACCAACAGCACGTTGCCGGTGCTGCCCCCGCTCCGGCTCTGCGCGAACATCTTCTCCTGGAGCTCGCTCAGGGTCTCGCGACCCGACTCGAGCGCCTGCTGTGCATACGCCTTGTCACCCGCGAAGCCCGGGGTGGACGAGGTGTCGACGTCGGCGAGCACGAAGCCCTCACCGGCTCGGAGGGACTGGGAGGGCGGGGTCGTCCACGTCTTGGCCATGCCCTCGACCCTACGACCGAGCGACCCGATCCGCCCTGGCGTGGCGCGGACGCTCAGCGGGAGAGGGGCACCTCGATCAGAACCGGCCCGTCGTACCGGGCGACGAGGGCCTGGTCGAGCTCCGCCCGCGTGGCGGCCTCGACGTACTGCCAGCCGTAGGCCACGGCGAGTGCCGAGAGGTCGACCTCGTGAGGGGTGAACTGCACACGGGTCATCGCCTCGGGCGACGCGGTGGCCGCGACCTCGAGCCCGTCGAAGATGGTGCCGCCGCCGTCGTTGCCGACGACCACCTGCAACCGGGGCCTGGTCTCGCCGAGGCCGAGGAGCATCGAACCGACGTCGTGCAACAAGGTCAGGTCGCCGACGAGCACCCGGGTGGTGCCGGCTGCGGGGTCGTCACGCTGGCTGGCGAGGGCGATGCCGGTGGCCGTGGCGATCGTGCCGTCGATGCCGGCCAGCCCACGGTTGGCGTGCACGGGGATCTTCTTGCCCGGCACGATCTGGTCGAGTTCGCGGATGAGCCTCGACGCACCCAACACGAGGCGGTCGTGTGGCCAGCTGACGCGCCACAGGGCCTCGGCGAGGGCGCGGCGCGTCACCGGCCGCCGCAGCAGCTGCACCTCGCGACGCAGGAACTCGGCCTGTTCGGCCGCCTCGGTGCGACCGGCCGAGCCCTCGGCCGTCCCGTCGGCCCCGGGACCGTCGGTCGCGTCCTCGGCCTCGGCCTCGACCTCGAGCAGGCGACGACCCGTGTGGACCCAACGCCCGACCCACGCGCGATGGGCGGCGTCGTCGGTCGAACCGACCCCCGAGGAGGCGCGGTCCACCTCGACGGCCTCGACCACGCGCGCGGAGCGACCCGGGTCGTAGGCCTCGGCCCCCGCCGCGCGGACGACCACGACCTCGACCCCGTCACGGGTGAGCAGCGAGGGGATCTGACGGCTGAGGGTCGGGTGCCCGAAGACCACCACCCGACGGACGTGGCCGCCGAAGTCGGCGTCGTCGAGCAGGGCACGGTACGACGAGACGAGGTGCGGCCCGAAACGGGCCCCGCTCGAGACCTCGGCCACGAGCGGGGCACCCAGTGCCCGGGCAGCGGCCTCGGCCTCGGGGCCGGCGGCGTGCCCGGCGACGACGAGGGTCGCGGGGTCGACGTCGACCCCGAGCGCGGATGGTGCCACGGGCGGCGCGACCTCGACCGGCGCGGGGTGGGCGGCGGGCAGCGATTGCTCGCCCGACGACAGGGGCTCGCGGAACGCGACGTTGAGCTGGACCGGGCCGCGCGAACGCCCGAGGGCACCGTGGGAGTCGCCGCCGAGGGCCTCGGCGACGGCCTCGCGCGCGAGCGTGCGGACGGCCTCGTGGTCGACCGGACCGGAGCGGGGAGCCTCGACGTCGCGCACCCACCCGACGGCGCTCGCGAAGAGACCTGGTTGCACCGTCGTCTGGTTCGAGCCGATCCCGCGCATCTCGGAGGGACGGTCGGCGCTCACGACGATCATGGGCACACCCGAGTGGTGCGCCTCGAGCACGGCGGGGTGGAGGTTCGCCACGGCGGTGCCCGACGTGGTGATCACGACGCTCGGGACGCCCGTCTCGGCGGCGAGACCCAACGCCAGGAATCCGCCCGAACGCTCGTCGATGCGCACGTGGACCGACAACCGACCGGCGGTCTCGAACTCGGCGGCCGCGAGGGCCAGGGCCTGGCTTCGGGACCCGGGGCTGAGCACCACGTCGCGGACACCCGCGTCGGCGAGGGACGCGAGCAGCGACAGGGCGTACTCGGTCGACGGACTGGACACCTACTGCTTGCCGGTCTTGTCGTCGTTGTCGAGGTCGAGCAGCTCTTGCTCGAGGCGACGGATGCGCTCGTCGGTCGTCTCGCGGTCGAGGTCGCTCGTCGTGCGCCAGGACGTCCCCGAGAACTCGGGGTCGTCGTCGGGTGCGATGGTGCGCGTCGCGGCGGGGCGGCCGCTCTTGCGCGCCCGCCCGAGCACGAACCACAGCACCGCGCCGATGACGGGGAGGAGGACGATGATGACGGCCCAGAGGGGCTTGTTGAGGGCTCGGAACCGTGAGGCGTCGGCGAACAGGCAGTCGATGAGCGCGAAGATGACGAATGCCGCCGCGGCGACGATGCCCACGATGAAGAGCCTGACCATGGACCGAGCCTAGTTCTCGATCCGGTGCAACGCCTGATGGTCGGTCGGCCGTTGCGGAGCTGTGACGTACGGCGCGAGGCGGTGCCGCACCGCGCCTCCTCGGCCCGTCGGATCGCGGCCGCACGGCCCGTCCGCCGCGGGGCGGGCGCACACCTCACGGACCGTAGACTCCTCGTCGTGAAACCCTGGCTCAAGTACTCGATCGTCCGCCTCGGCCTGTTCGCGGTCGTGCTGGGCCTGCTGCTGGTGCTGAGGTTCGACCCCTTCTGGGCCACGCTGATCGCGGCGGTCGTCGGCTTCTGCGTCTCGTACCTGTTCTTCGCGCCGCTGCGCCGGAAGGTCGCGCTCGACCTCGCCGACCGCCGGTCGCGCCCGGCCAAGCTCGACGACGACTCCGTCGCCGAGGACGAGGCCATCGCCGACGACGACGGCGAGCGCGCACGCCGCAGCGACGGCCAGGCCTGACCTCCCCCGGGCCGCGAGCCCGGGCCGGACCCTAGAAGAAGAGCGCGGCCGACAAGGCGAGAGCCCAGACCAGGGCCGTCAACGACGACAGCTGCAGGGCGAGGATCAGCTCACGGGGCGTCTTGCCCGTGACGCCGATCACCGCGGCGGGCACCGCGACGATGAGCGTGAAGTAGACGTAGGGCGCGTGCAGGTACAGGAACGCGAAGTACACGAGGATGAAGAACGGCAACAGCAGGAACAGCGCGTAGAGCGCGCGCGCCACCGGGTCGCCGACGACGACCGCGAGGGTGCGTTTGCCGGCGGCGGTGTCTTGCGGGATGTCGCGCACGTTGTTGATCATCAGGACCGCGCAGGCGAACAGCCCGGCGGCGACCCCCGCCACCCAGGCGTCGAACGGGAACTCCCGCAGCTGTACGAAGGTCGTGCCCACGGTCGCGACGAGCCCGAAGAACACGAAGACGAAGAGCTCGCCCAGGGCGTTGTAGCCGTAGGGCCGTTTGCCGCCGGTGTAGAACCAGGCGGCCACGACCGCGGCGGCGCCGACCGCGAGCAGCCACCAGATCTGGGTGATGACGACGACGACGACACCGGCGACGGCCGCGAGGGCGAAGAACGCCAGCGCCACCTTCAGCACGGTCTTCGGACGGACGCTGCCCGAGCCGGTCAGTCGCGAGGGCCCCACCCGGAAGTCGTCGGTGCCGCGGATGCCGTCCGAGTAGTCGTTCGAGTAGTTGACGCCGATCTGCAGGAACACCGCGACGGCGAGGCAGAGAAGCGCCAGGGTGAGGTCCCAGCCACCGTTCGCCCGGGCGACGCCCGTGCCCAGGGCGACCGGGGCGATGCCCAGCGGCAGGGTGCGCAGGCGGGCACCGCCGATCCAGTCGCCGGCCGTCACGCGACGGACCGGCTGCTTGCCGGGCCGCCCGCCCGGTCGGCCACCGGGGCGGCCGCTGCGCTTGGGGGTCGAGGTCTTCGTCTTCGCCACGTGGTCGAGTCTAGTTCGCAGCCGGCCATCAGCTTGCCGCGAGGCCGGCGACCAGGCGGGTCAGCGCCACCCGGTCCGGCTTGCCGCTCGCGAGCACCGGCACCGCGTCGACCCTGACGATGCGATCGGGTGCCGCGGCTCGACCGGCGGCGGCGGCCACCGCGGATCGCAGGGCCGCCAGGTCGTCGGCGGCCGACGGCGCAGGAGGCGCGGTGTCGGTGACCACGACGGGCACCTCGCCCCACCGGGCGTGCGCCGCGCGGACGACCACGGCGTCGGCGAGCCCCGGCTGCTCGCGCACGACCCGCTCGACGACGCCGAGCGACACCTTCTCGCCACCCGAGACGATCACGTCGTCGAGCCTGCCGCTCACGGTCAGCACCCCGCCGGGCGACGCCGTTCCCGCGTCGCCCGTGCGGTACCAGCGCAGGCCGTCGCGCGTGACGAAGGCCGCAGCCGTGCGCTCGGGGTCGTCGAGGTACCCCTCGGCCAGCGACGGCCCGCTCAGCTCGACCTGGCCGTCGACGACCTCGACGCGGGTGCGGCCCACGGGCACGCCGTCGTACACGCACCCGCCACTGGTCTCGCTCGACCCGTAGGTGCGCACGACGGTCACCCCGAGCCGACGGGCCCGTTCGACGAGGGGGCCGGGAGTCGCCTGCCCGCCCACCAGGAGGGCGTCGAAGCGGCGCAGCACGTCGGCCACGTCGGCGTCCTCGTCGGCGGCGTCGAGCGCCGTCGAGAGCTGTGCGGGGACGAGCGACGAGTACCGCACAGGGTGCTCGAGCCGACCGGCGGCGGCGACGAAGTCGGCGACGTCGAAGTGGCCGGGCGTCAGCAGGGCCGGCTCGGTGCCCGAGGCGATCGAGCGGACGAGCACGTTCAGCCCCGCGACGTAGTGCGCCGGCAGGGCGAGCACCCACTGCCCGGGCCCGGCCAGGGCACCGTCGGCCGCGGCGGCACCGGCGAGCACCGCGTCGGAGGACAGGGCCACGCGCTTCGGGCGTCCGCTCGAGCCGCTGGTCTCGACGACCAGCGACACCGCCTGCGGCACGAGCCCCGGGAGGCCGGCGGGCACACGGTCGTCCGTCCGGGGCGCCACCGCGGGACCCCCCTCGAGCGCGACCCGGAGGGCGTCGAGCACCGCACCGGGCTCACGTGCGTCGACCGCCCGCAGGGTGCGCGTCATCAGTACTGCCAGGGGAAGGGCGACCAGTCGGGAGCACGCTTCTCGAGGAACGAGTCGCGTCCTTCGACGGCCTCGTCGGTGCCGTAGGCGAGGCGGGTCGCCTCGCCCGCGAAGACCTGCTGACCGACGATGCCGTCGTCGGTCGCGTTGAAGGCGAACTTGAGCATGCGGATGGCGGTCGGCGACTTCGTCAGGATGGTGCGCGCCATGGCGAGCGCCTCGCGTTCGAGGTCGACGTGTGGCACGACCCGGTTGACGGCACCCATCTCGTGGGCACGGTCGGCGCTGTACTCCTCTGCCAGGAAGAACACCTCGCGAGCGAACTTCTGCCCGATCTGCTTGGCGAAGTAGGCGCTGCCGTAGCCCGCGTCGAACGACCCCACGTCGGCGTCCGTCTGCTTGAACCGACCGTGTTCGCGACTGGCGATCGTCAGGTCGCAGACGACGTGCAACGAATGGCCGCCACCGGCCGCCCAACCGGGCACCACGGCGATGACGACCTTGGGCATGAACCGGATGAGCCGTTGCACCTCGAGGATGTGCAGCCGCCCCGCGGACGCCGGGTCGGGCACGTTCGCCTGGTCGCCCTCTGCTTTGTAGCCGTCACGACCGCGGATGCGCTGGTCGCCACCGCTGCAGAACGCCCAGCCCCCGTCCTTCGCGCTGGGACCGTTGCCGGTCAGCAGGACGACCCCGATGCGGCTGTTCATGCGGGCGTCGTCGAGCACCCGGTAGAGCTCGTCGACCGTGTGCGGCCGGAACGCGTTGCGCACCTCGGGGCGGTCGAAGGCCACGCGGGCCACCCGCCCGTCGAGGCTGTGGTGGTAGGTGACGTCGGTCAGGGCGTCGAACCCCTCGACCCCCCGCCACTCGGTCGGATCGAACAGGTCGGACACCTCGGAAGCCATGTCGCCAGCCTAGCGACGGGGTCCGACCTCGCCGCCTGGCGGGGTCAGACCGTCGAGACGAACCTCGAGATCAGCCAGACGAGGACGAACGGGTTCGACAACGAGCTGAGGACGACCGCGGCCACCCCCCACCACCGGCCGCGGCGCAGGACGGCGGCCATCAGACCGATCACCCCGACGACGACGGAGGCCAACAGGGTGACCAACGCGAGGACGGCGGCCGGGCTCACGGCGTCCACGGCCAGGAGTCCCAGGGCCACACCGTCGAGCGCGAGCAGCACGACGGCCAGGACGAACGTGACGACGCCGAGGCGTCGGCTGCGCGGAGGGTCGGCCACGTCGTGACCGGGACCGTCGAAGACCCGGAGGCCGTCGGCCTCGGACGAGGCGCGGCCGAGGCCGTCGCGCCCCGGGTCGGAGGGATCGTCGGGTGAGGGCTCCGGTCGTCGGACGGGTTCGGGTTCGCGGTCGACCATGACGCACGACCTTACCGGGGTCCCCGGTGCGACACTGGGCGGATGCCGACCGTCGACCGCGCACCGTCCACGACTCCCCCGCTGCCTCCCCTGGCCGACCTGGTCGAGGGTGCCCACGTCGTCCGTCTCCCCCTCCGCACCCGGTTCCGGGGACTCGACGCACGCGAGGCCCTGCTGGTCGAGGGCCCGTCGGGCTGGACCGAGTTCAGCCCCTTCGTCGAGTACGGACCGGCCGAGGCGGCCGCCTGGCTCGCGGCCACGATCGACTTCGGCTGGGGTCGGCTCCCCGAGGGGGGCGCCCGCCGGGTGGCGGTCAACGCGACCCTGCCGGCCGTCGCCGCCGACCGGGTGCCCGACGTGCTCGCCCGCTACCGCGGCTGCCGGACGGTTAAGGTCAAGGTCGCCGAGCGCGGTCAGACCCTCGCAGACGACATCTCCCGCGTCGCCGCGGCCCGCGACTGGGTCGGCCCCGAGGGGCGCGTGCGCGTCGACGCCAACGGAGGGTGGTCCGTCGAGTCGGCCGAGGAGGCGCTGGTCGGGATGGCACCGTACGCCCTGGAGTACGCCGAACAGCCCTGCGCCACGGTGCCCGAGCTCGTCGAGCTGCGGCGCCGCGTCTCGGGGACGGGCGCGCTCGTCGCCGCCGACGAGAGCGTCCGCAAGGCCGACGACCCGCTGGCCGTGGCCCGGGCCGGAGCCGCGGACCTGCTCGTGGTCAAGGCCCAACCGCTCGGCGGCGTCACCGCCGCACTGCGCATCGTCGCGGCGGCCGGGCTGCCCGTCGTCGTCTCGAGCGCCCTCGACACGTCGGTCGGGCTCAGCATGGGTGCGTACCTCGCCGCCGCCGTGCCCGGGCTCCGCCACGACTGCGGGCTCGGCACGGCCGCCCTGCTCGGCGCCGACGTGACGCGTGATCCCCTGCTGCCCGTCGACGGCGAGATCGACGTGCGACGGGTCGAGGTCGACGTCGACCTGCTCCGCCGCCACGCGGTGGACGACGACCGACGCGAGGTGTGGCTGGAGCGGCTGCGCGCCTCCTACGCCGTGCTCGCGGGCTGACGGCCCGTCGCACGCGGCGCCGGGCGACGCCACGGCGTCGGTGCGTCAGAGACCCGAGTACGCGTGCAGGCCCTTGAAGAAGACGTTGACGACCGAGAAGTTGAACATGACCGCGGCGAAGCCGATGATCGACAACCACGACGACCGGGCCCCGCGCCACCCGCGGGTCGCCCGCGCGTGGATGTACCCGGCGTAGAGCACCCAGATGATGAAGGTCCAGACCTCTTTGGTGTCCCAGCCCCAGTAGCGACCCCACGCCCGCTCGGCCCAGATGGCGCCGGCGATGAGGGTGAAGGTCCAGAGGACGAAGCCGACGAGGGCGATGCGGTAGGCCAGGTCTTCGAGGCGCTCGGCGCCCGGGAGGGTGTCGAGGAAGCGCAGGCCGGCGAGCTTGGACTGCTCACGCTTCGTCTGCACGAGCTGGGCGGCCGAGAGCCCGGCGGCGATGGCGAAGAACGCCGTGCCGAGGATGGCCACGAAGACGTGGATCACCAGCCAGGCGGACTGGAGCGCCGGCGGCAGCGGCGAGACCGCCACGTAGTAGTTGACGGTGCCGATCGCGAGCAGCACCAGGTTGAGGCCCATGACGTACGCGCCGAGGAACCGCAGGTTGACCACCAGCTGGACGGCCAGGTAGACCCCGACGATGATCGCGGTGCCGGTCAGCGAGAACTCGAACATGTTCGCCCACGGCACGCGACCGGCGGCCAGTCCACGCAGGACGACCGAGGAGACGTGGACGACGAACCCCAGGAGCATCATGGCGATGGCGACGCGCTCGAAGCTCGAGGCCTTGGCGGACCCACCGGCGGCGGGGACCGCCCCGCCCGCTCCGCCCGACGGCCGGTCGAGGACGACGGTGCTGCCGCCCGACGACGAGCGCGAGACGGTGGTGGTCGCGAGGGCCTCGGCCTTGGCCGCACGGGCCGCCGCCTGCTGGGCGTCACCGGACCGCTTCGCCAGGTCGAGGGCGAAGGCCACGAACGAGATCGTGTAGATGGCCATCGCCGAGTACACGGCGACGAGCGAGTAGTAGGCGAGGTCGGCGGTCACCATCAGATCTTACGTCCGCGTCCCCCGGCGGCGGGGCCGGGTTTCTCGACGTCGTGACGGGCCGGGTCGTCGGCGACCTCGCGCGCGACGTCGGCCGGGACGCCCAGGCCGCCCAGGTGCGCCTTGGCGATGTCGCCGACGGCGCGTCCGAGCGTGGGGTCCTCGCCGCGGGCGAGCCCGGCGTACTCGAGCCGGACGCCGTCGCCGGTCTCGGTGGCCTTGACCCAGACCCGACGGCGCGGCACGAACAACGCGGTCAGCAGACCGGCGAACGAGAGCCCCGCGAACAACAGCACCCAGACCTGCGAGGGGTCGTGGTGGATGTCGAACGAGGCGAACCGCTTCACCCCGTCGAAGGTGATCGTGCCGAGACCGTCGGGGATCGTCGCCGTCTCGCCCGGGGTCAGCTGGACAGCTTTCTCTTGCGCGTCGTCGTCGGTGCCGGCCAGCGGGGTCAGACCATCCGTGTCGAGCGTGTAGACGGACGTCGGCACCCCGGCGTCCAGCCCGAGGTCGCCCGAGTAGACGTTCAGGCTGAGCACGGGGTTCGTGGTGTCCGGGTCGGTGGACGTCAGGGCCCCCGTGCCGTTGTCCGCCGCCGTGGGGTAGAAGAACCCGATCATGCCGAGCTGCCGGGGCAGGGCGTCGGGCACCTTGACGACGCCGAGCGAGGTGAGGTTGGTGTCCTGCGGCAGGAACGGGACCGTGTCCCGGAACGCGACGTTGCCCTCGCCGTCGCGCACCGTCACGTCGACCGCGTAGCCGTTGCCCAGCAGGTAGACGTTCGAACCGCCGATCGACAGGGGCGAGTTGACCTTGATCTGCGTCTTCTCGGCGTCGCCACCCCGCGCCTGCGCGGTGACGTCGGCGGTGAAGTCGGTGGCCATGCCGGCCGCGCCCGCGGTGTCGGGCGCGTACTCGGTCGAGAACCGGTCGAGCGCGATCGAGAAGGGCGACAGCTGTGCCTCGTCGAACCAGCGGCCCGGGTTGAACGAGTCGTACGAGCCGAGCACGTTCGAGAAGGTCTGACCCTCGACGACCACGCGCTGGCCCGAGTAACCGAAGCCGCCGCCGACGCCGACGGTCAGGAGCACCCCGACGAGCGCCGAGTGGAACACCAGGTTGCCGGTCTCGCGCAGGTAGCCGCGTTCGGCGCTGACCGAGTCGCCGAAGGCCTGTGTGCGGTAGCCGGAGCGCTTCAGCTGGGCCCGGGCCGCGTCGACGGCACGGGCGGCCGTGATCGAGGCCTCACCCGCGCCTCCTGCGGTCTCGAGCGTGATCGACCGGTACCCGGCCAGGCGCGACAACCGCGCGGGGGTCTTCGGGGGTCGAGCTCGCAACGCCTCGAAGTGGTGCCGGGTGCGCGGGATGATGCAGCCGATCAGCGAGATGAAGAGCAGCAGGTAGACGGCCGAGAACCAGGGCGACGAGTAGGTGTCGAAGACGCCGAGCTTGTCGAGCACCGGGAACAGGTCGGGATGGTCGGTGCGGTACTGGACCACGCCGTTGGGGTCGGAGGTGCGCTGCGGCACGAGCGAACCGGGGATCGCCGCGACGGCGAGCAGCATGAGCAGGAAGAGCGCGGTCTTCATGCTGGTCAGCTGTCGCCAGAAGAAGCGCAGGTAGCCGACGGGGCCGAGCTTCGGCTGCGTGATGCCCGCACCGTCGGAGGCCGCCGGTCGGACCGAGTCGATGTGGTCGCTCGGGCGCAACGGGTCGCCGCCGACGTCGGTGGCGTCCGCGTCGGTCAACCCGGTGTCGCTCCGCCCGGTGTCGGTCCCGGCGGCCACCGAGGAGGCGCGGGTCGCGTCGCCCCCGTCGCGGTCAGACGATCGTGCCATAGGTCGCGATCACCGCCCCGACGTGTGACATGAGGCTGGACCAGAGGCCCGTGACCATGAGCAGACCGATGAGCACGAGCAGTGACCCTCCGACGATGTTGACGACGCGGATGTGCCGCTTGACGAACGAGATGGATCGTGACGCCCAGCCGAAGCCGAGCGCGACGAGCAGGAACGGGACCCCGAGGCCGATGCAGTAGAAGGCCCCGAGCAGGACTCCCTGCCAGGCCGAGCCCGAGCCCAGGGCGAGCACCTGCACGGCGGCCAGGGTGGGTCCGATGCAGGGGGTCCACCCGATGCCGAAGACGATGCCGAGCAGGGGCGCCCCGGCGAGACCCGTCTTCGGGAGGAACCCGGGCTTGAGGGTGCGTTGCAAGAACGTGAACTGCCCGATGAAGACGAGACCGAGCAGGATCACCACGACGCCCATGACCCGGGTGACGACGTCGCGCCACTGGATCAACCAGAACCCCGCCGAGGCGAAGGCGAGCGAGGTGCCGACGAAGACGACCGAGAAGCCGAGGATGAACAGGACGACGCCGAGGACGAGCCGGCGGCGGTCGCGGCGCCGGGCCCTCGCCTCGGTCGCCCCCGTCGTCAGACCGCCGACGTAACCGAGGTACCCCGGCACGAGCGGCAGCACGCACGGCGACAGGAACGAGATGAGCCCCGCCAGCAGGGCCACCGGCAGGCCGACCGCGAGCTGACCGCCCACGACCGCGTCGAAGAAGGGATTGCCCTGGTACACCTAGGACGTCTCGGCGAGGGTGTCGGAGATCAGGGTGTCGAGGATGCCGGGCCCGTCGAGACCGCCCAGGATGCGCGCCGCGATGCGGCCCTGCTTGTCGAGGACGATCGTGGTCGGCACGGCGTTGGGCGCGATCGTGCCGGCGAGGGCGAGCTGGACCGCCCCGTCGTTGGCGTCGACGACCGACGGGTAGGTGACGTCGAAGGTGCGGGCGAAGGCCAGGGAGGTGTCGGCCTGGTCGCGCACGTTGACGCCCAGGAACTCGACGCCCTTGTCGGCGTAGGACTGGTTGAGCTTCTCCAGCTCCGGTGCTTCGAGACGGCAGGGCGGGCACGCCGCGTACCAGAAGTTGAGGACGACGACCTCGCCCTCGTGGTCGCTCATCGAGACGGTCTCGCCGGCGTCCGTCTCGGCCGTGAACGCGACCGGGTCGGTGCGGTCCTCGGGCGCGATCTCGGTCACGGTGCCGTTGCCCGAGATGTAGTTCTCGGTGGTGCCGTTGCCGTACTGCTTCGCGAGGTCGTCGGCGGTGGACGAGCACCCCGTGGCGACGACGCCCAGGACGGCGGCGAGCGCGAGGCCCCGGACCACGAGTCGGGCTCGGGTCGGGCGGATGGTCTTCTGGCTCACACTGCTCCCAGGTCGACGGCGGACTGGTTCAAGTGTGCAGCGGGTTCCTGGTAGCCGACCTCGACGAAGCCCCCCTCGCGGCGTTCGAGCGTCGTGATGCTCGAGAGGGTGCAGCGGCGGCGGCGCGGGTCGTGGAACAGGCGGGCGCCCGTCACGCTCCGGTGGACCATCCAGATGGGCAGCTGGTGGCTGACGAGCACGACGTCGCCCTCGTCGACGCTCGACCAGGCCTCGTCGACCGCCGAGAGCATGCGGGCGGCGATGCTCACGTAGGCCTCGCCCCAGCTCGGCTTCAGGGGGTTGACGATCCAGGGCCACTCGGCCGGCACCTTGAGCTGCTTGGCGATGGTGAAGTCGCTGCGACGACCCTCGTACTTGTTGCTCGGCTCGATCAGCCGCTCGTCGACCTGCGTCTCGAGGCCGAAGGCCGACGACCACGGCGCCGCGCTCTCGCGGGTGCGCTGGAGCGGTGAGGCCACGACGGCACGGACCGGGACGCCCTGCTCGTGGAAGGCGTCGGCCGAGGCGGCCGCCATCCGGTGGCCGAGGTCACTCAGGCCGAACCCGTCGAGGCGGCCGTAGAGCACGTGCTCGGGGTTGTGCACCTCACCGTGCCGGACGAGGTGGATCTGCTGCGCGGGCATGCGGACGAGTCTAGGTCGGGACCGCCTGCACACCTCCCACACGGGAAGCCCCAAGCTCGCCGCGGTCCGCCGGGGCCGTCCGGCGGGTCGCGCGAGGCGGTGACTGTAAACTCGGGCCTCGTGATCGAACGCACCCTCATCAAAGACCTGTCCGCGCTGCCCGACGGACCCGTGACCGTGACCGGCTGGGTCGAGACGGTGCGCGACCAGAAGAAGGTGCAGTTCGTCGTCCTCCGCGACGAGACGGGCGCCCTTCAGCTGGTCCGCCCCCGTACCGCGGCCGACGTGCTCGAGGCCGCTGGCGAGACCGACGACGTCGCCGACGCGATCTCGTCGCTGTCGCAGGGCAGCTTCGTCACCGTCACGGGCGAGCTCAAGCACGACGAGCGCGTCAAGCTCGGCGGCATCGAGGTCAAGGTCGAGACGCTCGTCATCGACTCGCTGGCCGACCCCGAGACCCCCATCGCCGCCGACAGCGGCATCGACAAGCGCCTCGACTGGCGCTTCCTCGACCTGCGCGTCCCCCGCAACGCCCTGATCTTCCGCGTGCAGACGACCTTCGAGCACGCCCTGCGCACCTGGTGGATCGAGCGTGACTACGTCGAGATCCACACCCCGAAGCTCATGGCGACCCCGAGCGAGTCGAACGCCGAGCTGTTCAAGGTCGACTACTTCGACGGTGTCGCCTACCTGGCGCAGAGCCCCCAGTTCTTCAAGCAGATGGCCCAGTCGGCCGGCTTCGGCAAGATCTTCGAGATCGCTCCGGTGTTCCGGGCCGACCCGTCGTTCACGTCGCGTCACGCGACCGAGTTCACGGGGGTCGACGCCGAGATCAGCTACGTCGAGAGCCACGAGGACGTCATGCAGATGCAGGAGCAGCTGCTGGCCTTCGCGTTCCAGGCCGTGGCCGACAAGCACGGCGCCGAGATCAAGGAGCTCTTCGACGTCGACGTCGTGGTGCCGACCGTGCCGTTCCCCCGCATCCCCTTGGCCGAGGCCAAGCGCATCGTGGCCGAGCGCGGCTACGAGGTGCCCCGGGCGGACGCCGACATGGACCCCGAGGGCGAGCGCCGCATCGCCGAGTACGTCGCGGAGGAGTTCGGACACGACTTCGTGTACCTGACGGACTACGACGCCTCGATCCGCCCGTTCTATCACATGCGTCATGACGACGACCCGCAGCTCACCAAGAGCTACGACCTCATCTACCGCGGCACCGAGATCACCACGGGTGCGCAGCGCGAGCACCGCATCGAGGTGCTCGAGCAGCAGATCCGCGAGAAGGGCATGAAGCCCGAAGAGCTCTCGAGCTACCTCGACTTCTTCCGCTACGGCGCCCCGTCGCACGGCGGCTTCGGCATGGGCCTCGCCCGGGTGCTGATGCTCATGCTGAACCAGGCCAACCTGCGTGAGGTGACCTTCCTCTTCCGCGGCCCCACGCGCCTCCAGCCGTAGCTCCTCGCCACGGATCACAGAAGCCCCGACGCGAGTGTCTCGTCGGGGCTTCTCGTCGTCGTGCGCCGTCGGCCGTCCTCAGAGGACGGCCGCGCGGAGCGCCGTCCGGAGCCGCTCGGGCTCGACCCGCCAGATGGTGTGTACGCGGCCGTCGATCAGGACGACCGGGATCTCTTCGGCGTACTCGGCGGTGAGCTCGGCGTCGTCGAGGATGTTCTTCTCGTCGACGACCATGCCGGCATCGACGAACTCGGCTTCGGCCAGCACGCCGTGCACCGCGGAACGGGCGTCGTCGCACAGGTGGCAGCCCGGCTTGGTCAGGAGGGTGATTCGCGGTTCGGCCATGCCCTCAAGGGTAGCGAGGGCCGGATGGCGCCCGGGCACGACGAAGGCCCCCGGCGACCGGTGGTCGGCGGGGGCCTTCGCGTCGAGCGACTACTTCTTGTTGCGACGCTGGTGACGAGTCTTGCGAAGCAGCTTGCGGTGCTTCTTCTTCGCCATGCGCTTGCGACGCTTCTTGATGACAGAACCCATAGAGGACCTCACTGATTTCTGGATTGGACCGACCGGGTCCGAAACAGAACCGCGGAAAAATGCCTCGGGTCAGTCTACTAGGACGGCCCGAGAAAGTCGAAGTGGGCCTACCCGACGTCGGCGATGCCGATTCGCAGCACGGCCGCGACGGCCGATTCCGGCACGCGGAAGGACCGCCCGAAGCGGATCGCCGGCAGCTCGCCCGAGTGGACCATGCGGTAGACCGTCATCTTCGACACGCGCATCATGTCGGCCACCTCGGCGACCGTGAGGAACCGCACATCCGACAGATCCTGCGACATGACCCTGCCTCGTCTCGGGCCCCGGGCGGGGCTGTGGAGCAGACGGGTGTTCCCCATGTGCCTGGGGGCAACTCTAGGGGCGCGTGTGACTCGGTGTAAAGGCGCCCGGGCCGCTACTGGCCGGTGCGTCCCCACCGCTTGCGGACGGGGTCGATGACGCGCTCGTCCAGGGCCCCGAGCGCGCTCTGGGCGTCGTGCAGGGCCGAGGAGGCGCGGTGCTGGGCCCCGGCCGCGTAGCGACCCAGCGTGCTCCCGACGTCCTCGGCGTCGGGCAGGTTCTCGGCCGCCCGCCGGAGCGGGGCGGGGACCGAGGCCCCGGCCCAGGCGGCGAAGGGCGTGCTGGCCAACGCCTCGGAGGTCAGCGAGTCGGCACTGACGAACGGGATCAACCAGTCCTCGACGACCTCGAGCGGCCCCGACTCGAGCGAGTAGTACCGGTGCTGCCCTTCTTCGCGGACGCGCACCAGACCGGCCTCGCGCAGCACCCGGAGGTGCTTCGAGACGGTCGGCTGGCTGACGCCGAGGGACGTGACCATCTCACCCACGCTGATGTCGGCATTGGCGGAGTCGGTCGACAGCGAGGCGTCGAGCAGCACCTTCAAGAGGTCTCGGCGGGTGGCGTCGGCGATCACGGCGAAGATGTCCGGCATGCGACCAGCGTAGTGACCCGGGATAGCATGACCGTCGTGACTCGCGCCCCCGTCGCCGGTCGACGCCGCCCCTCGGACCCCGGCCGCTCGCCCTGGCGCAGACTCAGCGACGCGATCGACGACATCGGTCGCAAGTCGCCCGCGCGCTTCGCCATCCTGATCTTCACCGGCCTCATCGTCGTCTTCACCCTGCTGTTCTCGCTGCCGATCGCCTCGGCCGACCGGACGATCACCCCGCTGGCCGACTCCGTGTTCACGGCCGTCTCGGTCATCTGCGTGACCGGCCTCGCGACGGTCGACATGGCCACCCACTGGTCCCTGTTCGGCCACGTCGTCATCTTCGTCGGCGTGCAGATCGGGGCGATCGGCGTGCTCACTCTCGCGTCGATCATGGGCCTCGTCGTCTCGCGCAAGCTCGGCCTCCGCGCCCGGCTCATGGCCGCCGGCGACCAGAACCCGCTGCGGGTGCACGCCGGCCCGGTGCCCGAGGGTCAGGCCGTGCGGCTCGGCGAGATCGGTGGCCTGCTGACGACGGTGGCCCTCAGCTCGTTCGTGATCCAGCTCGTCATCGCGGTGCTGATGATCCCCCGCATGCTGATCGACGGCATCCCCGTCGGCGACGCGGTGCTCGACAGCTTCTACTACTCGGCGATGGCCTTCACGAACACCGGGTTCACGCCCAACGCCGAAGGTCTGGCCGCGTTCGAGAACGACTACTGGTTCCTCAGCCTGATCATGGTCGGGGTCTTCCTCGGCAGCATCGGGTTCCCGGTCATCTACGCCCTGGCCCGGAACCCCCGCAACCCCCGGCGCTGGTCCGTCCACGTCAAGCTGACCCTGCTGACGACGGCGATCCTCATCGTGTTCGGCATGGTGCTCTACATCGTCCTCGAGTTCGACAACCCGAAGACGTTCGGCGGCATCGAGGCCGGCCCGACGGTGTTCCAGTCCCTGTTCCTCAGCATGATGACGAGGTCGGGCGGTTTCTCGACCATCCAGATCTCCGACCTGAACGGATCGTCGCTCCTCGTCACCGACATGCTCATGTTCATCGGCGGCGGCTCGGCGTCGACCGCCGGAGGCATCAAGGTCACGACGCTCGCGGTGCTGTTCCTGGCGGCCTTCGCGGAGGCGCGCGGCCAGCGGTCGATGGAGGCGTTCGGCCGCCGCATCCCCAGCGACGTCCTGCGCCTGGCCGTCAGCGTCGTCCTCTGGGGCGCCACGATCGTCGCCGTGTCGAGCATCCTGATCATGCACATCACGAAGGAGCCCCTCGACCACGTGCTGTTCGAGTCCATCTCGGCGTTCGCCACCTCGGGGCTCAGCACCGGCCTGACCGACCGCCTGCCGGACTCGGCGAAGTACATCCTGGCGGTCACGATGTGGATGGGCCGCGTTGGTACAGTGACACTCTCCGTCGCCCTGGCCGCCAGCCAACGACGCCAGCTGTTCACCCGAGCCGAGGAGCGACCGATCGTTGGTTGACAAGATCAAGCACGACGCCCCGGTGCTCGTCATCGGCCTCGGACGCTTCGGCGCCGCGACCGCCGGACAGCTCGAACGGCAGGACCGTGACGTGCTCGCGGTCGACACCGACGCCGGGCTCGTGCAGAAGTGGGCCGACCGCGTGACGCACGCGGTGCAGGCCGACGCCCGGAGCATCGACGCCCTCAAGCAGATCGGCGCGCAGGACTTCTCGATCGCGGTCGTCGCCGTCGGCTCGTCCATCGAGGCCAGCGTGCTCATCACGGCCAACCTGGTCGACCTGAAGGTGCCCCAGATCTGGGCGAAGGCGATCAGCCAGTCGCACGGCAAGATCCTCGCCCGCATCGGTGCCAACCACGTCATCTACCCCGAGCGCGAGGCCGGCGAGCGCGTCGCGCACCTCGTCTCGGGCCGGATGCTCGACTACATCGAGTTCGACGACGCCTTCGCGATCGTCAAGATGTATCCGCCGAAGCCCGTCCGCGGTGCCTCGTTGGCCGCGTCGAACATCCGCAAGAAGTACGGCATCACGATCGTCGGCGTCAAGAGCCCCGGTGGCGCGTTCGTCGAGGCGACCCCCGAGACGGTCATCAGCAACCACGACCTGATCATCGTGTCGGGCGACAGCCGCGCCATCGAGCGCTTCGCCGCCCTCGAGGGCTGATCGCCTAGCGCCCTTCGGCGATCTCGCGGTTGCGGGCCAGGGCGGCCTGGGTCGCCCGCTCGAACAGCTCGAGCAGACCACCGTCGGCGAGTTCGGCCACGGCGCGCTCGGTCGTTCCGCCAGGGCTCGTGACACGGCGACGGAGTTCGGCCGGTGCGGCGTCGGCCGGCAGGACGTCGCTCGTCGCGAGCAGCTCGCTCGCGCCACGGAACGTGCCCTGCACCAGGGTGGCGGCCTGCGCGCGGGTGAAGCCCAACGCGACCGCCGCCTCCTGCAGTTGCTCGACGAGGTAGAAGACGTACGCGGGGCCCGAACCCGAGATCGTGCTGAGCGCGTCGATCTGCGCCTCGGGGACGACCACGACGTCGCCGACGACGGCGAAGAGCGACCGGGCCAGGGCCAGGTCGGCATCGGTCGAGCGTGACCCGGCGCTCAGGCCGGTCACCCCCAGACCGACGTGCGACGGCGTGTTCGGCATGGAGCGCAGCACCGACACGGACTCGGGCAGCGCCGCCTCCATCGTGGCCGTCGTCACGCCGGCGGCCAGGCTCACGACGACGGCGCCCGCGTCGAGCACGGGACCGATCTCGTGCAGCAGGTCGACCACCATGTGCGGCTTCACGCCGATCAGCACCAGCCGCGCACCGACGACCGCGGAGGAGTTGGCACTCGGGTCGGTCTCGGTGGCGAAGGAGGTGACCCCGCCGTGCCGCAGCGCGCGGGCCTTGACCTCGGTGCGGTTCGTCACCCGCACGCCGCCGTCGACGGACACCTCGGGGCGCAGCAGGCCCTGCAGGATCGCGCCGCCCATCGAGCCGGCTCCGAGAATCGCTGTGGTGGGGAGGGTGGTGACCATCCGGCCATCCTAGGATCGACCAGGACCACACGAGGGGATCGAACCGATGAGCAGTCACGGCGGCAACAAGGCGATCATCGCCGCACTCAGCGCGAACCTGGGCATCGCGGTGACGAAGTTCATCGCCTGGGCGTTCTCGGGGTCGTCGTCCATGCTCGCCGAGGGCGTCCACTCCCTGGCGGACTCGGGCAACCAGCTCCTGCTGCTGCTCGGTGGCCGCAAGGCGAAGAAGGCCGCCGACGCCGACCACCCCTTCGGCCACGGGCGCGAACGCTACGTCTACGCGTTCGTCGTCTCGATCATCCTGTTCAGCGTCGGTGGCGTGTTCTCTCTGTACGAGGGCGTCGAGAAGCTGCGCGAGCCGCACCCCCTCGAGGTGCCCTGGCTGCCCGTCCTCGTGCTCGCCATCTCGCTCGCCCTCGAGGGGTTCTCGCTGCGCACCGCGATCCGCGAGTCCCGCCCGAGCAAGGGTCAGCAGAGCTGGGTCGCGTTCGTGCGCCGGGCCAAGGCCCCCGAGCTGCCGGTCGTGCTGCTCGAGGACGCCGCCGCGCTGCTCGGCCTGTCGTTCGCCATGATCGGCGTCGTGCTCACCTGGATCACCGGTGACGGCGTCTTCGACGCGATCGGCACCCTGGCGATCGGCGTGCTGCTCGTCGCGGTGGCCGTGATCCTCGGCATCGAGACGAAGAGCCTGCTCGTCGGCGAGGGCGCCTCGGCCGACGACGTCCAGAAGATCCGCGCCGCGATCACGGGCGGGCCCGAGGTCGAGTCGATCATCCACATGAAGACCCTCTACCTCGGTCCCGACGAGCTGCTCGTCGGCGTCAAGGTCGCGATGCCCGGCCGCACGGTGCTGGCCGACGTCGCGAGCGCCATCAACGCCGTCGAGTCGCGCATCCGCGAGGCCGTGCCGATCGCGCGCGTCATCTACGTCGAACCCGACGTCTGGGTCAAGCCGGGCCAGGTCGACCCGCCGACCGACGCGATCGTCATCCGCGCGGCCGACTGACCCGAGGAGGCGCGGATCGGCCCTCGGGGTCGGCCCGCCTCAGTGCCCCTCGACGACGCGCCGCGCGGCGAAGAAGGCGTCGAGTCGAGCCCGGCATTCGGCCTCGCGCACGCCGGCGTACACCTCGGCGCGGTGCGGGAGCCTGCGGTCGCGGACGATGTCGTAGACGCTGCCCGCGCCTCCTGCCTTGTCGTCCCAGGCCCCGTAGACGAGCCGCGGGACCCGGGCGGCGAGCAGGGCCCCGGCGCACATGGGGCACGGTTCGAGGGTGACCACGAGCGTCGTGCCGGTGAGGTGCCAGTCGCCGGTGTGCGCCGCGGCGGCCCGCAGCGCGATCACCTCGGCGTGGGCGGTCGGGTCCTGCCGCAGCTCGCGTTCGTTCCGACCCGTCGCGATGACCAGGCCGTCGGCGTCGACCACCACGGCACCGACCGGCACGTCGGCCGAGACGTGGCACGCGTCGGCCTCGGCGAGGGCGAGCGACATCCAGTCGTCGAACTCGGGCGGGACGGCGATCACGGGGCCTCTGCTGGGTCGGGACGGCTCACGGAACCGGTCGACTCCGCTACCGTTGAGCCTATGCGAGTGCACGTAGCGGACCACCCCCTGATCACCCACAAGCTGACCGTGCTCCGCGACAAGAGCACACCCTCCCCCACCTTCCGGGCGCTGACCGAAGAACTCGTCACGCTGCTGGCCTACGAGGCCACGCGCGACGTCCGCACCAGCCCCGTCGACATCGAGACCCCGGTCGGTCCGACCACGGGTCTCGAGATCAGCCAGCCGCGTCCGCTCGTCGTGCCGATCCTGCGCGCCGGCCTCGGCATGCTCGAGGGCATGACCAAGCTCGTCCCCACGGCCGAGGTCGGATTCCTCGGCATGGTGCGCGACGAAGAGACCCTCCAGCCCACGACCTACGCCGAGCGTCTGCCCGACGACCTCTCGAACCGTCAGTGCTTCGTGCTCGACCCGATGCTCGCCACCGGCGGTTCGCTCATCGCGGCGATCGACTACCTGCTCGACCGCGGCGCCGTCGACGTCACGGCGGTCTGCATCCTGGCCGCGCCCGAGGGCCTCGCCGCCGTCGAGAAGGCGATGGAGGGCCGCGACGTCCACGTGGTGCTGGGCGCCGTCGACGAGAAGCTCAACGAGCAGGGCTACATCGTGCCGGGCCTCGGCGACGCGGGCGACCGCCTCTACGGGCTCGCCTGAGCCCCGTCGCCCCGACGCCCCGGACCGCGCCTCCTCGACCGCAGGAGGCGCGGTCCGGCGTTTCCGGGCCGCTCGCGGTGCCGGAACGCGAACGTCGCTTGACATCGCGACGCGGGGTGTAACAAGATCGACCCCATGACTAACAGTGTGCTCACCCCGACCTCTCGTGAGGCCCTCGGGAGCACCGGCATGATGATGCCGATGCACGCTGTCATGTGTCGAATGTGTGCCTGATCCGGTCATACACCTCGCCGAGTCGAAGCTGCTGACACCGCCAGCTGAGCTCGTGACCCCACCCGGTCACTGAGCCACCGACTCCAGGATGCCCCGCGTCGCCACCCTCGACGCGCATCCCGAACGGTGCATCGCACCGACTGCTCGTGACGTACGGCACCATCGCCGGCGGGATCGAGCACCGACACACATCGAGCAGCCCCTCCGCACCCGGCGACCCGTCGGCCCGAGGGACCGCCGCCGTCACGCAAGGACCCCGCCTGTCATGTCCCTCATCCTCGACCGCCCCGTCACCGCCACCCGAACCGTCTCGCCCGCCCGTTCCGCCGCCCCGACGCCCCTCCGCGAGGTCGCGCCCGCCCTCTCGGCCGCCCCCAGCGACGCGTCCGTCATCGCGAGTCCCGCTGCTCCCGCGGCACCTCGACCCCGCGTCGTGCCCGAGGGCACCGAGGCCCGCGGCTTCGTCCTCTACGTCGGGCTCGACGAACTCAAGGCCGCCGCCGACGGCACCTCGCTCGGCGACGTCGTCTCGCAGATCAAGGAGCTCGTCGGACGGATCGCCCCGTCGGCCGAGACGCACGCCGCCGTCGCCCTCGCCCCCGAGGGGGCCGGCGGCCGTGACGTCGAGGTCGTCCGCCTGGCCCTTCAGGACCCGGCCGCCCTGGCGAAGCGCCGACAGGTCACCGAGGACGACGAGCCCGGTGCCCGTGGCGGCGTCGTCGTCGACATCTCGCGCAAGCGCCTGCTGCTGGACGGCGACGTGGCTCCCCTGACCTACAAGGAGTTCGAGCTGCTGCAGTACCTCGTCCTGCGCGAGGGCCGCACCATCGAACGAGCAGAGCTGATCTCGAGCCTCTGGGCCGACGGCGACGACGAGGTGCCGAACGAACGCACCATCGACGTGCACGTCCGTCGACTGCGGTCGAAACTCGGCGCCTTCGAGGACATCGTCCGCACCGTCCGCGGGGTCGGCTACCGCTTCGACCGACACGCGGACGTCTCGATCCGTCACGCGTCGACCCCGTCGCCCGACGTGTTCTGAACCCCGTCCGGCACACGCGCCGGCCGCGGCGTCGGCTCGGTGCGAGTTCCCAGGAATTCCTCGGGTCCACACCTGGACCACCGTTACCGATCCGTTATAGATTGTGTCTCGCCGACGTCGTTTGCTGTGGCGGCCGAGGCGGAATGTGATTGCAGGACACTCCTGGTGCAAGGGAAGAGGGCCGGTCGCCATCGGGCGACCGGCCCTCTGTCGTGTACCCCCGGGTACACGCTCGCTCGTCGCCGCCCCCGCGCGTCGGCCCGAGGTCGGTGGCCTTTCGTAGACTCGACCTCGACGAACGTGAGGGACGACATGAGCGAGACATCGATGGCCGTGGGGGCCTGGGAAGCCCTGTTCCGGGCCCAGGTCAGCGTCATGCGTGAACTGACCGAGTGCTTCCCGACCCACGAGATCTCGTTCAACGAGTACGACGTGTTGTTCAACCTGTCCAACCAGCCCGATCGGCGGGCCCGCATCCGCGACCTGACCCGCCACCTGTTGCTGACGCAGCCGAGCATCAGCCGTCTCGTCGACCGACTGGCGTCGAAGGGCATCGTCGAGAAGGCCTCCGACCCCGGCGACGGCCGGGGCATCATCGTGACCATGACGGACGAGGGCTACGACCTCTACCGGCGCACGGCGGTCAGCCACGCCGAGGCCATCCGTCGTCGCGTGGGCGGAGCACTCGACGACGACGAACTGGCCTCGCTCGCCGATCTGTGCACCAAGCTGCGGCTCGGCACGCCGGTCGGGACGAACGCATGACCTCCCCTTCCATCGTCTGGTTGCGCGACGACCTGCGCCTCGCCGACAACCCCGCCCTCGTGGCCGCCGTCGAGCGCGGCGAACCGGTCGTCGTCCTCTTCCTGCTCGACGACGAGACCGACGGCCTGCGCCCCCTCGGCGGGGCCTCACGCTGGTGGCTGCACCACAGCCTCGCCGCCCTCGCCGAATCGCTGCAGGCCGTCGGTGGGCGACTCACGCTGCGCCGGGGCCCCCAGGCACGCGAACTCCCCCGTCTCGTCGACGAGGTGGGCGCAGGCGCCGTCTTCTGGAACCGCCGGTACGGCCTGGCCGCCCGCGACGCCGACGCCGGGCTCAAGTCGTCGCTGCGCGAGCGTGGGCTCGACGTTCGCAGCTTCCAGGCGAACCTCATGTTCGAACCGTGGACCATCCAGACCGGGCAGGGCCAGCCGTTCAAGGTCTTCACGCCGTTCTGGCGCGCCTGCCTCGACCGGCCCGAACCCCGCCACCCCGAGGCGGCACCCGACGAGCTGCACGTCCCCCACGCGACGCCCGACAGCGACGACCTCGACTCGTGGGCGCTGCTGCCCACGACCCCCGACTGGTCGGCCGGCCTGCGCGACGCCTGGACCCCGGGCGAGGCGTCGGCCCTCGACACCCTCGAACGTTTCGCCACCGGCCACCTGGCCGACTACGGCCTGCGCGACGAGCCGGCCCAAGAGGCGACGAGCCACCTCTCGCCGCACCTCCGCTTCGGCGAGGTCAGCCCGTTCCAGGTCTGGCACCGCATGCGCGGCGACCTGGCACCCGACGCCCGAGAACAGGCCTCGGGCTTCCTGCGCGAACTCGTGTGGCGCGAGTTCAACCACACCGTCCTCTTCGCGAACCCGCACCTCGCCACGAAGAACTACCGGCCGGAGTTCGACGAGTTCCCGTGGCACGAACTCGAACCCGGCGAACTCGAGGCGTGGCAGCAGGGCACGACCGGCATCCCGCTGGTCGACGCGGGCATGCGAGAGCTGTGGACGACCGGGTACATGCACAACCGGGTTCGCATGGTCACGGCGAGCTTCCTGGTCAAGAACCTGCTGGCCGACTGGCGGGTGGGCGAGCAGTGGTTCTGGGACACCCTGGTCGACGCGGACGAGGCGAACAACCCCGCGAACTGGCAGTGGACGGCCGGCTCGGGCGCGGACGCGGCCCCGTACTTCCGCGTGTTCAACCCCGTCCTGCAGGCCGACAAGTTCGACAAGCACCGCGACTACGTGCGGCGCTGGGTCCCCGAGGTCGACACCGACTCGTACCCCGAGCCCATGGTCGACCTCAAGGCCTCCCGCCGGGCCGCGCTCGACGCCTACGAAGCCATGCGCCGCACCACGCGCACCGAATGACCCCGCCCCTCGAGAGGATCGCCTCCGTGACGACGTCATCACGACCCGACCACACCGAACCACCCACGGGGATCGACGCCGTGTTCGCCGCACGCGCTCCCGAGCGGCGCGGCCCGAGCGCCGTGTGGGCGACCTTCGACCGTTCGGGCGTCACGCACGACGGCTCCTACGGCCAGGTCGTCCCCGGCACCGCGCCCGGCGTCGACACGGCGTACCGCATCGCCTCGTGCACGAAGAGCTTCACCGCCACCGCCCTGCTCGCCCAGCGCGACGCCGGGCTCGTGTCCCTCGACGCACCGATCACCGACTTCGTGCCCGCCTTCGCCGACGTGGCCCTGCCCACCGCCGACTCCCCCGTGCCGACCCTGCGCATGCTCCTGACCATGTCGGCCGGCTTCCCCACGGACGATCCGTGGGGCGACCGGCAAGAATCCCTCACCGACGACGGACTCGACGCCCTGCTGCGGGCCGGGCTCAGTTTCGACAGCGTGCCGGGCACCACCTTCGCCTACTCCAACCTCGGCTTCGCCCTCGTGGGCCGGGCGATCGCGGCCGTCGCCGGCAAGCCCTACCGTGAGGTCGTCGAGTCGACGATCCTCGAACCGCTCGGCCTGACGGCCACCGGCTTCGAGGCGACCGTGCGGGCGACGGGCGGCGTCGCGATCGGCCATCGCCGCACCTCCGACGGGGGTGACCCCCTGCCGTTCTCAGGCCCGGGCGCGTTCTCACCGATCGGCGGCTTGTTCAGCACCGTGACCGACCTGGCGCGCTGGGCGCGCTGGCTGGGTTCCGCCTTCGACCCCGAGGGCCGCGGCGACCTCGACGGCATCCTCTCGCGCGCCTCCCGACGCGAGATGCAACAGGTGCAGCGTCTCGTCCCCGCCCGGGTCGGGCACCCCGGCGGCTACGGGTTCGGTCTGTTCGTCGAGCACTACCCCGACCACGGCCCCGTCGTGTCGCACAGCGGGGGCTACCCCGGGTTCTCGGCCCACATGCGCTGGCAGACCTCGACCGGCCTCGGCGCGATCGGGTTCGAGAACGCGACCTACTCGAAGGTCTCCGAGCCGATCGGGCTCGCGCTCGACGGCCTGATGGCCGAGCGCCCCGACGCCCGCGTCGTCGTGCAGCCGTGGCCCGAGACGTCGGCGGCACGCGAAGCGATCGAGGCCGTCGTCCTCGGCGGCGCCGTCCCCGACGGGTTGTTCAGCGAGAACGTCGAGGCGGACCTGCCGCTCGACCGACGCCGCGCCTCCTGGGCCGCCGCCGTCGAGTCCGTGGGCGGCTGGGACGACGACGGCGAGGCATCGCCGCCCGACGAGTCGTCCGCGCCCTCGCACCTGGTCTGGCGACGACGGGGAGTCCGGGGCGTCGTCCGGTTCGAGATCCGGCTCACCCCCGAGCGTCCGCCCCGGGTCCAGACCGTGCTGGTGAGCGCCGAGAGCGCACGGTAGCCGAGGGCTCGTCGAGCCAGGCGTCGTCAGCCGGGCCAGGCGTCGTCACGCGGTCCACGCGTCGTCAGGCGAGCCCGACGCGGTCAGGCGGGCGGCCGTCCTCCGGCGACCCCGGCGGCACGGGCGGCGGCACGGGCCCCACTCCGACCCGCGACCCCCAGGCTGCCCGTCGTCGCCCACGCGGCGATGAACCCGGCCGAGAACGCGTCCACGAGACCCACCGAGTCGACCCAGCGCGAGACGACCCCGTCGACCACGACCTGTTGCTGCCCCCGCGAGACCACGACGGCACCCCCGTCGTCGGCGACGATCGCGACCACGCCGACCTGCTCCGCGAGCGCCGTCGCCGACGCGACCGGGTCGTCCAGCCCGGTGAGCTCGCGAGCGGTCTCGTCCGACGGGAAGAACAGGTCGGCTCCGTGGACGGCCGCGAGGAACGCCGACGCCCCGAAGCGGCGGACGATCGAGGCGCTGCCCGGGGCGACCGAGACGAGCGCCCCCGCCTCCCGGGCCCGTCCCACGAGGCGTCGGAGGGCGACCGGGCTGCGGGACTGGGCGACGGTGTAGCCCGTGAAGTGCACGAGACCGGCCCCGGCGACCAGGTCGTCGGGGACGTCGTCGGGGCTCAGCGAGGCACCGGCCCCCCGATCGGTGAACATGATGCGCGACGAGCCGTCGACGGTGATGACGACCGTGCCCGTCGGGTCGTGGGCGTCGTACGACAGACGGGCCACGACCCCCGCGTTGGCTAGCAGTTGCGCGTGGCGTTGCAGGTCGGCCGTGCCGACCCGACCGACGAACGAGACCTCGACCCCCAACGACCCGAGCCACGCCGCCGTGTTCGCCGCCGAACCCCCGGCCCGGTGCCGGATGGTGGCGGCCGTCTCGGTCCCGGTGCCGTCCTCCGCCCGGGGGGTGACGATGATGTCGTCGAGGACGTCCCCGAAGACGAGGACGGGCGACCCGGTGCGGGGTCGGCCGCCGGAGCGGCGGAAGCGGTCGCTGGCGGGGATCATCGGCATCCAGCCGACCACGGATCGGGGGCCGGGACGGGACGAGGAGGCGCAAATCACCCTCGCGGGTGCGTCACGTTCACCCGTCCCGGCCTCGCGCCCGGCCCGCTCGGCCCCGACTCAGACGGTGGCGGGCAGCGCGGCCGAGGCCTCGCGACGGGCGCGCCGGCCCCGGACGACCAGGGCGTCGAGGGCGAAGCGGCCCGGCCCCGTGAGCACGACCGCGACGGAGACGACCGCCAGGACGAGGACGTACTCGAACCCACCCGTCGTCGAGTAGAAGCCGTTCGGCAGGTGGACGGCGACCAGGGCGACGACCGCCGTCACCGCCAGGAGCGCGGCGGCGACACGGGTGGCGACGCCGACCACGAGCGAGACGCCACCGGCGAGCTCGGTGACGGCCGCGACCGGGGCGGCGACCTCGGCGAGCGGGATGCCCATGCCCCCGAAGGCGCCCTGCGTCGCGGCGAGGCCGTCGACGGCGAGCTTCTGCCAGCCATGGGCGACGAACACGACCCCGAGGACGACGCGGACGAGGAGGAGGCCGAGGGACGAGAGAGCTGACGACACGAGGTGCCTTTCGGTCGGGGACGGGGTCGTGGCACGTCGTCGGGCCCCTCGCCACGGTAGGAGGTGACGCGTCACCGACCGGGGTCGTGGAGATCCCTGCCAGGCCTTCGCCAGAGCCTTGTCAGGCTCGGGTGGGGCATCCGGGGGACGCGGGGACGCGTCGCGAGGGCGCTTCGGCGGACGCGTGGCGTGCCCCGCGAGCGCTGTCGGTGGTCCGGGGCAGGATCGGGGCAGGACCACGGGCGGGCCGACGAGCCCCCGGACGAGAGGCGGCACGCATGGCGACCATCGCGATCACGGGAGGCTCGGGCCGCATCGCGACCTGGGTCCGCCCTCTTCTGATCGAGGCCGGCCACGACCTGCGGCTGCTCGACGTGGTCACGCCACCCGGCGACCTCCGACGACGAGAGACCTTCGAGCACGTCGGCGTGACCGATCTCGACTCCCTCACCGTGGCGTTCGCCGGGGCCGACCTGGTCGTCCACCTCGCGTCGCACGCCAGCGAGCGCACGTGGCACGAGATCCGCGACCTCAACGTCGAGAGCGCCTACGTGGCACACGAGGCCGCCCGTCGGGCCGGCGTGACCCGGCTGCTCGCGGCCAGCTCGGTGCACGCCGTCGGGTTCGAACCGGGCTCGAGCGCCGCCGACCACGACGTGGCGGCCCCCCGACCCGACACCTTCTACGGCGTCAGCAAGGTGCTGCTCGAGGCGGTGGGCAGCCTGTACGCCGACCGCTTCGGCTCGACCGTCGTGTCGGCGCGCATCATGACGGCCGAGGTCGAGCCGCACGACGTCCGCAGCCTCGGCACCTGGCTCTCCCCGGCCGACGCGACCCGGCTGATCCTGGCCACCCTGACGACGGCACCGGCCGGGCACCACGTCGTCTGGGGCGTCAGTCGCAACACCCGTCGCGTCGTGTCGCTCGCGGCGGGCGAGGCCATCGGCTACCACCCCGAGGACGACGCCGAGGCGTTCGCCGACCGCTTCGCCGGTCAGGTCCTGCCCCCCGGCGCACCCGTCGGCGGGGACTTCACGACCATGCCGTTGGGCGAGACCCGGTGACCCGCCCGAAGGCGGCATCCGGTCACGCGCGCGAGGCCGATAGCGTGGCCGTGTGACCCCCACCCAGCACTCGTCGTCCGTCGCCGAGATCGACCCCGTCGTCCTCTACGAGATCCTCCGCCTCCGGGTCGACGTCTTCGTCGTCGAACAGGAGTGCCCCTACCCCGAGCTCGACGGGCGCGACCTCGAGCCGACCGCGCGCCTCCTCTGGTTCGCCGACGACGACGCCCGGGTCCTGGCGACGCTCCGGGTGCTGCACGACGGCGACGACCGTCGCATCGGCCGGGTGGCGACGGCGTCGTCGGCTCGCGGTCGCGGGCTCGCGGCCGACCTCATGCGGTCGGCCGTCGACGAGTGCGACGGTCGACTGGTCCGGCTCGACGCCCAGGCCCACCTCTCGGGCTGGTACGCCCGGTTCGGCTTCGTGGTCGACGGCGACGAGTTCCTCGAGGACGGCATCCCCCACCTGCCGATGACGCTCGCCGCCACGCGCTGACGCCGGCCCCTGGCTCGGCACGGCACGGCACCGGCTGGTCGGTCAGACGGTCGGGCCGGGGTGGTGGTGCTCGAAGACCAGGCTGGTCCGGGTCGAGGCGACGGCCGGGTGCGCCGAGAGGTGGTCGAGGACGAACTCGCGGACGTCGTTCGTGTCGCGGACGGCCAGGTGGATGATGAAGTCCTCGGACCCGCCCAGGAAGAACAGCTGCACCACCTGCGGCAGGGCCCGGATCTCGGCCGAGAACGCGGCGATCCGCTGCCGGGCCGACGCGAGGATCGTCACGCTGATCAGCGCCTGCAGGTCGAGTCCGAGCGCCGACAGGTCGACGTCGGCTCCGAAGCCGGCGACGACCCCGCGCTCGACGAGGGACCGGAGGCGCGCGAGACAGGTCGACGGAGCGATCCCGACCTGCGCGGCCAACGTGGCGTTGGGGGTGCGACTGTTCGCGAGCAGCAGGCGCACGAGCTGCCGGTCGATCTCGTCGAGCCGAACGTCCTTCGTCGCAGCCATGCCTCGTCCCGTCCCTCACCGTCGATCGTGCGGCCAGACAGGGCCTGCACAGAATCTCGTGCGGAGAGCTTGGCACGCATCGGCACGAAACAGCACACTGACCTCAGTTCGGCGAACAGAGGCGTGCACCGGCCGCCCGTCGTCGAGGCCACTCCCCGAGAGGACGATCCATGCGCGTCGGCATCCCCACCGAGATCAAGAACAACGAGAACCGTGTCGCCGCGACCCCGGCCGGAGTCCACGAGTTCTCCCGCCGTGGACACGACGTCATCGTGCAGGCCGGCGCCGGACGGGGGTCGGGGTTCACGGACGCCGAGTTCGTCGCCGCTGGTGCGACGGTGGTGGACGACGCGGCCGACGTCTGGGGCGAGGCCGATCTGCTGATGAAGGTCAAGGAGCCGATCGCGGCCGAGTACCCGCTCATGCGGGCGGACCAGACCCTCTTCACCTACCTGCACCTCGCGGCCTCACCCGAGTGCACCGAGGCCGTCCTCGCGTCCGGCACGACCGCGATCGCCTACGAGACGGTCCAGCGGGACGATCGCAGCCTGCCGCTGCTCTCGCCCATGAGCGAGGTCGCCGGCCGCCTCTCCACGATGGTCGGCGCCTACCACCTCATGAAGCCGATCGGGGGCACGGGCGTGCTGCTCGGCGGCGTCCCCGGCACCCCGAAGGCGAAGGTGGTGGTGATCGGCGGCGGCGTCGCCGGTGAACACGCCGCGGCGAACGCCCTCGGCCTCGGCGCCGACGTGACCGTCATCGACGTGTCGCTTCCGCGCCTCCGCGCCCTCGAGGTGCAGTTCGGCGGCAGGGTGCAGACCCGCGCCTCGACGGCCTACGAGATCGGCGCCCAGGTCGCGGCCGCCGACCTGGTGATCGGTTCGGTGCTGATCCCCGGCGCACAGGCCCCCAAGCTCGTCACCGACGAGATGGTGGCGTCGATGCGTCCCGGGTCGGTGCTCGTCGACATCGCCATCGACCAGGGCGGCTGCTTCGAGGGCTCGCGCGCGACCACGCACGACGACCCGACCTTCGCCGTCCACGACAGCGTCTACTACTGCGTCGCCAACATGCCCGGCGCGGTCCCCCAGACCTCGACCCGGGCCCTGACCAACGCGACCATGCCCTACGCACTCGCCCTCGCCGACCGGGGGTGGCGTGACGCCATCGCGGCGGATGCGTCGTTGGCCCGCGGCGTCAACGCCGTCGCGGGGCAGATCACCAACGCGGGCGTCGCGGCGGCGGCCGGCGTCGACCTGGTGGACGCCCGCGCGCTCTGACCCGTCCGACGACGCGACGGTCCACCTCCGCGACGGCGCCCTCCCGGACGCGGGGCGAACCGGTCCGTCCGGTAAGCGAAGACCTCTCTCCGAACCAGGTGGTCCGGAGAGGTGCAGCCCCTATGCTCTGGGCATGGCACGACGACCCACCCCTCCGCGGGAGCGGCTGCTCGAGGCGGCGCGGACGGAGTTCGCGGCCCGCGGCCTCGCCGGAGCCCGCGTCGACACGATCGCGCGCGACGCCGAGGCGAGCAAAGAACGGCTCTACGCCCACTTCTCGACCAAGCGCGACCTGTTCGACGCCGCCCTCGGTGAGAGCATCGGCCGCTGGGTCGCGGTCGTCCCCTTCGACGCCCACGACCTGCCGGGCTGGGCCAGCGCGCTCTACGACCACCTGGCCTCGAACCCCGACGACGCGCGCCTCCTGCTCTGGGGCCAGATCGAGGGCGTCGCGTTGCCGAGCCCCGGCGTGCTCGACCACGGTCAGCTCGAGGCGCGCCGTGACTCGGTGCGTGCGGCCCAGGACGCGGGTGACATCTCGTCCGGCTGGGACGCCGACGAGTTGCTGACCATGGTCTTCGGCGTCGTGCTGGCCTGGTTCGTCACGCCCGAGGCCACCAACCTGCACACCGGCCCGCAGCAGCGTCGGTGCGACGTCGTCCGCCAGGCCGTCGCCCGCATCGTCGACCCCGGCTGAACCGCCCCAGGCACCGTCCGACCCGCCGGGAGTAGCGTCCCCGTGTGACCACGACCGAACCCACTCCCGCCCTCTCGCCCGACCTGCAGCGCGTCCTCGACAGCGTGCCCGACCCGGGCGGCGTCACGACGTCGGACGAGGTCTACGCGGCGACCGACGTCGATCTCGAGGGGTTCCTCGCGACGCCGGCCGGCGCCTCCTCGTCCGGGCTCGTGCCCGGCGTGCTCGTGCTGCACGACTGGTTCGGCGTCGTCGACCACGTCAAGGTGCGCGCGCAGATGCTCGCGCGGCTCGGCTACGTGGCGCTGGCCGGCGACGTCTACGGGCAGGGGGTCCGCCCGTCGCCCGAGGAGGCCGCCGGCGAGGCGGGCAAGTACTACGGCGACGTAGCGCTGTTCCGGTCGCGCCTGCTCGCGAACCTCGAGCGCCTGCGCGCCGAGCCGGGCGTCGACCCGTCGCGGATCGCGGTGATGGGCTACTGCTTCGGCGGCTCGGGTGCCCTCGAGCTGGCCCGCGCGGGTGCCGACGTCGCCGGCGTCGTGTCGTTCCACGGAGGGCTCGGGACGGGGATGCCCGCCGAGAAGGGCGCCGTGACGGCCCCGCTGCTCGTGATGACGGGTGCCGCCGACCCGGTGGTGCCCGACGAGGCGGTGGTCGGCTTCGAGGACGAGATGCGCGCCGCCGAGGCACCAGACTGGCAGGTGCTGAGCTACAGCGGCGTCATGCACGCCTTCGCCGTCCCCGGCACGGACGCACCCGATCACGGGGCCCAGTACGACGCCCGCGCGGATCGTCGCTCGTGGCAGCAGCTCGAGACGTTCCTGTCCGAGGTCTTCGCCTAGGCCCGACGGGCCCGACCGGCCCGAGGGGCCCGACGGGCAGGACGCCAGACCGTCAGGAGGCGCGGTGCCGGGACGCTCGTCGCCCCGGCACCGCCTCCGTCGTCAGAAGCCGGCCACGCGGGCCGTGCCGGCCCGGGCAAGGTCGCGCAGCTGGACGGCCGTCGCGACGGCGGCGTGGGCGGCCTCGGCACCTTTGTCCTCCTTCGAGCCGGGGAGGCCTGCCCGGTCGAGGCCCTGCTGCTCGTCGTCGAGGGTGAGCACGCCGAACCCGACGGGCTTGCCCGTGTCGAGCGTCACCCGCAGCAGGCCCGAGGTCGCGGCGTCGGACACGTACTCGAAGTGCGGCGTGCCGCCGCGGATGATGACACCGAGGGCCACGACCGCGTCGGCCCCGGCCTCGAGCGCGGCCTTCGCGACGACGGGCAGTTCGAAGCTGCCGGGCACGCGCACGACCGTGGCCGTGGCGCCGAGGCGCTCGGCCGTCGACAGCGCGCCGGCCAGCAGGCCGTCGGTGATCGTCTCGTGCCAGGTGCCGGCGACGATCGTGACACGGATTCCCGTGCCGTCGACGTCGAGTTCGGTGGGGGCGCCTTCTCCGCTCATGCGCGGTCTCCTTCGGTCGTGCGGGTGGTGGTGGTATCGGTGGCCCGGGAGTCGGACGCGAGGGATGGCGCGTCGAGGTCGCGGTCGCCCAGCCAGGAGACGAGATCGGCGATCGTCACGACCGGCACGCCCTCGCGGGCCCCGAAGTCGAGCAGGGCCCGCAGTCGCATCATCTCGCCGTCGTCGCCCACGATCTCGCTGATGACGGCCACGGGTCGCAGCCCCGCGGCCTTCATCAGGTCGACCGAGGCCTCGGTGTGGCCGTCGCGCTCACGCACTCCGCCGTCACGGGCGCGCAGCGGCAGGACGTGCCCGGGGCGGTGCAGGTCGTCGCGAACGCTGGTCGGCGACGCGAGCGTGCGGAGGGTCGTCGCCCGGTCGGAGGCGCTGATCCCCGTGGTCACGCCGGCCGCCGCGTCGACGCTGACCGTGTAGGCCGTGCCCCGGGCGTCCTCGTTGTGGGCGACCATGGGCGGCAGGTCGAGTCGGTCGGCGATCTCGTTCGTCATCGGTGCGCAGACGAAACCGGAGGACACCCGGACCGTCCAGGCGATCCACTCGGCCGAGGCCAACTCGGCCGACAGGACGACGTCGCCCTCGTTCTCGCGGGACTCGTCGTCGACCACCACGACCGGGCGACCACGGCGCAGGTGCTCGAGGGCGAGCTCGATCGGGGCGAGGCGCGAGTCGACCCGCCCCTCCTCCCGGGGCGTCGACACGGTCACGGGCGCCCCGTCACGGCGGCGTCCCGCGGGTCCGCCGCGTCGGCCGGGTCGGCCGCACCGCGCGGGCCGTCGGCGTCGAGCGCGTCCAGTCGCAGCATGCGGCGCACGTGACGGGCGAGCACGTCGGTCTCGACGTTGACGCGGTCGCCGACGGCCTTGCCGCCCAGGGTCGTCACGGCGAGCGTCTCGGGGATGAGGCTGACCTCGAACCAGCCCGGCAGCTCGCCGGGTTCGCTGATCGCGCTCACCGTGAGGCTGACGCCGTCGAGCGTCACCGACCCCTTGTCGACGAGCAGGGGCGCGAGGTCGTCGGCGAGGTCGAACCGGACCCGACGCCAGGCCTCGCCCTCTTCGATCTCGACGACCGTGGCCGTGCCGTCGACGTGGCCCTGGACGATGTGACCGCCCAGGCGGTCGCCGACGCGGGCGGCTCGTTCGAGGTTGACGGGCGTCCCGGGGCCGAACGTCCCCACGGTGCTCATGGCCAGTGTCTGCCGCATGACGTCGGCCGTGAAGGTGTCCCCCTGCTGCTCGACCACCGTCAGGCAGACGCCGCTGACCGAGATGGAGTCACCGTGCGCGGCATCGGTCAGCACGGCGGGGCCACGGACCGTCAGGCGGACGCTGTCCCCCTGGTCGGCGACGCGCTCGACGCGTCCGAGTTCTTCGACGAGGCCGGTGAACATCAGCGCACCACCGGGCCCGTCGGGTCGGTGGGTCGGTGCGTGCGTGCATCGGGCCCGGGCGTGGTCGCCTGCGTCGTCATGTCGTCCTCCGGTCTGCCTGGCTGTGTGCCGAGGGCTCTCCGGGGGTGCGCGACGCGAGGGTCGGCATCGGCCCGGGGGTCCGCTGACGGACGACCGGGCCCGCGCCACCTCTCATCCGGACTATGACCGTCGGTACCGGGGTTCCACCGGTTCAACCGGCCGCCACCTCTCGGGGACGACGCGGGTCGCGGACTGTGACCGCCGGCTCAGATTTTCACTGACCCCGGAGCGCGTTGCTCTGTCGGCGACGATAGCACCGCAGCCTCGTGCGGCCCCGACGTGTTCGGCCAGGGCGTAGCCGGGCGTCGCACGGGTGGCCCGGGCTCAGCCGACGACGAACACGGGCTCAGTCGACGACGAGCCCGAGGTGAGCCGCCATCGTCGGGGCGAAGGTCGCCAGCTGCAGGTCGTCGATGGTGGCGCCACGAAGCCCTTCGAAACCGTCGATGCGGGAGAAGTCGCTGGTGCGCAGATCGGTGTGCGACAAGGAGGCGCGGGTCACGTCGAGCGTGCCGATGCGGCAGTCGACCAGCGCGACCCGCAGGGCCTGCACACCCCCGAGGTCGAGTTCGCCGATCGTGCAGCCCTCGATCACGACGTCGGTGAGGCGCGCCCCGCGCAGGTTGAGGAAGTCGATCTTGCCGCCGACCAGGTGCACCGACCGCAGTTCGGCGTCGAACAGCTCTGCCGACCCCCACCGAGGCCGCTCGACGCGGACGTCACGCCAGGTGCTGCGCGAGGCGGCGAGCTCGGGGGCGAACGAGTCGGCCAGCACCGACTCGACCAGGCGGGCGCCCCGCAGTCGGGCCGATCCGAGCCGCGGCGACTCGAAGACGCACTCGGTGAACTCGGACCCCTCGAGGTCGCGACCGGTCAGGTCGGCGTCGACGTACCGTTCGAGCTCACGGCTGTCGCGCGGACCCAGCAGGTCGGTGCCGAGATCGACGAGCCCCCGGGGGTCGACGGGGTCGAGCCGCGGGGCGTCGGTGCCCCCCGGGGTCGCGGGGCGGGACGGCGTGGGGCGGCGCGACGGGGTCATGCGACGAGGCTAGCGGCGGGGTGCGACACGACCCGAGGAACGTCCGGGCGGGCCTCCGACGCGGACGTTCTCAGCACTCGATGACGTTGACCGCGAGCCCGGCGCGGCTGGTCTCCTTGTAGCTGTCCTTCATGTCGCGGCCGGTCTGGCGCATCGTCTCGATGACGGTGTCGAGGCTGACGACGTGGCTGCCGTCGCCGAGCAGGGCCATGCGGGTGGCGGCGACCGCCGTGCCCGCCGCGATCGCGTTGCGCTCGATGCAGGGCACCTGCACGAAGCCGCCCACGGGGTCGCAGGTGAGGCCGAGGTGGTGCTCCATGGCGATCTCGGCCGCGTTCTCGACCTGGCGGGGCGTCCCGCCGAGAAGGGCGGTCAGGGCGCCGGCGGCCATCGACGCGGCCGAGCCGACCTCGCCCTGACAGCCGGCCTCGGCCCCCGAGATCGACGCGTTGCGCTTGTAGAGCGACCCGATCGCCGCCGCCGTCAGCAGGAAGGTGCGGGACAGCTCGTGATCGGTCGCGCCGTGGAACCTCATGGCGTAGTAGGCGACCGCCGGGATGATGCCGGCCGCGCCGTTGGTCGGGGCGGTGACGACGCGCCCGCCTCCCGCGTTCTCTTCGTTGACGGCCATCGCGTAGGCCTGCAGCCACTGGGCCGGCAGGTCGGAGGCCAACAGCGAGGAGGCGCGGCCCTGGTCGATCGCCGAGCCGCCGAGGGCGAAGGCGGTCGCCCTCTCGTCCTGCTGGCGCAGCATGGTCGCGAACTGCCGGGCGCGCCGGGGCACCTTCATCCAGCCGGGCAGGACGCCCGTGGCCTCGAGACCCGCGTCGACGCAGGCCCGCATGGCCGCCCAGCGCGAGTCGAGCCCCGCCGCGGCATCGGCCTCGCCGTGCAGCGCGACCTCGTTGCGCCAGGCGAGGTCGGCGATCGACGCGCCTTCGGAGTCGCAGAGGCGCAGCAGGTCGTCCGCGTCGGTGAAGGCGAACGGCGCCTCGGCGGTGGGCACGGCCCGCTCGTCGTCACCGTCGCGCACGACGAAGCCCCCGCCGACCGAGAAGTAGACCTCGCGGGCGAGGCTCTCGCCGTGAGCGTCGAAGGCCTCGACGCTCATCGCGTTGGGGTGCCGGGGCATGCGCGTCAGCGGCGCCATGCGCAGGTCGTTGGGGGCGAAGGCGATCTGGTGCCGGCCGAGCAGCCGCAGGCCGCCGCCCTGCTCGACCGCCTGCTGCATGCCCGAGACGACCTCGGGGTCACAGGTCTCGGGTTGCATGCCCGCGAGGCCGGCGAGGACGGCCGACGGCGTGCCGTGGCCGAGGCCGGTGGCGGCGAGCGAGCCGTAGAGCACGGCCTCGACCCGCACGACGTCGGTCAGCCGGCCGTCGACGTCGAGACCGAGCAGGAACTCGCGGGCGGCCCTCATGGGGCCGACGGTGTGCGAACTCGAGGGACCGATGCCGATCGAGAAGAGATCGAGGGCCGAGACGTGGTCGGTCACGGAGAACCTGCCTTCCGGGGTCACCACGACGTTACCCGCTCCCGCCGACGCCCAGGAGGTCGGGGCAGTTCGCCACCCCGAGGAGGCGCGGGTCGCCTCAGGCGGGTCGCCCCACCTCGCGGGCCCGCTCCGCCATCGCGCCCGACATGCCCTCGAGGAACCGTCGGACGGTCTCGAGCTCGGCCTCGTCGAACTCGGCCATGACCCGGTCGCTCATCACGCCGAGCGGCCCGAAGAACGCGCCCGCGACCTCGCGGGCGCGATCCGAGTAGCGGACGAGCACCCGGCGCCGATCGGCGTCGTCGCGGCTGCGGTGCACGTGCCCGACCTTCTCGAGGCGGTCGATGACTCCGGTCGCCGCCCCCGACGTGACGCCCAGGAGCTCGCCGAGACCGCCGGCGGTGACGGGGTCGCCGTCACGCTCGGCCTGCATGACGTGCAGCAGCGCCTCGAGGTCGATGTGGCCGAGACCGTGTCGCGAGGCGAAGGCCTGGGCGACCTTCTGGGACTCGGTGGTCAGCCGTTGCATGTGGGTGACGATCTCGTCGGCCTGCGGCGAGCGCGACGGACGGGTCGTCGGGGCCTTGGGGCCCGGGTCTCTCGGGGTGGGCATGGAACCTCCTGCGTGACGAGTCTGGTCGATGCTCCTGTGATCTGCAATACTCTTAGCTCCTAAGACATTCAGCGACTGAAGGATAACCATGCGCACCCTCGCCCGCATCGTCAGCGGCCACCGCACCGCCTGGGCCGTGCTCGCCGCGACGGCCGTCGCCGTCGCCCTGCTCTTCACGGTCCTGCCGCAGAGCGAGGGCGACGCGGCCCCGCCGTCGGGCGTCCCCGACACGAGCCAGTCGGCCGAGGTGGCCGAGTTGCTGACGACCTTCCCGAGTGCCGAGACGACGGTGGGCATCCTGGTCTTCAGCCACGACGGCGACCGGCTCGACGCCGCCGACCTGACCGCCGTCGACGAGCGGGCCGCCGCCCTCGCCGAACTCGCCACGACCCCGCAGGCCGTCCGGCCGCAGATCAGCGACGACGGCACCGCGGCGATCGTGGCCGTCCCGCTCGACGCCACGACGGTCGACGCCGACGTCGCGGGCACGGCGACGAGCCTGCGGGACGCGGCCTCGGCCGACCTGCCCGCCGGGCTGGACGCCCTGCTCACCGGGCCGATCGGGTTCCAGGACGACATCGCGAACGCCTTCGCCGGGGCCGACTTCCGGCTCCTGCTGGTCACGGTGGTCGTCGTGGCCGTGTTGCTGATCGTCACCTACCGCAGCCCGGTGCTGTGGATCGTGCCGCTGGCCGTCGTCGGTGCCGCGGACGCCCTGGCCGGCCGGGTCGCGGCCGCCGCCGCCGAACCCCTGGGCATCCCGCTCGACGCCTCGATCTCGGGCATCCTCTCGGTGCTCGTCTTCGGCGCGGGCACCAACTACGCCCTGCTGCTCGTCGCGCGCTACCGCGAAGAACTGCTGCTCGAGCCCGACCGCCACCGCGCGATGCGCACGGCCGTGACGAGTGCCGGGCCCGCCATCGCGGCCAGCGGCGGCACGGTCGCCCTGAGCCTCCTCACGCTGCTCCTCGCGTCGCTCACGGGCAACCGGGCCCTCGGCCTCGCCTGTGCGATCGGCGTCGGCGTCGCGATCGTGTTCGCCCTCGTCGCCCTGCCGGCGGCCCTGGTGGTCTGCGGTCGCGGGCTGTTCTGGCCCTTCGTGCCCCGCGCCTCCTCGTCCGGGCGCGACAGCGTGTCCGACGGGGCCGACGCGGCGCGGACGGCCGACGCCACCGCAGGAGGCGCGGCGCACCACGCGGCACCGCGACGCGGCTTCTGGGACCGTCTCGGGCGCGGCGTCCGACGCCGTCCGGCCGTCGTGGCCGTGGCGTCCGTCGCGGGCATCGGCGTCCTCTGCCTCGGCCTGAGCGGCTACGCCGTCGGCCTCTCGCAGACCGACCAGCTGCTCGGCGACCCCGATTCGGTCACCGCGCAACAGGTGATCGACGACTCGTTCTCGGCGGGGCTGACCAGCCGCACCACCGTGATCGTCCCCTCGACGGTCGCCGACGAGGCCACCGCGCTCGCGTCCGGCACGGACGGCGTCGACACGGCCACGACCGGTGAGACCGAGGGCGGACTGACGCGCGTCGACCTGCAGCTGTCCGCCGAACCCGAGAGCGACGCCGCGTTCGCCACCGTCGAGCGTCTGCGTGCCGGGTACGCCGACGCCGGCGGCGGCCTCGCCGACGCGCTCGTCGGGGGCAGCGACGCCACCGCCTACGACACGAAGGTGGCGGCGCAGGCCGACATCGACCTGATCGCGCCGATCATCCTGGCCATCGTGTTCGCCGTCCTGGCCCTGTTGCTGCGCTCGCTCGTGGCCCCTGTCCTGCTCATCGCCTCGGTGCTCGCCACGTTCTTCGCGAGCCTCGGGGCCTCGACCTGGCTGTTCCAGAACGTGCTGGGGTTCCCCGCCCTCGACACGGCGGTGACGCTGTACGCGTTCCTGTTCCTCGTCGCCCTCGGGGTGGACTACAACATCTTCCTCACCACCCGGGCCCGCGAGGAGGGTCTCGTGCACGGCACCCGCGAGGGCATGGTGCGGGCCCTGGCCTCGACCGGCGCCGTCATCACGAGTGCGGGCATCCTGCTGGCGGCCGTGTTCGCCGTCCTCGGCGTGCTGCCGGTCGTCGCCCTGACCCAGGTCGGCGTGATCGTCTGCCTCGGCGTGCTGCTCGACACCCTGGTCGTGCGCACCGTGCTGGTGCCCGCGCTCGTGTTCCTCACCGGTGACGCGTTCTGGTGGCCGAGCCGGCGTCCGTCGGTTCAGCCGCAGGCGCCCCAGAGCCCGACCCGCGACGCCTCGGCCGACGCCTCGGCCGCGACGAACCGGTCGCGGTAGCGGTACGCGTCGTCGTAGGTGTCCTCGCGCCCGTAGCCCTCGGCGACGAGCCGCTCGTTGAGCATCGTGCCGTCCGGCGACCAGACGTAGCGCAGCAGCCGGTCGTAGCGGTCGGCGTCACCCTGCGAGGCGTCGTCCTCGAGCCAGACCGTGGCCCCCTCGGGCAGGGCGGCCGTCGTGAAGGCGCTCGCCTCGGGTCCGAAGCAGTCGACCGGCGCGTCGGGCTTCACGGTCTCGGGGGTGTCGACGCCGATCAGGCGGATGCGCTCGCGCTCCCCCGCCACGAGGACGACGACGGTGTCCCCGTCGACGACCCGGTCGACCACGGCCTCGACCGCCGCGGCCGGGACGCTCGTGGGCACGGGGACCGCACCCGCGCCTCCCGGGTCGCCACCCGCCGACCCGTCGCCGAGGAGGCGCGGGAAGGCCACGAGGACGGCCCCCGCCACGAGCACCACGAGGACTCCGAGCAGCCGGCGCGGCGTGAGGCGACGACGCGACGGACGGCGACGCGCGCTCACTCGGCGAGCCGCGTGCCGCGGAGCTCGGGCAGCCTCGTGGCGGCGACGGCCCCCACGACGAAGACCGCGCCGAAGACGACGAACAGGGTGGGCGGCCCCCCGAGGGCGATCAGCGGGGGCACCGACAGCGGCGCGGCGATCGAGGCGATGCGCCCGACGCCCGCGGCCCACCCCGCGCCCGTGCCCCGCAGCGGGGTCGGGTAGAGCTCGGGCGTCACGGCGTAGAGCGCCCCCCACGCGCCGAGGTTGAAGAACGACAGGGCCATGCCCGCGACGAGGATCTGCGCGACGCTGCCGCTGACCGCCCCGAAGCCGAAGAAGACGGCCGCGACGGCCGACCCGAGCAGGAAGGTCGCGAGCGCCCCCCGGCGCCCCCACTTCTCGATCAACCAGGCCGAGGCCGCGTAGCCCGGCAGCTGCGCCAGGGTGATGATCAGCACGTACCCGAACGAGCGCACGAGCGGGAACCCGGCCGCGACGAGCAACGACGGCAGCCAGACGAAGGCGCCGTAGTACGAGAAGTTGGTCATGAACCAGACCACCCAGATCGCGACCGTGCGGCGAGCCATGCCGGCACCGAAGAGCCGGCCGACGGAGGCGCGGGCCGGCTTCTCGACGACCCGCGCCTCCTCGGTGACCACGGTCGGGGCGGCGACGCCGGCCGCCTGCTCGAAGCCGCGGACGGTGCGCTCGGCCTCGTCGTGACGCCCCTTCGACTCGAGGAAGCGCACCGACTCGGGCATCCTGAGGCGGACGAACACGGCGTAGAGCGCGGGAGCGGCACCGATCAGCAGGGCCCAGCGCCAGCCGTCGTCGCTCGTCGGGATCACGAGGTAGCCGACGAGGGCGGCCCCGATCGATCCGACGGCCCAGAACGCCTCGAGCAGGACGACCACCCGGCCCCGGATGCGCCGGGGTGAGAACTCGCTGACGAGGGTCGACGCGACCGGCAGTTCGGAGCCCAGGCCGAGTCCGACGACGAAGCGCAGGACGAGCAGCACGCCGACCGACCAGGACAGGGCCGAGAGCCCGGTGGCGAGGCCGTAGAGCAACAGGGTCAGGGCGAAGACGGTCTTGCGGCCCAGGCGGTCGGCCAGCGAACCGCCGACGGCCGCACCGATGGCCATGCCCGCGAACCCGGCCGACGCGACCCAGGCCAGTTGTCCGGCCTGGTCGCTCCACACGGTCATCAGTTGGGCGATGACGAACGAGAGCAGGCCGACGTCGAGCGCGTCCAGGGCCCATCCGATGCCCGAGCCGGCCAACAGGCGACGGTGCTTCGAGGTGAACGGCAGCTCGTCGAGGCGCTCGCTGCGCGTCGGGGCGACCGGGGTCGAGGTGGGGACGGGGGTCATCGGGGCCTGTCGTCTCAGGGTGTCGTCGGGTCGGGCGGGTGGTCGGACACGGACTCCTCGCGTGAGGCGGACCGGGCCACTGGGCAGTGTAGGAGCCGTGAAGATGGCCGCGGCTACAGACACCGGGGCCGCGGCACCGTAGCCTCGGGCGGACCGGATCATCTCGGTCCGCGACGGAGGCACCACCATGGCAGAGAAATCAGCGAAAAAAGGCACCGCGAAGGTTGCCGTGCGCTCCTTGAAGGAGAAGCGCGCCGACAAGAAGGCCAAGGGCGCGACGGGTGGCCACTCGGAGGACATCGTCTCCAACGCCAAGAAGCGCTGACGCACGACGTCCCCGAAGGGGCGCCGACCTCCGCACCGGGTGACCGGTCGCGAGGCGGCGCCCCTTCGTCGTCCCCGGCACGCGGCGACGCCCGCGACGAGGCCTCGGGCCTCCACGGGTGTGACACGAGATCCACACCTGACATAACCTCGACCTCGTGGCCCGCGATCAGGGGTGGGCCCGGAGGGACGACGACATGATCGACAGGCGCATCAGGGCATGGGCGGCGACGGGGGTGACGGTCGTCGTGGCCGGCGCGCTGGCCCTCGGGGGCGCGACCAGTGCCTCCGCCGCCGGACCGGGAGCGGTCGGCTGGGCCGACTTCACCGTCGACGGGACGGCTCGTGCCTACACGGGCACGATGACGCTCCCCGGGGACTTCCCGCAGGCGACGGTCACGTCGACCTCGCGCCAGGCGACGATCCCCAGCGGATCGAGCACGTGGCAGGGCACGGGCACGCCGGTCGGCGCCGAGTACGACTCGAGCCGCGGCCGCCCCTACCTCAACCTCCGTCCCGCCCAGGATTCGCCGACCGCGGCCGCCGCGTCGGTCACGACGTACACCTTCGACCGGGCCACCCCCGCGAGCGACTGGTCGTTCGTGCTGGGCGACGTCGACGCCGACCAGGTCACCGTGTCGGCCACCGGCGCCGACGGTGTGGCCGTGCCCGTCGACGCCCTCGGCTTCGGGAGCACGTACAACTACTGCCGCACCGCGGCCGGCGGCCCGTCGCCGTCGTGCGACGCCGCGGGACTGCGCGACGTGCCGACCTGGAACGCCGCCACGGGCGTGCTGACCGGCAACGCCGCCGCGGCCGACACCGAGGGCGCCGCCGCCTGGTTCAGCCCGACCGTGCCGCTCTCGACGCTGACCTTCACGTACCAGCAGCGTTCCGGGTTCCCCGTCTACCAGACGTGGTTCGTGACCAAGACCTTCACCGCGAGCGGGGCGGTGACCAACGACGGCGCGGCCTACCCCGGAGCGATCGTGACGGTCGTCGACCCGGCGACCGGTGAGGTCGTCGGGACCACCACGACGGTCGGCCCCGACGGCACCTGGTCGGTCCCCGGCCTCGTCTCGGGCACGCCCTACGAGGTCGACGTCACGACACCGGAGGACGCGGCAGATCTGCCCGCCGTGCCCTTCACGATCGCAGGCGACGACTCCCCCGGACTCGACTTCGCCTTCGTCGGCGCCGTGCCCCCGGTGGCCACCGCACCCCTGACCGTGACGGTCGAAGAGGCCGACGGCACGCCCGTCCCCGATCGCCCGGTGAGCATCGTCGTGCCCGGCCAGATCGACCCGGTCGCCTCCGGGACGACCGGCGCCGACGGCTCGGTCACCTTCGAAGGGCTCGACCCGGCGGCCGAGTACAACGTGGTCGACGAGGTCACGGGCATCGCCCGGGGGCCGGTCTCGACCGATTCCGGCGCGTCGATCACGCTCGACCCGACCGTCGAGATCACGACGAGCATCGTGAACCCCGACGGCTCGGCCCCTGCGACGGGTTCGACCGTCGACATCGTGCCGGTCGGCGAGACCGCGCCGGTGGCGAGCGTCGAGACCGGCGCGGGCGGCTCGTTCACGGCGGACGGCCTCACCCCTGGCGAACAGTACGAGGTGGTCCTGAACGAGGACGTCGACTCGGCCGTCACGATCACCGCACCCGCGACGAGCGGGACGATCCCGCCCGTGCAGATCGCGGCCCCTGCGACCGTGTCGGTCGAGGGCACCGTCGTGAACTCCGACGGCACGCCCGCCGCCGACCTCGAGCTGTCGCTGATCGAGGCGGACGCCACCGACCCCGAGCCCGTCGCCACCCCGACCACCGACGCCGCGGGCGTCTACCGGGCCGACGACCTCGTCCCCGGCACGACCTACGACGTCGTGGCCGACGGCGAGACCCTCGGGTCGTTCACGGCACCGACCGCCGACGGGACCGTCCCGACCATCACCCTCGCCGCGCCTCCCGTGGTGACCCCGGTGCCCGACCCCGAGCCGACCCCCGACCCGACCGTCACGCCGGCTCCCGTCGTGCCGGCAGCCGGAGGCCAGGGCACGGGCGGCACGGGCACCGGCGGCACGGGCCGGCCGCTCGCCTACACGGGTGGCGACCCGGGCCTGCCGCTCGGCCTCGGCGCCGCGGCGCTGGCCCTTGGTCTCGCGCTCGTCGCCGGCTCGGCCGCCGTCCGACGCCGGTCGGAGCGCCGCTAACAGCGGTGACGGCGGGCTCCCGAGCCCGGCAGGCCGAGGAGGCGCGGTGTCCGTCCGACGGGCACCGCGCCTCCTGCGGTCCGTCGGCCCGTGGGCCGGGCATGTGCCCGCACCGGGTGCGAGGGAGTTGGCTCGGGACCATGCAGAACACCACACTCGGCCAGGTCGACGGCGGACTCGACGTCGGACGCCTCGGCCTCGGCCTCATGGGCATGTCCGCCTTCTACACCGGCAACAGCACCGACGACGACGAGTCGGTGCGCGTCATCCACCGCGCGCTCGACGTGGGCGTCACCCTGCTCGACACCGCCGACATGTACGGCCCGCACACGAACGAGCAGCTGCTCGGCCGCGCCCTCAAGGGCCGCCGCGACCAGGCCGTCGTCGCGACGAAGTTCGGCAACGTGACCGACCCCGAGGCCCGCGCCGAACGCACGGTCGACGGTCGCCCCGAGTACGTCCGCCGGTCGGTCGACGGCTCGCTGAAGCGCCTCGGCATCGACCACATCGACCTCTACTACCAGCACCGCGTCGACCCGCTCGTGCCCATCGAGGAGACCGTGGGCGCCATGGGCGAGCTCGTCACGGCCGGCAAGGTGAGGTTCCTCGGGCTGTCCGAGGCGGCGCCCGAGACCATCCGCCGTGCCCACGCGACGCACCCGATCACCGCCCTGCAGACCGAGTGGTCGCTGTGGAGCCGTGAGCCCGAGGCCGAGATCCTGCCGACCGTCCGCGAGCTCGGCATCGGCTTCGTGCCCTACTCGCCGCTCGGTCGGGGGTTCCTCACGGGCACCATCCGCTCGGTGGACGAGCTCGCCGAGGACGACTTCCGCCGGTTCGCTCCCCGCTTCTCGGGCGACAACCTGCAGGCCAACGTCCGCATCGTGCAGCAGGTCGACGAGGTCGCCCGGGCCGTCGGCGCCACACCGGGTCAGGTCGCGCTCGCCTGGCTGCTCGCCCAGGGTGAGGGCATCGTGCCGATCCCGGGCACGAAGCGCCGCGCCTACCTCGACGAGAACGTCGCGGCCGACGACGTGGTGCTCGACGCCGAGCAGGTGCACCAGCTCGACGACGTGGCCGCGCCGAAGGGCGCCCGCTACGCCGACATGTCGACGGTCGACAAGTAGCGAGGCGACCGGCGTCGGCTCGGCCGTCGGCCTGCGTGAGCCGTCGCTCCGCCAACCCGCCACCCCGCCACTCCGCCACGAAATGAACATCCCGCCATCTTTTCTCGTGGCGGGATGTTCATTTCGTGGCGGGGTGAGACGTCCGGGCGCGGAACGAGGGCGAGCCCGAGGAGGCGCGGGTACGGTCGAGCGATGGACGACGTGATCAGACGCCGGGCCCTCGTGCACGGTTCGGTGCAGGGCGTGGGTTTCCGTTTCTCGACCGAGGGCGAGGCGGACCGACTGGACGTCGGCGGCTTCGTCCGCAACCTGCCCGACGGGACCGTCGAGGTCGAGGTCGAGGGACGGCCCGACCGGGTGGCGCTGCTGCTCGAGTGGCTGGACGAGGGACCTCGAGGGGCCCGGGTCGATCGGGTCGAGGTGAGCGAGATCACCCCCGTGGGCGAGAGCGACTTCAGCACGCGCCACTAGCCCGAGCGACGATCAGAACGGGGCCCGGCGGCCGGAGACGAGAGACCCGGCCCGGACGCTCGCACACACCCGACAGTGTGGAGTGCCCGGACCGGGCGTTCAAGGGTACCTGCTCGACGGCCCGGCCCGATCACCCGGACCGGTTCGGTCGGACCGTCCGGCCCGGTCGACCCGGGGCGTCCGATCTCGTCGACCGGCGACCTCACATCCGGTGCCGCTGCCGCGTCTACGGGGTGGATACCATCGCCGAGAGCCAGGAGGCACCGTGAGCGTCCACACCAGCGTCGACACCCCCGTCGGCCCGTTGACCGTCGTCGGGGGCGAGACGGGCCTCGTCGGCCTCTACTTCGACGAGCACCGCCACCTGCCCGATCCGACCGGCTTCGGCCCGGTCTCGCGGGACGGCGTCGGCCTGAGCGACTTCGCCGAGGTCGGGCGCCAGCTCGGCGAGTACTTCGGCGGCGAGCGGCGCTCCTTCGACCTCCCGCTGGCACCGCGCGGCAACGACTTCCAGGTGCGGGTGTGGACGCTCCTCCGCGACATCCCCTTCGGCGAGACCCGCAGCTACGGTCAGCTCGCGACCGCACTCGGCGGCGTCGGCCTGGCCCGCGCGGTCGGCGCCGCCAACGGGCTCAACCCGTTGAGCATCGTCGTGCCGTGCCACCGCGTGGTCGGCTCGGGCGGGGCCCTGGTCGGCTACGCCGGCGGGCTCGACCGCAAACGGTTCCTGCTCGGGCTGGAGGCCGACCAGCCGTCGGGCCCCGACTCCGGTCGGCTGTTCTGACGTGGAACCCTTCGAGCGCGTGGTCGCCCGGCACGGTCGCACGGTCTGGCGCGTCTGCCGGGCCGTGCTCGACGAGCACGACACCGACGACGCCTGGAGCGAGACGTTCGTGGCGGCCCTCGTCGCGTATCCGTCGCTGCCCTCGTCGACGAACCTCGAGGCGTGGCTGGTGACCATCGCGCACCGCAAGGCGATCGACGTGCTGCGGGCACGCGAGCGTCGCCCCCGGCCGGTCGAGACGGTGCCCGAACCGCCGCCCGCGCCTCCTCACGACGAGACCGTCGCGCGCGCGGACGAGCTCGACGGGGCGCTGCGCACCCTGCCGCCGGGCCAGCGGCGTGCCGTGGTCTACCACCACCTCGTCGGGCTCTCGCACCGCGAGGTCGCCGAGCTGACCGGCATCAGCGCGGACGCGGCCCGGCGTGCGTCCGCCGACGGGATCGCGGCGCTGCGGCGGCTGCTGGCCGTCCCCGCGACGCCTCGTGCGACCGGCGCCTCCGACCGGGTCGCCGGCCGCGCCTCCGTCCCGTCCGCCTCCCCCGAGCCGAAGGGCACCCGATGACCGCCTCCCCCATCGACGCGTCGACCGACCCCGGCGACCTGCTGACCGGCCTCGACCCGACCGACGAGCGACTCGCCGCGCTGCACGCCCGCTTCGCCGAGGCCGCCCTCGACGCCGGGGCGGTCGACGTGGCGTACCGCACCCTCGACTCCCCCGTCGGCCTCCTGCTCGTCTGCGCCACCGACGTGGGCGTGCTGCGGGTGGCCTTCGAGATCGAGGGACACGACACGGTGCTCGACCGCCTCGCCACGACGGTCAGCCCGCGCATCGTCGAGGCGCCGTCACGGCTCGACACCGTGGCACGCGAGCTCGACGAGTACTTCCGCGGCGAGCGCCGCGCGTTCGACCTGCCGCTCGACCGGCGCCTGTCGACGGGGTTCCAGCGGACGGTGCTCGAGCACCTGCCCGACATCGGCTACGGGTCGACGGCGAGCTACGCCGCGGTGGCGCTGGCCTCGGGCAGTCCTCGCGCGGTGCGGGCCGTCGGTACGGCCTGCGCCACCAACCCCCTGCCGCTCGTCGTCCCCTGCCACCGGGTGGTGCGGAGCGACGGGACCTCGGGCAACTACCGTGGGGGCATGGCGGCCAAGCAGATCCTGATCGACCTCGAGGCGGGGGCGTGAGCGACGCGGTGACCTCCGGTGTGACGGCGGCCGGCCCGGGAGCGGTGCCGTCGGACCTGGCGGGCGCGGGCGTCGTGGTCGGTGACGACGGGCTGGCCCGGCCGGTCTGGGCGTCGACCGATCCGCTGTTGCGCGAGTACTACGACACCGAGTGGGGGCTGCCGGTCCGGGACGAGCGGGGCCTGTTCGAGCGGCTGAGCCTCGAGGCGTTCCAGTCGGGGCTGTCGTGGGCGACGATCCTGCGCAAGCGTCCGGCGTTCCGGAGCGCGTTCTCCGACTTCGACCCCGAGGTCGTCGCGCGCTTCGACGACGAGGACCGGGCACGGCTGATGGCCGACGCGGGCATCGTCCGCAACCGACTCAAGGTCGATGCGACCATCCGCAACGCGCGGGCGACGCTCGACCTGAGGGCCGACGGCGGACTCGTCGACTTCGTCTGGTCGTTCCGGCCGGCCGAGACTCCCCGGCCCCGCACGATGGCCGAGGTGCCGACGACGTCGCCGGAGTCGCTCGCCCTCTCGCGGGCACTCAAGGCGAAGGGGTTCACCTTCGTGGGGCCGATCACCATGCACGCGCTGATGGAGGCCGCGGGCATCGTCGACACGCACCTCGTCGACAGCCACCGCCGCGGGTCGTCCGGGGTGTGGGCCGACGACGGCCGGCCGGTGCCAGACGGCGGCCCCCGGGCGGCCGGGTCGTGACCGCGGACTCGCCCGACGGGGCGGCACCGGTCGGGGCGGTACCGCACGGGGCGATACCGCACGGGGCGGCCGCGCGCTTCGTCGTCGAACCCGTCGGCGCCTGGGACCACGCGCACGCCGTGGGATTGCTGGCGGCGCACAGCGTGCCGGGGGCCGAAGCCACCGACGTCGCCGCGGCCACGCACGCGCGACTGGTCGAGCTGGGCACGGGAGCCGAGCGCGCCTCCCACCGTCTCGACCTGTCGTTCGGGGCCACCGGGGTCGACGTGACGGTGACCGGGCCCGACGGCGTGCTGCCGACGGAGGCGACGGTCGACGAGGCACGACGCGTCGTGCGGACGTGGCTCGACCTCGACACCGACCTCGACGACGTCGAACGGGGCTTCGCCGACGACCCCGTGCTCGGGCCGCTCGTCGCGGCGCGTCCGGGCATCCGCGTGACGGGCAACCCCGACGGGTTCGAGACGGCGGTGATGACGGTGCTCGGGCAGCAGGTCTCGCTCGCCGCGGCGCGCACCTTCACCGGGCGGCTCGTCGCGGCCCACGGCGAACCCGTCGCGGGGACGGGCCTGACGCGGTTCCCCCGCGCCGACCGCCTGGCGGCCGCCGACGTCGACGAGCTGCGGGCCGCGGTCGGGGTGACGAACAGTCGCGCGCGGACGATCCACGCCCTGGCCGAGGTCGTCGCCGACGGACTCGTCATCGCCCCCGACGTCGACCACGCCGACGCCCGCCGACGCCTGCTCGCCGTGCCCGGCATCGGCCCGTGGACCGTCGAGTACCTGGCCGTGCGCGCCCTCGGCGACCGCGACGCCTGGCCCGCGGGCGACCTCGTACTGCGGCGCGTGATGGGCGGCCTGACGACGAAGGAGGCCGAGGTCGCCGGGGCACCGTGGTCGCCCTGGCGCGCCTACGCCCTGTTCCACCTCTGGGCCGCGGTGCTGCCGACCGCGCCGTGAGGCGTTCGGCGCCACCTGCCGAGGACGACGACCGGACGAGGAGGCGCGGTGCGCCTAGCCTCGGAGGCCCACCACGAGAGGACCCCCCGATGAGCGACGCCCGCACGAACCCGGACCCGCACGAGCCGGACGACGAACTCGGCCACGGCGACGCGCTCGACCAGGCTGCCGTCGAGGCCGCCGCGATCGAGACGCACCGGGCCGCCCACGGCACGGGCCCGACCGACACGCAGGGCGAACCCGCCGCATCGGGCGACGCGACGCCGGACGGCGACGCCACGCAACCGCTCGGCGGCAGCCACTCGGGCGAGGACGGCTACGTCGCCGTGAGCCCCGGCGGCGTCTCGGGCGAGCAGGACGCCGCCTTGACCGTCGACGACGAGGACCCGCACTCGGCCGACCCCGAGGCCAACGCCCACCGTGGCGACATCGGCGCGAACCGCGGCGGCAGCGGCGGCCGCTGACCCCGTGTGAGACCCCGGGAGGGCGCCGAGACCCGCGTGCGCGAGCCGGGGCCTCGGGCACTTCGTGGGGTCTCGGCGGCGACCGGGTGGTGCATGCTGGTGGGGATGACTGACACGCGCCCCCACCTCGACGACTTCGCCCGCTTCATCCAGGCCTCGCCCTCGTCCTTCCACGCCGCGGCCGAGGCCGCCCGCCGGCTCGACGACGCCGGGTTCACCGCCCTCGACGAGACCGCCGAGTGGCCCTCGGGCCCGGGCCGTCGTTACGTCGTGCGCGACGGCGCGGTCATCGCCTGGATCGAGCCGGCCACCGCGACGGCCACGACGCCGTTCCGCGTCGTCGGAGCGCACACCGACTCCCCCGGCTTCAAGCTGAAGCCCAAGCCGACGACCGGCACCCGCGGCTGGCTGCAGGCCGGCGTCGAGGTCTACGGCGGTCCGCTGTTCAACTCGTGGCTCGACCGCGACCTCGAGTTCGCCGGCCGACTGGTCACCCGCAGCGGCGAGACGCACCTGGTGCGCACCGGGCCGCTGCTGCGCTTCCCGCAGCTCGCCGTCCACCTCGACCGGGGCGTCAACGCCGAGGGCCTGAAGCTCGACCCCCAGCGCCACCTGAACCCCGTGGTCGGGGCGGGACCGCTCGACGAGGCCGACGTCCTCGGCCACCTCGCCGGATTGGCCGGGCTGACCGGAGCCGACGTGACCGGGTACGACGTGGTCGTGGCCGACACCGCGCCTCCTGCGGTCCTGGGGATGTCGGGCGAGCTCTTCGCCGCCGGGCGCATGGACAACCTGTCGTCGACCCACGCCGGTCTCGTCGCTCTGGTCGAGACGGCGACCTCGGGCGTCGAACTCGACCACGTCGCCGTGTTCGCGGCGTTCGACCACGAAGAGGTCGGTTCGGCCACCCCGTCGGGTGCGGCCGGGCCGCTACTCGAGGACGTCCTGGCCCGGGTCTCGGCCGGTCTCGGGGCGACGACGACCGATCACCGCCGGGCCCTCGCCGGGTCGTGGTGCCTGAGCGCGGACGCCGGGCACGCGGTGCACCCGAACTACCCCGAGCGGCACGACCCGGTCAACCAGCCGGTCGTCAACCGCGGGCCACTGCTCAAGATCAACGCGAACCAGCGCTACGCCACCGACGGGCTCGGGGCAGCCGAGTGGTCACGGGCGTGCGAGCAGGCGGGTGTGCCGTTCCAGGAGTTCGTCTCGAACAACTCGGTGCCCTGCGGCTCGACCATCGGACCGATCACCGCGACGCGACTCGGCATCCGGACGATCGACGTCGGCATCCCGTTGCTCGGCATGCACTCGGCCCGCGAGTTGTGCGGCGCCGACGACCCGGCCTACCTGTCACGAGCCGCCGCCGCCTTCCTCGCGCCGGACGCGTAGGCCCGGCGCGGGCCCGACCCGCGGGCCCGATTCGAAGGCCCGGCGCGGACGCGATCCGCAGGCCCGACGCGCAGGCGCGGCGCGACCGTCGGGCACCGCGCACGGCGGATCAGCCGAAGGCCTCCGCCGCAGGCGCCCCGAGCGCCCAGGCCAGGACCGCCGGCCACTCGCCGTAGCCCGAGTCGGGGGTGAGGTGACCGCCTCGGGGCACGACGACGACCGGGGCGTCGACCCGCGCCTCCCAGGTGTCGACCGGGCCGAGCGGCAGCCACTCGTCGTCGTCCCCGGCGACGACGACCGACTCGTCGTCGCCCCCGAGCGCGAGGCGCCGCCCGTCGAACAGCTCCCCGGCCACGAACGCGTGGATCGGCTGGCCGGCGATCAGCTCGGGCGACGGAGGCGCGACCAGCGCCACCCGGTCGGCGGACGGAGGCGCGACGCCGGCCTGCAGCCTCAACCAGAGCAGGCACGAGAGGCTGTGGCACAGCACCGTCACCGGACGGCCCGCGGGCAGGGCGGCCCGTTCGTGTCGCACCGCGGCGTCCCAGGCGGCGGGCGTGGGCTCGTCGGCGTCGGGCAGCTGCGGGTAGCGCACCACGTGTCCGCGGGCCTCGAGCTCGCCGGCGAGCCAGCGCTGCCAGTGCCCCTCGGGACGATGGTTCTGCCAGCCGTGCAGGATCAGGAAGGCCGTCGGAGGGGTCGGCGTCGGGGCGGTCGCGTCGGTCACCGTCCGATCATGCCCCGACCCGGCGTCCTCACGTGGCAGGGTCGACCCATGACGTCACACCCGTACCGCGCCCGGTTCGGCGACGGCTACGCCTTCGAGGGCGAGCCCACCCTCGACGGTCCGCCGCCGACCGGATTCCACGTGACGACGCGCAGTCGGGTGATCGGCCACGGCCAGTCAGCCTTCGAGGCCGCAGGGGACGCCGTGCTGCACTGGCAGGTGCACCGCGGCTCGGGCTTCGTGCCCCTCGAGGTGCCCGTCCGCGTGGCCGTCGGTGCGACGAGCGTCTGGGGCGTGACCCTCGGCCCCGTGCGCCCACCGGTCGCCTGCCGGGTGTTCGCCGTCGTCCGGTCCGCCACCGAGATCGGCTTCGGACACGCCGCCCTGGTCGGATACCCCCAGCGCGGCTGGGAGAGCTACCGCGTGCACCACCACGACGACGACCGCGTCACCCTCGACATCCGCGTCGTCTGGCTCCCCGCCGCGTGGTGGATGCGGGCCGCCGGGCCGGCGTCCGCACTCGCCCTCTCGCTGATCCTGCGGCGCAACCTCCGCGCCCTCGACGTCGTCGTGGCCTCCGCCTGACCGCACCGCGCCCTCACCGGACGGCCCGGTCCCCCCTCCGTGGGGACGAGGAGGCGCGGCTCACGAGAACAGGTCGTCGAGCCACCTCTGCCAGGCCGATCCGGTCGCGGCGGCGTCGGTCCCGTCGGCGAAGTCGTGGACGCTGACGCTCACCCCGGCCCCCCAGGCCTCCCGCCCGAAGATGCGGACGAGCGCGCTCGCGGTCCGCAGCCCCACGAACGACGCCGTGCGGTACGAGAGTCCCGCGGCGACCGGACCGACGCCGGGCAGGTCGACGACGACGGCGTCACCGACCTCGACGTCGTCGGCCAGGTCGAGGGCCTGCAGCACCCGGGCGGCCGATCCCGCCGCCCGCGACGACTCCGGGGCGTCGACGCTCGTGAACGTGGCCTCCCGGCCCGTGAACCACGCGACGTACTCGGCGAGGGTGTGCAGGTAGAAGTCGGTGTGCTCCTCGACGCCGGGCACCTGCCCCTCGTCGAAGACGCTCGAGTGCCGGTAGGTCAGCCGGGTCGCCTCCTCGGTGTCGTCGCCTGCCGCGAGGGCGAAGTCGAGCTCGTTGAACCAGCCGCCCTCGCCCTCCATGCGGTTGGCGTAGTGGCGACCCGGTCGCCAGGCCGTGACCACCGCACCCGGCCCGGCCGCGCCTCCCACCCGGGGTTCGACCTCACCGGGCCAGAGCCACCCGCCGGTGCCCGTGGTGACGGCGTCGAAGACCACGGCGGGAGGCGCGGCGAGGGTGACGGTCCGGACGATGTCGGCAGCGGGCACGATGACTCTTCTCTCGTCGAGGCGGGTGGGTCGAGGCGGGTGGGCCGCGGACGGTGCGCCGGGGCGGGACCCGGCGGGGTCAGCCTGCCACCGGGGACCCCGCCCGCGCCACCGTCCCGGGCTCCGAGCCCACCGTGCCACACTGATCCGATGACCCCTCGACGTCGCCACGCCGGTTCGCCACGGCGTGCGGCCGCCCGCGACGCCTGGCGAGCGGGGGACGTCGACACGACCGTCACCGTGCGTCGCGTCGAGCGGGGCGACCTCTACGTGCGGGTCAACACGATCGGCGACACCGGCGAGCGTCCGTTCGTCCTCGTGCCGGGCATCGGAGTCTCGTCCGACTACTTCGAGCGCCTCGCGCCGAACCTCAACGAGTTCGGCCCCGTGCACGCCCTCGACCTGCCGGGCTTCGCCGGGGTGCCGCACCCGGGTCACGCCCTGAGCATCCGCGAGTACGCCGACCTCGTCGGCACCGCCATCGACGAACTGGGACTCCACGACCCGGTCGTCGTCGGGCACTCGATGGGCACGCAGATCGTCGTCGACCTCGCCGCGCGCCGACCCGACCTGTCGACCGTCGTGCTGATCGGGCCGGTGATCGATCCGGCCCATCGTCACGTGCTCGAGCAGGCGGTGCGGTTCGCCCGGGCCGCCTGGCACGAGCCCGGCCGGGTGAAGTTCCTGGCCCTGAGCGCCTACGTGCTCTGCGGGGTGCGTTGGTTCTCCCGCATCCTGCCGAAGATGATGACCTACCCGATCGAGCGGCACCTGCCGCAGATCGCCGCCGACACCCTGGTCATCCGGGGCGAGCACGACGCCGTCGCCCCGCGCGAGTGGGTGCGCCGCGTCGGCGAACTGCTGCCCGCGTCCCGCCTGTGGGAGATGCCCGGGGCCGCCCACTCCGTCATGCACGCCCACGCCGAAGAGGTCGCCAAGCTCTGCGTCGAGCACGCCCAGCAGCCGATCCGACACGACGAGGGCGTCGAGCTGCACCACTACGTCGACGCGGGGGACGGCGACGAGAGCGACGACTTCAGCCCCAGCCCGGCCGACTTCGTGAAGGCCGTGGGGGCGCGCCTGCGTTCGACCGCGGCGACCATGCGCGGCGACGACGAGGCCCTCGCGAAGGCCAAGACGGACCACGCCGAGTCGATGCAGGCGGCGTTCGACCGTCGCCAGGCCGAGAAGGCCGCGGCCGGCGCCGACCCCGACGACGGCCCGCACATCGAACCCACCACCGGCGGCGCCGACCGCTGACGGTGCGGCTCGTCTCGGCCGCGCCGGGCAGGGCCGCGGCGGGTCGGGTCGGGTCGGGAACGCAGGAGGCGCGGGTCGCCTCGCCGCCGCCCCTCACGCCCCCGAGACGGTCAGCCCGATCAGCACGAGGTTGAGGGCCACGACGACGACCACGGCCACCCAACCGGCGATCCGCGTCCCGACGGCGTTGACGCCCGTGCCCATGAGCGACCGGTCGCTCGTCGCGACGACGAGGGGCACGAGGGCGAAGGCGATGCCGAAGCTCAGCACGACCTGGCTGAGCACGAGCAACCACGTCGGGCTGATGCCCGTCGCGAGCAGCACGAGGGCCGGGATCAACGTGACGACTCGGCGCACCATGAGCGGCACCTGCACGTGCAGCAGGCCCTTCATGATCTCGGCGCCCGCCATCGCCCCGATCGACGTGGACGCGAGACCCGACGCGAGGAGGCCGACGGCGAACAGGACGCCGATCACCGGCCCGAGCGCCGCCGCGATGGCCCGCTGGGCCCCGGGGATCGTGTCGGTGCCGTCCTGACCCGACAGGGTCGAGGCCGCGAGCACGAGCATGGCGATGTTGACGCCGCCGGCGACGAGCAACGCCAGCACGACGTCCCACCGGGTGGCCTTCAGCACGCGGGCACGGTCCGCCCCCTCGGCCACGACGCCGTGGTGGTCGCGGGTGAGCGCGGAGTGCAGGTAGACCGCGTGCGGCATGACCGTCGCGCCGAGCATCGACGCGGCGAGCAGCACCGCCGTGCTGTCCTCGAAGCGGGGCACGAGACCGGCGAGCATGCCTCCGGCCGACGGCGGGGCGAAGAGCAGCCCCGCGCAGAAGCCGAGCGTGAGGACGGCGAGCAGGGCGATGACGACGGTCTGGAACACCCGCCCGCTGCGGTACCTCGTGAGCAGCAGCAGGCCGAGCGAGACGAGGCCGGTGATCAGACCCCCGACGACCAGCGGCACCCCGAAGAGCAGCTGGAGCGCGAGGGCTCCCCCGATGATCTCGGCGACGTCGGTCGCGGCCGCCACCAGCTCGGCCTGACCCCAGTACGCCAGCCGGAGGGGCCGACGACGGAGGCGCGTGCCCATCACCTCGGGCAGCGACCGACCCGTGACGATGCCGAGCTTCGCCGACAGGTACTGGACGAGCACCGCGATGGCGTTCGCGAGGACGAGCACCCAGAGGAGCGTGTACTGGTACGCCGCCCCGGCCGTGAGGTTGGCGGCGACGTTGCCGGGGTCGACGTACGCGATCGCGGCGACGAACGCCGGGCCGAGCAGGGTGCCGCGCGGTCGGGCGTGCACGACCTGCGGGGCACGGCCGTCACGGGGTCGGTCGGCGTCGGCACGGCGGGTGTCGGACGAGCTCATGCCTCGACCCTAGCAAGGTTTCGGGGTCCCGAAACCTTGGTGTGAGGCCTCCGTAACTCGCCCGCAAGCCGCACGCCGCGCCCGCACACCGAACGCCGCGCCCGCACACCGAACGCCGCGCCCGCACACCGAACGCCGCGCCCGGACGCCGAGAACCCCGTTCACGAAGACGAACCACGATTGATCGGGGTTCTTCTTCGCGAACGGGGTTCTTCTCGGTGATCGGCTACGTGCCCGATCGGTCGAGCGGGGGTGTCACTCGGTGGCGGCGGTGATCTTCGCGATGCCGACGAGCATCTCGTCCTGGACGGCATCGGTCCCGAAGGTCTCGTTCAGCAGCGACGCGGCGGCAGGGCTGACGTGGACCGTCGTGCCCTCGAGCACGGCGTTGCCGTCGACGACCTCGAGGGGCTTGAGCGTGCCACCCCAGAGGTTGAAGAGGTAGGCGTCTTCGGCGGCGACGGTGCCGTTGGCGGTCACGGTGCCGTAGAGCTTGCTCTCACCCGGGTCGATGCGGAAGTCGGTGAGTTCGACGACGGTGCCGTCGGCGGCGGTCAGCGACAGGCCGGAGCCGTCGTGGTCGATCTCGCCCTGGACGTAGGGCCGCACGTCGCTGTCGGGACCGTAGTAGTCGACGTTGCCGCCCGTGATCGGGAACGCGAACGTGCCGTCGGTGAAGGTCGCGGTGCCCACGACGCCGGGGGTCAGGCCCAGGCTCGTGAGGGCCTCGACGAAGAACGCGTCCACGGCGACCTGCGTGTCGACGCCGTTCGACAGATCCGGGATGGACGCCTCGGGCAGCATGCTCTCGCCGGGGCCGGGTTCACGGGTCTGGTTGACGGGGTGCGTCGGGGCCGTGTTGTTGCTCTCGGAGTCCGAGGTCGAGGCGCAGGCCGCGAGCGAGAACACGAGGGCTCCGGTGGCGACGACGCCGAGGACGCCTCGACCGAGGGAGGAACGGAAGGGGGTGCGCATGAATGGTCCTTGTCTGTGCTGCCCGGTGGGGTTGATCGGTGTTCGACGCCCGGGCCGCGTCGGATGGGGCGAGGGGGCGACCCGGCCGGGACGCCCCCTCGCGGCGCTCAGTCCTCTTCGGAGAAAAAGCGGTCGACCTTGCGGTGGTACCGCTGACCCAGCAGGCCACCGAGGACGGCACCGGCGAAGCTCAGGACGACGACGAGGCCGAGGCCGATGAGACCGGCGAGGGACGACGACTGCAGGTCGTCCATCGACGGCACGAACGGGTTCGGCGACGACGAGTCTCCGGTCTGGGTGCCGACGACGCCGACGACGATCGCCAGGACGATCGTGATGACCAGACCCCAGAGCCAGGTCGCGAGCCCTTGCTTGAAGCCGCTGAAGCGGGCGATGCGCGACGCCGTGTAGCCACCGATGAGGTACCCGAAGAAGATGATCGCGAGCACCACGATGCCCGAGGTCAGCGCGAGCACGTCGGCGTTGTCGGTCGTGAAGCTGCGCAGGTCGGTCATGGCGGTCGAACCGGAGGCGACCCCGCCCCAGGCCGCGAGGACGCCGCCGAAGATCGTGATCATGACGAGGCCGAAGCCCGTCGCGGCGAACCAGCCGAGCAGGCCGGCGCCGAAGCGGATGCCGCCGAACTCCTCTTTCTGCTGGGCGAGCAGCTCACGGCGCACCGACACGTGGTCGATTCCCGAGTCCTTGACGAGGGGGTAGGCGTGGGAGCCGGTGTCGCGACCCGCGGCGGCTCCTGCGGCCGCGCCTCCGGCTGCCGCCGCGGTGGGCGCGACGGCGGTGGGGGCGTCCTGACCGAACGAGGGCTGACGCTCGGCCGCGGCGCGGTCGGTGGCGTCGCGTTCAGCGTCCGAGCGGTCGTCGACCCACCCGTCGTGCGAGGCCGAGGAGGCGCCGGTCGCCGCGGTCGCGGACGCCGCGGTGGCCGTGTCGTCCCCTCGGTCGCCGGTGGCGGGCTCGCCGGCGCGGGCGGCCTCGGCCGCACGGAGGGCCTCGTCGTCGTGCAACGGACGGCGCGTGCCGTCCGAGGAGGCGGACCAGGCCCGCTGGGCGGGCTCGGTCGGCGCCACCATGGGCACCGCCTCGGTGGGACGGCCGGTCGAGGCCGCGTCGCGGTCGGACTCCGAGAGGACCTCCGTGTCGCGGCGGTCGGCGTCGGTCGACGCGTCGGCGTCGGCGCGCTGGTCGGACGCCGTGTCGCCGGGGACGTACTCCGCGGGCACCGAATCGGGCAGCGCCTCCTCGTCGGACGACGCGGGAGCCTCGTGGGCCTCCGGGCCGGACGCGTCGGTGGTCGCGGGGGCCTCGGCGACGACCGGGCGGTCCTCGGCGTCGGCGACGGGGGCCTGCTGCGTCGGGGCGTCGGACCCGAAGTCGACGGCGGGCTGCTGCTGCGTCGGGGCGTCGCCGCCGAAGTCGACGGCCGGGGGCTGCTGGGTCGGGACCTCGGAGCCGTACGGCACCTCGGTCGGCTCGACCGTCTCGCCGGTCTCGTCGGACCGCGGGGCGTCGTTCGTGTCGCCGTACTGGGGATCGCGTCCCTCGTGGTCGGGGCGGTCGCGCCGCGGATCGTTCGCGTCGGTCATGGCTCACTCCTGTCGGTGGGGTCGTTCCCTGGATCTGTGATCCGCCTGAACGTTACGCCCGAACGGCACCCCGGGCCGGGAGCCCCCGCCCGCGCCCGCGGGACTCACGGGCGCGGACGAGCCGGTAGCGTGGACCGGACCGCCGAGCGACGAAGGACGACGACGTCATGACCGACACCAGCCAGACCCCCTCCGACCCGACCGCGACGGCCTCCGGCGCGACCGACTCCGCGGCGACGGGCCGCCGGGCCGCGGCGGCCGCCCGTACGCGACCGAAGGCCGACATCGCCCGTTCGTGGCTGCTCGTGCCGGGCACCGCCCCCGACCGTTTCGACTCGGCCCAGGCGTCCCGCGCCGACCAGATCGTCCTCGACATCGAGGACGCGGTCGACCCGGCCCGCAAGCCCGCCGCACGCGACGACGTCGTCGCCTGGCTCACGGGCGGCGGCGAGGCCTGGGTGCGCATCAACGACCGCTCGACGGACTTCTGGTCCGACGACGTCGACGCCCTGATGGGCCTGCCCGGACTGCACGGCGTCATGCTCGCCAAGACCGAGGCGCCCGAACACGTCACCGAGACCTTCGACCGACTCGGAGGCGCGGTGCCGGTGCTCGCGCTCGTCGAGTCGGCCCTCGGCATCGAGGAGAGCCCCGCCATCGCCAAGGCCCGCGGGGCGTTCCGCCTCGCGTTCGGAAGCGGCGACTACCGCCGCGACACCGGCACGAGCGCCGACGACCTGGCCATGGCCTACCCCCGCTCACGCCTCGTCGTGGCGAGCCGCATCGGCGGGCTGCCCGGCCCGATCGACGGCCCGACGGTGGGCAGCAGCCACCCCGTCCTGCGCGAGCAGTCCGGGGTCGCGGTCGCCCTCGGCCTCACCGGCAAGCTCTGCCTCGACGTCGAGCAGCTACCCGTGATCAACGAGGTCATCAGCCCCACGCCGTCCGACGTCGCCTGGGCCCAGGACTTCCTCGCCGACTTCGAGGGACGCGGCCGGGTCATCCGCGACGGCAGCGACCTGCCCCGCCTGGGCCGGGCCCAGAAGATCGAGAAGCTCGCCTCGGCGTTCGGGGTGCAAGCCGCGAACTGACGGCTCGACGGAAGGAGGCGCGTCCCACTCGGGACGCGCCTCCTTTCTTTCTGCCCGGATGTCTGCCGGACCGTTGACAGACGATAGTCAACGACATATCTTTGACACATCGCGACAGGACGTCGCGACTTAGATCTCTTCCCCCCCGACCCGAGAGGAGTACCCCATGGGTACCGACTTCACCACCGAGAACCACGGCGACCCCCGTCGCCGGCACCACGACTCCCCCGACGCCCGGCACGACCCGATGGGCCGCGGCGAGGGTCACGGCCGCTTCGGCCGTCCGTTCGGCCGCGGGTTCCGCCCCGGTCCGGGCTTCGGCGGCTTCGGCCCCGGCTTCGGCCCCGGCGGCCCGGGCTTCGGTCCCGGCGGCTTCGGACCGGGCCGCGGAGGACGCGGCCGGGCACGACGCGGCGACGTGCGCCTCGCGATCCTCTCGCTGCTGTCCGACGCCCCGTCGAACGGCTACGGCCTGATCAAGGCGATCGCCGAGCGCACCGACGGCACGTGGAAGCCCAGCCCCGGCTCGGTCTACCCCACGCTGCAGCAACTCGTCGACGAAGAGCTCATCTCGTCCGACGAGGCCGCGACCAAGAGCGTCTTCACGCTGACCGACGCGGGCCGGGCCTACGTGGCCGAACACGCCGACGAGATCGAGAAGGCCTGGGCCGCCACGGCGGACGACGCGAGCGACACCGACCGCGAGTTCCAGACCAGCCTCATGAAGCTCATGGGCGTCGTCAAGCAGTTCCACCACGACGGCAGCGACGCCCAGCGGGCCGCCGCCACCGCCAAGCTCGACGAGGCACGCCGCGCGCTCTACACGATCCTGGCCGACTGAGCCCTGGCCGACCGAGGCTCGGCCGACCGAGCCCCGGCGGGCCGTCCTCCGGTGGCGGCCGGACCGATGTCGGGGGCCGTCGGCATGATGGGGCCACGAGCACGACGACCCCGCCGGAGGCGCACATGAGCACCGCAGACGACCCCACCACCGCGAGCACCGCCGACCTCGCGCAGGCGGGGTACGACCCGTCCTTCCTCACGGTCGGCGTGCCCCTGCCGGCCGTCCACGCCACCGTCCGCGAGCTGCCCTACGTCCACTTCACGGTGCTGCTCGACCCCGTCCGGCGGTTGGCCGCCCTGACGGCCGTCAACATCGACGGGTCGTCGCTGGTCGACCTCGGCCGGGGCGACGACTGGCACCTCGACGAGCGCGTGCCCGACGACGAACAGACGGGTCCCGAGGTGTACGCCTCGAACGACCTCGACCGGGGGCACCTCGTGCGTCGGCGCGACCCGGTCTGGGGCGAGCGGGCCGTCGCGGCCTCGGCGAACGTCGACACCTTCAGCTTCACCAACGCCGCACCCCAGGCCGCCGAGTTCAACCAGTCGAAAGAACTGTGGCTCGGCCTCGAGGACCAGGTGCTGCAGTACGCCTCCACGCATCGGCAGCGGCTGACGGTCTTCACGGCGCCCGTGCTGCTCGACGACGACGCGCCCTACCGCGGCATCCGCCTGCCCCGTCGGTTCTTCAAGGTCGCGGCCTGGACGACCTCCGACGGTGGTTCGCTGCGCAGCGCGGCGTACCTGCTCGACCAGTCCCCCGAACTCGACGGCGTCGACCTCGAGGCGGCCTTCGCCCGCGCGCACGAGCAGGGCGACCCGCCGCCCCTCGGGCCGTACCGCACCTACCAGGTGCCCGTCCGCGACATCGCCGAGATGACCGGTTTCGACCTCGCCCAACTCGCCGAGGCCGACACGCTCCGGCCCGTGCCCACGATCGAGCCGCCGGACGGCATCCGCGCGGGGTGGGTGCCGCTCACGTCGGTCGATCAGCTGTCGTTCTGACCGCCAGGCGACGCGACCCCGGCTCGTCCAGGCGGCTCGCATCGGGCCGTGCCAGCATTCTCGGGCCATGGCACCGAACGACCGAGATCCCGTCGACCCCACAGACGCCCCGTCACCCCTGCCGCCCGAGATGCCGCGCAGCCTGACGGTGCTGCGTGACGAGGACGCCCCGCCGGTCCGGGCCACACCCTGGCGAGAGGTCCGGGTGGACTTCCTGGTGCCGACCACCTCGACCGGTGCGGCCCGCGGCGTCCGGCACCTGCTCGACGAACCCGAACTGCACTTCTCACCCGGGCTGCGCCAGGGGACGCTCGCCCTGATGCCCCAACGGTCGGCACTCCTCCGCGTCGTGCTCGCGTGGGAGTGGTCGGTCGAGGCGGCGTCCTTCGCCGTGCACTCTTTCGAGCCCGAGCCCTTCTCGTCCGACGAACGAGACGCCCTCGAGGCCTGGTTGCGGGCGACGGCGCGACGGTTGCAGCTGTTCGACGGCGCCCTCGCGCGTGCCGTCGCCCGGGTCGACCACGACGTGGTCCGAGGCGTCGACACGAGCTCTCCCGAGGCGTCGCTGGCCGGCGCCTCCGCTGCGGCCCGGGCGGCAGCCCCTGCGGCCGCGGGTTCGCCCGACTCGGGCCCGGTCAGGGGCCGTCCGGTGCCCGACGACTCCGACCCGGTCGACCTCGCGGCGGCCGGGCCCGCCGCCACGACGATGCGGACGGCCACCCTCGGGACGAGACTCGCCTCCCCCGCCGTCGGCGCCGCCCACCCCGTGGTCGACGTCACCCTGCCGGACGCGAGCGACCCCGGCTGGGAGGTCTTCGTCGACACCCTGAGCCGTCAGACCCTCGGTTACCGTCGCACCCTCGACGACGGCGGCAGCGCCTACGCGTTCACCTACCTCGTGGCCGACGACGTCGACGACGTCACGCCCGACGACCTGGTCGTCTGGCACGACCAACACATCCAGCGGCAACTGCTCGTCGAGGACGCCCGCCAGGCGTACGTGCACCTGCTCGCCGGGCTCGAGCCGCCCGTCTCGGTGCAGTACACGGTCTGACCGACGCGGCGCGCGCCTCCCGGGCAGGCAGTCGGGTCAGGGGGCGACGTCGACGATGGCGACGAAGCGGGTGCCGACGCCGTCGACCTCGGCGCGCACGACGCCCGGCTCGGGCTCGGGCAACTCGTCCGCACCGTGGTCGTCGCAGCTGAGGTAGGTGTACTCGGGCCACCACTTCTTGGGGCGGGCCGCCTCGTGGTAGCCGCAGACGACGCACTCCAGTTCGACCCAGACCGGCTTGCCCGTGCGGTTCGCCCGGGACTGCACCAGCCAGGCCGGCGGCGTCCGCTCGATCGCGACGAGTTCGTCGACCGTCATCTTCGGCGGCAGGCCGTGGCGCTTGGCCATCTCGAGCGGGATGTCCAGTCGCAGGGCGGCGTCTCGTCGCGTGATCACCCGCACACGCTACCCGTCCGCCCCCATCCCTCGCGAGCACCGGCGCTGTTGCCACGCGCAACACACGCCGTCAAGTCGGCCAGAGTGCCGACTTGCCCCCGAACGAGGGCCAGGCGGAAGCTCGACCCAGGCGGCACGTGTCCGATCCACCCGGTCGGTCGATCACCGGACCGCCCGGCAGGCACCATCCGACACGCACCACACGAAGCAAGGGGAACCACATGAAGACCTCCGTCGCCGCCGCCCTCACCGCCGCAGCCCTCGTCGTCGGATCGCTCGGGGTCTCGACCTCGGCCGCCGCCGCCGGGCCCGTCGACACCATCCGGTCGACGGACGTCGTCGGCGGCGAGAAGGCTCCCACGACGCCGTGGGCCGTGCAGCTGGTCTTCCGGACCGGCGGCACCGCCAGCTACGCCTGCACCGGCGAGCAGATCAACGCCAGCTGGGTGCTGACCGCCCGCCACTGCATCGACGGCGTCACCTCGATGCAGGTGTACCACTCGAACAGCACGACGAACCCGGGCACCGCGATCGCCGTCGACCGCGTCGCCGCCGCCCCCGCGGGCGACATCGCGCTCGTGCACCTCGGCCAGCCGAAGGCGCTCGGCAGCTACCCGACGCTGAACCTCGGGTTCCAGGCGACGTCGTCGGGCAGCGGCACGATCATGGGCTACGGCCTGCGCGCGAACTCGGTGCAGTCCGACGGCCTGTACCAGGCGACGGTGGGCCTGACCGGCCGCAGCACCGACGCCTACGGCGGGGCCGCACAGCACCTGACCGGCACCACCGGCGCGGCGAACCACGGCGACTCGGGTGGCCCGCTGATCGTGGGCGGCCAGATCGTGGCCGTCTGCTCCACCGGCGACGAGGCCGACCCGGGCGCGAACACCCGCGCCGGCTCGAACTACGCCGTGCTGTCGCAGAGCGCGACCTGGATCCGCTCGACCGCCGGCCTCTAGTCCGCGACCTCGGGCGGCTCCGCCGGCGACGGGCGGCCTCGGACGGAAGGCCCGTACGGACGCGCCCGCCCACGGAACGCAGGAGGCGCGCCCCGGTCACGCGACCGGGGCGCGCCTCCGTCGTCGTGTCGACCCGCGCCTCCTCGGGGGGCGTCGGCCGCCGGACGTCAGACGATCGGCTTCTCGAAGCAGATCGACTGCGGGATGGTCGTGACGTAGGGCTCGTAGGTCGGGATGCGGGTGAAGCCGATCTTCTCGTAGAGGGCGACGGCGTCGGGCTGACGGTCCCCGGTCTGCAGGATGAGTCGGCGGGCACCGCCCTCTCGGGCGACCGCCTCGAGCTCGGCCATCAGCAGCCGGCCGATGCCGCGGCCACGCTGACCGTCCGCGACGACCACCCGCTTGACCTCCCATTCGCCGTCCCGGCTCTGCACGAGGGCGTGGCCGACGGGCGTGCCGCCGTCGGCACCGTCGTCGACGACCACCAGCACGGTGGCCAGCACGTTCGACGGGTGCACCGTGAGGGCGGCGTTCCGGGCCTCGACGACGTCGACGGGTTCGACGACGTCTCGGTGGTAGCGGACGGTCATCTCGGCGTCCATGGCGTCGCGCAGGGCGACGGCACGGGGATCGTCGAAGGCGACGCGTTCGAGATGCAGCGGGGGCAGGGCGGAGGGAGCGGTGTTCGTCACCAGACGATTCTGCCCCCTCGTGGGGTGCCTAGAGTCGCACGCCCCGCGCGGCCATGAACGGCACGGGGTTGGTCGAGGCGCCGCCGACGCGGGTCTCGAAGTGGAGGTGGCAGCCGGTCGAGTTGCCGGTCGAACCGACGAGCGCGATCAACTGGCCCGCGACGACGCTCTGCCCGCGGGACACCTTGATGCCCCCGTTGACGATGTGGCCGTACGCGGTCGAGACGCCGCCGCCGTGACTGACCTGGATGTAGTTGCCGTAGCCGCCGGTCAGGCCCGCGAAGGTGACCGTCCCGGAGGTCGCCGCGTAGATCGGGCTGTTGCAGCCGGGGGCCAGGTCGATGCCGTCGTGCATGCGGTACACGCCGGTCACGGGGTTCACGCGCATGCCGTAGCCGCTCGACATGTACCCGGCGCTGGGGCGCACCCAGCCCGAGCCGCTCGAGGCACCGCCACCGCCGGACGAACCGCCGCCGGCGGACGGGGCGGGCGCGGGTGCGGAGGGCGTCGAGGGTCGGGCAGCGGCGGCCGCGGCAGCCGCGGCGCGCTGCTGACGGAGCGCCTCGGCCTGGCGGGCGGCCTCGGCGGCAGCGGCGGCCTTGCGGGCCTCTTCGGCCTGACGCGCGACCTCGACGCCGGTGGCGTAGTCGGCCTCGGTCTGCAGGCTCTGGTCTTGCAGCACGGCGAGCTGGCCCTGGAGGCGCGACTCGTTCTCCTGCTGGGCGGCGACGGCGGCCGCGGCGGCGTCGGACGCGGCCTGGGCCTCGTCCATCGAGACCTGGGCGGCTCCCTGCAACTTCACGAGCGCGTCCGAGGCGACCTTGGCCTGGTCGGACAGCGACTGGGCCACGTTGCGGTCGTTCACGGCCTGCTGACGGATGCCGTCGGTCTGCTCGGTGAGCTTGCTCATCGCGCCGAGTCGGTACAGCAGGTCGTCGGCCTGCTCGGTGTCGCCCACGAGCTGCGACGAGACGTCACCGCCACCGGTGCGGGCGAGCTGGGCCGAGACCTGACCGGCGCGCTGTTCGCTGGCGTCGGCCACCGCAGCCTTCTCGTCGGCCTGCGACTGCAGTTCGGCGAGCTTGGCGGCACCGGCGTCGGCGTCGGCCTGGGCCTGCTCGAACTCGGCACCGAGACGTTCGGCCTCGGCCTGGGCGGTGGTGGCGTCGCTCGCGAGCTGGTCGAGCAGCCCCTGGATGCGGCTGACCTCGGATGCCTTCGCCGACTCGCTCGACCGGGCCGCCTGGACGTCGTCCCACGTCGGGTACGAGGCGGCCTGTGCGGGCGAGCCCCCGAGCACCGCGCCCGACGCGACGAGCGTGAGGCTGAGCAGCACCGTCGCCACGGCGGCGGCGACGCCCTGACGGCGGGGCAGGGACACGGGCGAAGTCACGGAGGAGCACCTATCTGTGGTCGGTCCTGAGCCCGCTGGACGCGCCGGATCGACGGTCGTCGGGGGTGGGGAACCCGCTCAGCCTACGGGCGGAACCGGGAAGGGTAAACCCGCACCTCAGGGTTTCTCGTCATCGGCATGTCCCCAGTCAGGGGTTCACAGGGGGTTTCACGACATGACTCCAGTCACATCCGTCACACGATCTGTACCCCGATCGACGAGGAGACGCGGGTCGGCGACACCCGTCGCCCACGGCGACGGGCATCGCCGGGCCGGGCCGGGCCGGGCCGGGCCGGCCATCGGGCACCCGGCACCGGGCACGGGCGCCGAGCCGCCAGGCGGGTCAGTCGACGAAGGCCGAGTTCAGACGGTGGAGCGCCGCGGCGAGCGCGTCGACCTCGGCGGCCGTCCATCCCTCGAGCCGGTCGGCCAGTGCGGACCGGTTGGCGTCGACCGATCGGGCGAGCAGGTCACGACCACGGGCGGTCAGCGTGAGCGCCTGGCCGCGGCGGCCCTCGACCGCGGCCCCTGCGCCGGGCTCGACCAGGCCCAGCTCGACGAGTCCGCCGAGCTGGCGCGAGACGGTCGAGCGGTTCAGCCCGAAGTCGGCGGCGATGTCGGTGGCGCGGCAGCCGGGGTGGGTGGCGATGAAGGTGACGAGCGAGTGCTCGACGAACGACAGCGGGGCACTCTTGTGCCGGGCACGGGCGACGGCCCGTCGGGACACGGTCTCGAGCTCCGAGTAGACCGTGTCGATTCCTCGCTGCCCCCGCTGGTCCGTCACGGGGTCAGCCTAACGGCGGGTGGTCGGGAACACCGAGGGGGTCGCTTGTGTTGCATAATGCAACTGTAGACCGACGGGCAACGGCGCCCCCGACCACGAGGAGCCCCGTGACGACCACCGACCTGACCCTGCACCGCCCGGACGACGGCGCGCGCCCCGACCACGACCCGTTCCGCGCCGACGCGCTCCGGGGGCGGGACGACCGACCCGACCCGCGCCTCCACCGGGCTCACCAGCACGCCGGGCCCACGACCGCGCGCCGCCCGCGTCCCGACGCCGCGGCCTGGCGGTCCCTCGGCCTGCACGTGCTCATCCCGCTCTTCCTGGCCACCGGCATGGCCCTCGCCTACCTCGGCGCCTTCGGCCACCCGACCCCGCACCACGTGCCCGTCGCCGTCGTGGGCAGCTCGGCCCAGAGCGAGGTCTTCGCCCAGCAGCTCAACGACGCCGACCCGGACGCCCTCGACGTGCGCACCGTCGCCGACGCCGACGCGGCACGCAGGCTCATCACCGACCGCGAGATCTCGGGTGCGTTCGAGGTGGGCGCCACCGACGCGACGCTGTACGTCTCGTCCGCGGCGTCGGACACGACCGCGAGCGTCCTGCAGAAGGTGTTCGGTCCGGTCGCCTACCGACTCGGGCTGCCCTTGAAGGTCGACGACGTCGTCCCGAGCGGCGAGGGCGACCCGACCGGACAGGGCCTGTTCTTCCTGCTCGTCGCCCTGAGCGTCGGCGCGTACGCGAGTGCCGCAGCCATCTCGGCGGCGAGCGCCCGGCTGGGACTCGGCTCGCGCCTCCTCGCCGGGGTCGTCACGGCGGCCGTGATCGCGGCGATCGGCACCGTCGTGGTCGGCCCCGTCTACGGCATCGTCACGACCGGCCTCTGGGGCGTCGCCCTCGTCAGCTGGTTGTACGTGACCGCCGTCGTCGTGATCGGCATCGGCCTGCACCCCCTGCTCCGCCACTGGACGACGCCGGCCCTGACCATGCTCTTCGTCATGCTGAACTTCACCAGCTCGGGCGGAGTCTTCTCGTCGCAGCTCGTACCGCCCTTCTTCGGCGCGTTGGGTGCCTTCTGGAACGGCTCGGCCTGGCTGCACGCCACGCAGTCGATCGTGTACTTCCCCGGCCAGGGATGGGGCCGGGCCGGTCTGACGCTCGCACTCTGGCTGGCCGCGGGGCTCGCCCTCGCCGGACTCACCCACCTCTGGAGCGTGCGCCGCACCCGGCTCGCGAACGAGCGCGTGGCCGTCCGCGAGGACGAGGAGGGCATCGCCGCCTGAGCCGCAGGGCGTCGGGGACGCCGGGCGCGGCGGTGACGCGTGCGACACCGGGCGCCGGGCCCGCCGGGGACGCGTGCGAGACTCGACCGGTGACGACGACGCACGAGACCCTCCGGCCACCCCGACGCGACGAGCGCAACTGGGCCGACAGCTTCAGCTACGGGGCGACCCGGGTCGTGCAGCCGACCACGATCGACGAGCTGAGCGAGCTGGTCGCCGGGGCCCCGCGCATCCGGGCCCTGGGCACGCGCCACTCCTTCAGCGACGTGGCCGACGGACCGGGGCTGTTGGTCTCGACCACGGCGTTGCCCGCCGACCCGGTGATCTCGGACGACGGCCACGGCGTCACCGTCGGGGCCGGCACGAACTACGCCGTCGTCGCGCAGCACCTCGACCGACACGGACTCGCCCTGCTGAACATGGGCTCGCTGCCGCACATCTCGGTGGGTGGAGCGATCGCGACCGGCACCCACGGCTCAGGACTCGGCCTCGGGAGCCTGTCCAGCGCGGTGTCGGCCCTCGAGATCGTCGGGCCCGACGGGTCGCTCCGGACCGTGCGTCGTGGGCAGCCGGGCTTCGACGGCAGCGTCGTGGCCCTGGGCGCCCTCGGCGTGGTGGTCAGGGTGACCCTCGACGTCCAGCCCGGGTTCCGCATGCGACAGGACACCTACGTCGACCTGCCCTGGTCGAGCGTCGACGACCACCTCATGGACGTCATGGGAGCCGGGTACAGCGTCAGCTTCTTCCACGAGTTCGACCACCGCATCCGCGAGGTGCTGGTCAAGTCGCGCGTGCCCGAGGGCCTCGCCGACGTGTCGATGCCCCGTGACCTGTGGGGCGCCCGCCCCGCCCCCGTCGACGAGCACGCGGAGGTCACCGGCACGAAGTCGACGCCGATGGACGGCAGCGTGGGGTCGTGGGCCGACCGGTTGCCGCATTTCCGCATCGACGCCACCCCGTCGGTGGGTTCCGAACTGCAGAGCGAACACTTCGTCGCCCTCGAGGACGGTGCGGCCGCCCTCCGCGCCGTACGACGCCTCGGCGACGAGCTGCGCCCGCACCTGCACACCTGCGAGACCCGCACCGTCGCGGGCGACCCGCTCTGGTTGAGCCCGACACCACAGGACAGCCTGGGCATCGCCTTCACCTGGAAGAAGCACCCCGCCGAGGTCGCGGCCTCGATCCCCCGGGTCGAGGAGGCGCTGGCCCCGTTCACCCCGCGCCCCCACTGGGGCAAGCTGTCGGCCCTGCCGCACGCGGCGATCGTCGCGGCCTACCCGAGACTGGCGGATTTCGCCGACCTCGTGCGCGAGATCGACCCCGAGGGCAAGTTCGGCGGCCCGGCCGTGGAGCGCCTGCTCGCCTAGCCGCGACGGCGTGGAGCGCCTGCGCGCCTAGGCGCGACAGGTGGTCGACGGGTCGGGCCTGGAATCCGGCCTCGGGTCGGGCACCGGATCGGGCCTGGGGTCGGGCTTCAGTAGGACTCGCCGGTGGGGTCCGCCGCCTCGAGGTCGAGCAGCTCGGCCCCGCCGACGGGCAGGCCCTGCCAGGTCTGCAGGCGCCAGCCGGCCTCGATGCTGCCCTCGAGGGTGACGACCCCCGTGTTCTCGAGCAGGTGCTGACGGATGAACTCGTCGTCGGCGTTGACCGCCCGCGAGCCGACCCAGGCCCGGATGGCCGCACCGTGACTGACGGCCGCGACCGTCTCGTGCCCGTCGCCCTCGGCCCCGGCGATCAGGTCGGCCAACCCGGCGTCGTACCGCGCGTAGAACTCGTGCCCGTCCTCGGAACCGGGCACCCGGACGTCGAGGTCGCCCGACGCCCAGGAGAAGACGCAGCCGATGTAGGCCGTGACCGCCTCGGTGTCGTGTCGGCCTTCGAGGTCGCCCGCCTTCACCTCGCGCAACCCGTCGAGCGCCGTCGGCGCGAGGCCCCGGGCGGCGGCCAGAGGAGCCACGGTGAGCTGCGTCCGCACGAGCGTGCTGACGGCGAGGGCACCGATCGTCTCGTCGGCGAGGGCGGCGGGCAGAGCCTCGGCCTGCCGTCGACCGAGGTCGGTGAGCCCGACGCCGGGCGCGACGGTGCCGAGGACGCCCTCGACGTTGTCGGGGGTCTGACCGTGGCGGATCAACAACAGGCGCATGATCGTCAACCCTACGGTGGACCCCCGACACCGGCGGTCGGTCAGGCGTCGGGCCAGAGGCGACCGGCGTCCACGACGACGTCGGCCCGGGCGCGGGTGGCCCGCACGAGCCGGGCGTTCGCCTCGTCGGGACCCGCGGCCCAGGCCTCGGCGGCTCCGGGCGTCATGCCGAAGCGGACGTGACGGGCGACGAGCCAGCGCCGTCGCCGCTCGGCCGGGGTGTCGACGAACCACACCTCGTCGAACGTCGAGCGCACCGCGGGCCAGGGCGTGAGCTCGGCCAGCAGGTAGTTCCCCTCGCTGACCACGACCTCGACGGACGGATCGACCTCGACCGCGCCGCCGATCGACTCCTCGACGCCCCGGACGTACTCGGGTGCCCACACCGTCCTCGACCGGGACCGCAGCCGCTCGAGCAGGGCGAGGTAGCCGTCGGCGTCGAAGGTGTCGATCGCGCCCTTGCGGTCGAGGCGGCCGAGCCGGGCCAGGGTGGCGCCCGCGAGGTGGAACCCGTCCATCGGCACGACCACGGCCCTCACCCCGACCCGCGTGAGCCCCTCGACGACGGCCGCGGCGACGGTGCTCTTGCCGCCGCCGGGCTCGCCGGCGACGCCGATCAGGGTGCGGACGGACGTCGGGGCGGGACCGCCGGGGGACGCGAGGCCCGCGGAGGAGCCGCGCCGCGCCTCCTGCGTCCGGGCGTGGACCGCCAGGGCTCGGGCGACGAGGTCCTCGACCGAACCGAGCGGCGTACCGGTCACTCGGGACGGCCGGCCGAGCCCGGACCGGTGCCCGCGTCGTCGCCGACGTCCGCGGTCCGCAGCTCGGTGAGGGCCGCCTCACGCCGCGACCGGCGCCAGGCGAGCAGGGCGTGCAGGGCGATGGGCACGACCGACAGCACGACGAGCACGACCGCCAGCACGTCGATGTGGTCGCGGATGAACGGGATGCCGCCGAGCAGCGAGCCGAGCACCGTCATGCCCACGGCCCAGAGGAAGGCGCCGGTCACGTTGAAGAGCAGGAACCTGCGGTACCGGTAGCCCGCGGTCCCCGCGGCCAGCGGGACGTAGGTGCGGACGATCGGGACGAACCGACCGAGGATCAGGCTCGTGCCGCCGTACTTCGCGAAGAAGGCCTCCGCACGCTCGAGGTAGGCCGTCTTCAGGATGCGTGCGTCGTCCTTGAACAGGCGTCGGCCGAAGCGGTTGCCGAGGAAGTAGCCCACCTGGTCGCCGAGGACCGCGGCGACGAAGGCGCAGAGGGCGATCACCCAGACCTGCAGCCCCAGCGCCTCGTGCAGCACGCCGGCGGTGAAGAGCAGGGAGTCGCCGGGCAGGAACGGGAACAGCACGCCCGACTCGATGAAGACCATCAGCGAGATGCCGGCGAGGGCCCAGGGCCCCAGGGCGGGCAGCAGCTCGTCCGGGTTGAACAGGACGAACCCCCCGCCGGTGGAGGCGGGCAGGGCGGCGAGCAGGGTGTCGGCGATCACGAGGGACGACTGTAACGGGTCGACCCCGGGACGTGGCGTCCACCGAGCGGACCACTCGCGCATCCACCGGTCTCGGCCGGGCGGGGGATGCCCCCGGGCGCACCGCGCCCCTAGCCTGGGGCGATGCGGACACCCCTCAGCATGCCGACGACAGGACGCACGCGATGATCGAAGCCCGGAACCTCACCAAGATCTACGGAGACAAGCGCGCGCTCGACGACGCCACCTTCACGGTCCGACCCGGTCTCGTCACCGGGTTCCTCGGCCCGAACGGCGCCGGCAAGTCCACCACCATGCGCATGATCGTCGGGCTCGACCGCCCCACCAGCGGCAGCGTCACGGTCAACGGCAAGCGGTTCGCCGACCACGCGGCCCCCCTGCACGAGGTCGGCGTCCTGCTCGACGCCAAGGCCGTGCACACCGGTCGCAGCGCCCACGACCACCTGCTCGCCATGGGCGCCACGCACGGCATCGGCAAGAAGCGCGTCGACGAGGTGATCGCCCTGACCGGCCTCGAGTCGGTCGCGAAGAAGCGCGTCGGCGGGTTCTCGCTCGGCATGGGCCAGCGCCTCGGCATCGCCGCCGCGCTGCTCGGCGACCCGGCCACCGTCATCCTCGACGAGCCCGTCAACGGCCTCGACCCCGAGGGCGTCGTCTGGGTGCGCACCCTGGCCCGCTTCCTCGCGAGCGAGGGTCGCACCGTGTTCCTCTCGTCGCACCTGATGAGCGAGATGGCCCAGACCGCCGACCACCTCATCGTGCTCGGGCGCGGCAAGGTGCTCGCCGACTCCCCCATCTCGGACGTCATCTCGCAGGCGTCGGGCGACGCCGTGCGCGTCCGCAGCCCGCACGCGGACCACCTCGTCTCGCTGCTGCAGGGGCCGGACGTCGCCGTCACGGCCGTCGAACCCGGCGTGGTCGAGTTGCGCGGCATCACCGCCGAGCGGGTCGGCGACCTCGCCGCCTCGTCCGGCGTCGTGCTGCACGAGCTCACCCCGCTGGTCCGCTCGCTCGAGGACGCGTACATGACCCTCACGCAGGACTCCGTCGAATACCACGCAGGAGGCGCGGCGCGAGGCAGCCACGTCGCCCCCGACACGCAGACCCCCCAGGGAGCGACCCGATGACCACCACGACCCCCACCCGTCACCGCGATCGACCCGTGCGCCCGACCTCGAAGCTCACCTTCGGCGGCGTGCTGCGCAGCGAGGTCATCAAACTGCGCACGCTGCGCTCGACCTGGTGGTGCCTGGCGATCATGGTCGTCATCATCGTCGGCTTCGGTGCCCTCTTCGCCTTGAGCGCGGGCCTGTTCCAGGCCGGCGAGGCCAGCACCGAGCAACAACAGCAGATCGTCGCGCAGTCCGTCTCGGTCGGCGTGGTGTTCGGCCAGCTCGTCGCGTCGATCCTGGGCGCTCTCGTCATCACCGGTGAATTCGGCACGGGCATGATCCGGTCGACCTTCTCCACGGTGCCCAAACGCCTGCCCGCGGTCGTCGCCAAGCTCGTCGTCGTCGCGCTCACGCTCTTCGTGGTGTCGCTGGTCGCCCTCGTCCTGACCCTGCTGATCAACAGCGCGATCCTGCCGTCGAACGACATCACGGTCGACTTCGGCGACGGTGCCCTCTGGCGCAGCGTGGTCGGAGCCGCGGCCTCGATCGCCTTCATCGGCATGATCGCCTTCTCGCTCGGGGCGATCATCCGCAACGGCGCCGGCGCCATCGCGGCCTCGGTCGGCCTGGTCTTCGTGCTGCCGATCATCGTGCAGATCTTCACGGCGTTCGTCGACGCCGCCTGGGTCTACACACTGGCCGAGATCATCCCGCCGAACGCCGCCGCCCGGCTCTACGACTACGTCGTCTCCGGCCAGTCGGCCATGGCCCTGCCGAGCCCCGACGGGGCCCTCGTCCTCGAGCCGTGGAGCGCCCTGCTGGTGCTCGTCGGCTGGGTCGTCGTGCTCTTCGGTCTGGCGCTCGCGCTCGTGAAGCGACGCGACGTCTGACCGACGGGCACCGCGCCTTGTCGGGGTGACGGCGACGCGATCGGACGGATCGGGAAGAACCGGACCGTCTCGTACGTTCGGTCGCACAGGCACACCGCCGTCACCTCCGAGGAGCCCCATTTGAGCATCGACCCCTCTCCCCCGACGACCGTCGGCGACAGCCGAGCCGGCGAGAGCCGAACCGGCGACACCGCGACGACGGGCGCCGACGGCGACCAGGCCGGCACCGAGGCGCGCAACAAGCTCGTCATCGGGCTGCTGCTCGTGTCGGCCTTCGTCGTGATCCTCAACGAGACGATCATGGGCGTCGCCCTGCCGAGCCTCACCCGCGACCTCGACATCACCGTCACGGCGGGCCAGTGGCTGACCACGGGCTTCATGCTCACCATGGCCGTCGTCATCCCGATCACGGGCTTCCTGCTGCAGCGCTTCAACACCCGCCCGGTGTTCATCACCGCGATGAGCCTCTTCAGCCTCGGGACGGCCATCTCGGCGATCGCTCCCGGCTTCGGCGTGCTGCTGCTCGGCCGCGTCGTGCAGGCCTCGGGCACGGCGATCATGATGCCGCTGCTGATGACCACCGTGCTCACCCTCGTGCCGCCGGCCACGCGCGGCCGCACGATGGGCAACATCTCGATCGTCATCTCTGTCGCACCGGCCATCGGCCCGACGATCTCGGGCGTCATCCTGAGCGTGCTCGAGTGGCGCTTCATGTTCATCCTCGTGCTGCCGATCGCCCTCGTGGCGCTCGCGCTCGGTGCCGCCCGCGTCAAGAACGTCACCACGCCGAAGAAGGTGCCCCTCGACGTCACCTCGGTGATCCTGTCTGCCTTCGCCTTCGGTGGCATCGTCTTCGGGCTCAGCTCGATCGGCGAAGGGGCCGAGGCCGCCGTCCCCGCCTGGGTGCCGCTGGCCGTCGGCGTCGTCGCGCTCGTCGCGTTCGTGCTGCGTCAGCGCTCGCTGCAGCGTCGCGACCGCGCCCTGCTCGACCTGCGCACGTTCTCGTCGCGCACCTTCACGATCTCGGCGTCGGTGCTCGGCGTCGGCATGATCGCCCTCTTCGGCACCCTGATCGTCCTGCCGATCTACCTGCAGAACGTGCACGGCCTCGACCCGCTCGCCACCGGGCTGCTGCTGCTGCCCGGCGGCCTCGTCCAGGGCCTGCTGTCGCCCGTCGTGGGACGCCTGTTCGACAAGTACGGTCCGACCGTGCTGCTCGTGCCCGGCACCACCCTGGTCAGCGCGGTGCTGTGGTTCATGTCCACGGTGTCCGAGTCCACCCCGATCCCGATGGTCCTCGCCGCCCACGTCGCCCTCAGCATCGGCCTGGCCTTCATGTTCACGCCGCTGTTCACCTCGGGCCTCGGGTCGCTGCCGTCGAACCTGTACTCGCACGGCAGCGCGATCGTCGGCACGGTGCAGCAGCTGGCGGGCGCCGCCGGCACCGCCGTGTTCGTCACCGTGATGACCCTGGCCGCCACCGCGGCGGCCAGCCAGTCCGGTGCCGGAGCCGCCGCCACGGGAGCCGGCGTGCGCGCCGCATTCCTGGTCGGCGCGATCATCTCGGTGTTCGCCGTCGTGGGGTCGTTCTTCGTCCGGCGCCCGCCGGTCGTCGAGGGCGCCGAGCCGGTCGTCGCGCACTAACCTGCGCGCGTCGCGCGCGGCGCGCGTCGCGCGCGTCGCGTGGCGCGCGTGGGCGCCGACGAGCTGCCGAGCTCCGAGCTGCCGATGGTCACGGCCTCACCCTCGGGGAAGCGCCGGCCGTCGGCAGCTCGTCGTCGCATCAGCCGTCCGTGAGGTCGTGAACCGTCGCGCAACCGACGGCCCGCGCCGTGTGATGCCGTTCCCGCGACGGCCCCATGGCGCCGGCGGTGCGACCTGCACCACCCGCGCCTCCTCAGCCCCTGCGAATTCGGTGCGGGTGCGGGTGCGGGTGCGGGTGCGGGTGCGGGCAACTCCTGTCTCGGGGTGCGCCCCGCCTCCGGGTCCCTGTCTTCTCCGCCCACGCCTCTTCAGGAGTCCTGCGTTGCCGACACGCGCCTCCTCTTCCCCTGCAGGTGCGGGTGTGGGGCTGCAGGGGCGGGCAACTCCTGTCTCGGGGTGCGCCCCGCCTCGAGGTCCCTGTCTTCTCGGCCTGCGCCTCTTCAGGAGTCCTGCGTTGCCGACACGCGCCTCCTCGGGCACCTGCTTCCTCGACGTGCGGGCCGACGCGGACACGGGCTCCGAGCGCGAGTAACGTCCGGGCACGTGCAGATGATGCAGACTTGCAGGCTGCGCACCCGACGTCACGCATCCCCGGGAGGCCGACCCATGACAAGCTCACCCACCACTGCGTCGAACGGCGGCCCAGGCGGAGGCACGCGCAGCCTCGTCCCGGCCCGGATGGACCGTCTGCCGTGGACGAGGTTCCACTGGTCGATCGTCGTGGGCCTGGGGTTCTCTTGGGTGCTCGACGGGCTCGAGATCCAGATCGTGGCTTCGGCCGGGTTCCAGGCGGACCTCGGGCTCACCGCCGCCGAGGTCGGGCTGCTGGGCACGATCTACCTCGTCGGCCAGGTCTTCGGGGCCCTCATCTTCGGGCGGATGGCCGACAGCCTCGGACGCAAGAAGCTGTTCATCCTGACCCTGGCGATCTACCTCGTGGCGAGCGCCATCGCGGGACTGTCGCCGAACTTCGTCTTCCTGGTCGTGTTCCGGTTCTTCGCCGGTGCAGGGATCGGCGGGGAGTACGCCGCCATCAACTCGGCGATCGACGAACTCATCCCGTCGAAGTACCGCGGACGCGTCGACATCGCGATCAACGGGACGTACTGGGGCGGCGCGGCCCTGGGCGCGACGGCCAACATCTTCTTGCTCGACCCCGACCTGTTCGCCGAGAACGTCGGCTGGCGCATCGGGTTCTTCATCGGCCCCGTGCTCGGCCTCGCGATCATCTACCTGCGCCGCCACATCCCGGAGAGCCCGCGGTGGCTGATGACCCACGGACGCGAGAAGGAGGCCGAGGCGACGGTCGACGACATCGAGGCCCGCGTCGAGAAGGACAAGGGCACCGACCACCTCACCCCCGTGTCGGACGACCAGGCAATCGAGGTGGTCGCGGCGGGGCGGATCGGGTTCGGCACCATCATCCGCACCCTGGTACACGACTACCCGAAGCGAACCTTCGTCGGCGCCGCGATGATGATCACGCAGTCGTTCCTCTACAACGCCATCTTCTTCACCTACGCACTCGTGCTGCAGAACTTCTACGGCACGAGCCCCAGCAGCACGCAGTACTTCTTCCTGATCTTCGCCGTGGGAAATCTTCTCGGGCCGCTGGTGCTGGGGCCGCTGTTCGACAGCTGGGGTCGACGTCAGATGATCTTCCTGACGTACGCCGTGTCGGCGGCGGTGCTCGCCGTGTCGGCGATCCTGTTCCAGGCGGACGTGCTGAACGCCGCGACACAGACCGCGTTCTGGAGCGTCTCGTTCTTCTTCGCCTCGGCAGGCGCGTCGTCGGCCTACCTGACGGTGAGCGAGATCTTCCCGCTCGAGCTACGGAGTCAGGTCATCGGCTACTTCTTCGCCCTCGGACAGATCGTCGGCGCCGTCGCTCCGAGCCTCTACGGCGCCCTCATCGGCGACGGGAGCGACCGGGGCCCCCTCACGGGCGGGTACTTCCTGGGCGCCGGCGTCATGCTGGTCGGCGGTGTCATCGCGCTCATCTTCGGAGTCGACGCGGCTCGCAAGTCGCTCGAGACGATCACCACTCCGCTGTCGGTCGTCCCCTCGTCGAAGCAGTCGCCGCGGAGCTGAGGTGGGCTGGGCTGGGCCGGGCAGGGCTGGGCTGGGCTTGGCTTGGCTTGGCTTGGCTTGGCTGGGCCCGCGGGCGGGGTGGCTTCACCAAGCCGGCGGGCGGCTTGGCCAGGCCGGACGGCGGGCCGTGCCGCGGGCCGTGCCTCGCGATCGGCTTGGCCGGGCCGTGCGGCGCGATGAAGGCCAGCGGCACGGGCCCCGAGCTCCACCGTTAGGTCCCCCCGATCGGGAACTCTCGACCGGCGCGCCGTCGGGGAATCGCCAGCCGCCACGATCGGCGACCCCGGGGTCCGAGCACTCGCGGCAACGAGGAGTTGCCGACGTCCTCGGCGCGACGGGGGCCACCCGCCGTGAAGATCAGCGCATCGATCGCCTCAGCCGTCGACCGCCACCTGTTCTTCACCATCATGGCGCTCGCCCGGAACGGCACCCGCCCCTCACGGGCGATGTCGGCGTCCTTGACCCGGTCCTCGTCGAAACGCCGTTCGTGGTGTGCTCGTCCATCGGTCTCGAAGCCGATGATGCCGTCGAACACCATGTCGATGATCTTGTTCGTCCCCGAGACGGGGATCTGACGCACGACGTGGCGTCCCGCGCGTCGGAGTCTCGTTCCGGCGGCGCTCTCGAGGATGCTCTCCGCGCCTCCTTCACTCCATGCGACGAGGCCGGCAGCGTCCATCCTCTTGCGGGACAACACCTCTGCGGCGTCGTCATCGTCCTGGACGATGCCTGCCTCCCTCGCCCAGTCGACGAGGATCACCGCGTCCTCGAAGGATCGCGCCTCCACGACCGCCCGGGCCAGGGCGTCGCGAGGATCGACCGCCCAGGTCGATCCTCGGCTGCTCAAGTCGACGGGGTCCCAGACGACACGGGCCCCTCGGCGCCTCCGGAGGCGCGAGGCCGTCATCGGAACCGACACGGTGACGGGCGGTCGGCGCGACGACCACGACCACGCCCCGAGCAGGTGGAGGGCGGACGCTCCCGTGAGTCGGCCACCGACCGCCACCGCGACGTACCGGGGGTCATGGGGCGACCACGTGGAGTACCACCCCCGCCGGGGCCGGACGACGCTGCGGGAACGCACGGCGACGGTGAGGTGTCGGTCGGTCGCGCCGTGGGCGACGAGGTCGCGTTTGTGGAGCAGGCCTCCGGCGGACGAGACCAGTTCGGCGATCGTGGTCATGTCCACGAGCGTGTCGGAATCGCTGTGGCCGGCACCTCCGCGCCACTCGGATCGGGGACGCACGGCGGCGACGGGCCCCTGGGGACGAGACGACGCCGGACCGGTGTGACCTTTTCCGCGGTCGGGACCGGCCTGCCGTCGGCAACTCCTGTCTCCTGCCCAGACCCGATGTCGTGCGAGAGTTCCGGCCCGGTGGCGATGCCCTGGGGGCAGGAGTTGCCGATCGTGCTGGTGCGGTGTCGGGAACTCCTGCCTCGGGCGTCGGCGTCGCGAGGGAGGCGCGAGGGCTCCGCCTCGGGAAGCCGACAGCCAGGAGTTGCCGACCGGGACAGACGCTTGGCGGTGACGGCAGGCGGAACGGACAGGACGAGACCTGACGGAACAGGGCAGTAGACGGACGGGACAGGGGCGGCACGAGGCGAGGCGGGGGCTGGGCGAGACGAGGCGAGGCGAGGCGGGGCGAGGCGGGGGCGGGACGAGGCGAGCAGAGCCGGGGGCGGGGCGGCGATCAGGGAGTCGTGACCGCCGGGGGCATGCGCGCGAGGTCCGGACCGATGCCGATGTCGACGAGCACGACGCGCCCGGCCCGCTCCGCCCCCGGGCCCAGGACGAGCCCGACCTTGTGGCCACCGAACGTGACGGTGACGTCCGCGGGCAGCACGTGGGGCGGATCGGGGAGGGCCCCGTCGTCCACCCCGATGCCGCTCGGAACGTCGACCGCGATCACTCGTGGTGCGGGTTCCGTGGCGCCACCGTCCGCGGCCGCACCTCCGGCCGGGGAAGTCCCTGCGTCCCTCCCCGTCCCCGATGCCGCAGCCGCTTCCGCACCCGTACCCGCACCCGCACCCGCACCCGTACTCCATGTCGCACCAGCGACCACCGGCAGCACCGCCCGCACCACGCGCAGCGAATCCCCTCGGAGCCCCGCTCCGTTCGAGCCCGTCCCGACCAGTCCGTCGAGCAGCACGTCGTACGAGGGCAGAACCTGCGCCACGACCGCAGCATCGCACCAGGCTTCGACGTCGTCGAGCACGGCCCCTGCCGCGAGCGCCGCGGCCAGGGCGGCCTCGTGTACCGGTGACCCCACGGGCACGACCGTCACCGCGCCGCCCTGTGGCACGAGCTCGCGGGCGAGCGACTCCCCGGCGTAGAGCGCGTCACCGCCGTTGTTGCCGCTTCCGACGAGCAGCAGGATGCGGCCCGCACGACCGTCCCGGGAGGACGGGGAGGCGCGCAACACGTCGCGCACGACGTCCGCGAGACCGTCGGCCGCCCGCCTCATCAAGGGTTCGCCCGCCTCCAGGTGTGGGCGCTCCGCCTCACGGATCTGTGCCGCCGTCCAAGCCTCGACCATGCGTCCACCCTCCTCCCCTCGACCGCCGGAAGACCGGGCCGCCCACCCCGGTCCGCCACGGCGCCGGGCCCTGCCGTGCCGCACCGTGCCGAGGGAGGACCTGCTCGTGCGGCACCGGCCGAGTCGGTAACTCCGGGCCTGTGACGCGCAGGCGGCCGAGGGCGCCGCCCACGGGAGGCACGGGCGGCACGAGGAAGGAGTTGCCGACATCGCGCGCCACTCGGCACCTCGGACGACCCGACCGCGAGCAGACCCGAGTCGACCGTCACCTGACGAGAACGGCACGACGAGCGGGACGTGCAGCGGGCACGACGCTCGAGACGCGCGCAGTGAGCGGGACGCGCAACGGGCACGACGAGCGGCACGCGCGCAGCGAGCAGAACGAGCACAGCGAGCGCAGCAAGCAGAACGAGCACAGCGAGCGCAGCAAGCAGAACGAGCACAGCGAGCGCAGCAAGCAGAACGAGCACAGCGAGCGCAGCGAGCAGAACGCGCCCAGCGAGCGGAACGCGCGCAGCGAGCGGGACGCGCAGCGGGCACGACGAGTGGGACGCGCGCAGCGAGCGGGACGCGCAGCGGGCACGACGAGCGGGACGCGCGCAGCGAGCGGGAAGGGCGCAGCGAGCAGAACGAGCACAGCGAGCACTACGACCACAACCGTCACGAGCTGTGCGGCGCTGCCAGACTGTCGGGATGCGTGCGACCACCCCGAACCCCGTCGACGGCACCGAGATCGCCTACGAGGTCGACGGGGACGGGCCGCCGCTCCTGCTCGTGCACGGTTCGGGCCTCTCGCGCGGCACCTGGCGGGGGCTCGGCTACCTCCGGGACCTGCAGCGCGACTTCACGGTGGTCGCCCTCGACATGCGCGGCCACGGCAAGAGCGGCAAGCCCCACGACCCCGAGTCGTACGCGATGGACCTGCACCGTGGTGACGTCGGCGCCGTGCTCGACGCCACGGGCCTCGAGCCCGCGCACTACGTCGGTTACTCGTTCGGCGCCCGCATCGGGCTGTCCGTCGCGGCGCACGAGCCCCGGCGCCTCCGGACGCTGACCACGATCGGTGGCAGCTGGGCCCCGATGAACGGCAACATCGGCGCGACCTTCACTCCCGACTGGCACGACGCCCTGACGACGGGTGGCATGGCCCGCTTCGTCGACCGCTGGGGCGAGACGATCGGCCGTCCGATCGATCCCGAGACCCGTCTGGCCTTCATGCAGGACGATCCGACCGCCCTGGCCGCCTTCTTCACCGCAGCCGAGACCGGTGGCGGCCTGACGGTCCCCCAGCTCGACTCGGTCGAGGTCCCCACCCTCCTGCTGGCCGGCACGCGGGACGTCGACCGCCACCGCGAGTCCCAGGAGGCCGCCCGCCGGATGCCGGCAGCCGTCTTCTACTCGCTCGTCGGCCAGGACCACGCCTCGTCGCTGCTCCCCGTCGACCAGGTGACCGACCTGCTGCGCACCTTCCTCGAGACCGTCGACGCCTGAGGCCCGCCCCGACGGGTCGTCGACCCGGAGGCGCGGCCCCCTAACGCAGGACGCGACCGGGAGGCGCGGCGCCCGAACGCAGGACGCGACCCGGAGGCGCGGTGCCGGTGCGCAGGACGCCACGGGACGATCCCGGCGCGCGCCGGTGCGCGCCGACTGCGAGAATGGACGCACCATGGGCATCAGTCGGCGAGCGTTCTTGACGGGATCGGTCTCGGGGGCCGCGATCCTCGTGCTGTCGGCCTGCACGACGGACTCCCCCGCGCCGACGGCCAGCCCCACCCCGTCCGCGACCACGCCGACCCCCACGCCGACGCCGACCCCGTCGGGCACGGTCGCCCCCGCCGCCTTCCGCCGCAGCTCGTGGGCCGACGACCCCTACTCCCTCGGGGCGACGAGCCACCTCACCCCCGGCACCTCCGACGCCGACCGCCGGTTGCTCGGCACCCCGCTCGACGACCGCCTCTTCTTCGCCGGAGAAGCCGTCGCCTCGACGATGGGCGGCACGGTCTACGGTGCGCGCCAGTCGGGCTTCGACGTCGCGGCGCAGGTCGCCGGGGTCGCCGCGGCCGACGAACGCATCGCCGTGATCGGCGCCGGCATCGCGGGGGCGACCGCGGCGCGGTCCCTCGTCGACCGGGGCTACGACGTCGTGGTCGTCGAGGCCCGCGGCCGGGTCGGCGGCCGGGTGCACAGCGTGCACGACGACGACTGGCCCTACCCGGTCGAACTCGGCGTCGGCCTGCTCGAGGGCCCCGGGTCGGTGGCTCTCCAGGCTGCCCTCGCCCTCGCCCGCGTCCGCACCCGGCCGCTCGACGACACCGTCGAGGTCCGGACGTCCGACGGTGCGGTCGACTCCCTCGGCGACGCCGCCGACCGTCTCGACCGGGCCGCGTCCTGGGCCGCGGGGCGCTCCACCACGACCGACGCCGACTCCGGCACGAGCGTCGCCGACGCCCTCTCCGGCTCGGGGGCCGACGAGGTCTCGGCCCTGCCCGGTCCGGACGGGGTCTCGGACGCCGACCGTCTCGCGCTCGTGCTCGACGACCTCCTCCCGGCCCGCTGGGGGGCCGGGGCCGACGACCTCGCCGCCTCGGCCCTCGGCGACGACCCCGCACGCGACCTGCTGCCCACCGGCGCCTCCGTGGTGACGGGTGGCCTGTCGGGCTTCGTCGCGGGCCTGCTCGACGGCCTCGACGTGCTCCGCGACAGCAACGTCGTCCGCGTGCAGTACGGCGACCAGGGCGTGGGGCTGAGGCTCGCGACCGGCGAGTCGCTCTCGGTCGACCGCGCGGTGTCGACGATCCCCCTGGGCGTGCTGAAGACCGGCGTGCCCGAGTTCTCACCCGACCTGCCGTCCACCCACACGGACGCGATCGAGGCCCTCGGCGTCGGCACGCGTGAGGTGCTCTGGCTGCGCTTCGACGAGGCCTTCTGGTCCACCCAGGCCACGGTCTGGGCCGTGCTCGACGACGACGCCCCCTACCGGCTCTTCGTCAACCTCATGCCCGCGACCGGCGCACCCGTGCTGGTGGCGCTGACCGGTGGCGACGCGGCGGCCGAGGTCTCCGGCCTCGACGACGACGCGGCGGTGGCCGCGGCGATGCAGAGCCTGGCGCCCTACCTCGACCTCGTGGCCGCCGGGTCCCCCGCGCCCACCGACGAGCCGACGGCCGACCCGACGTCCTGACCCGCGCCTCCTCGTCCGTCGACCGCAGGAGGCGCGGTGCCCGTCGCCGACGCCGGCCCGCCACCCTGCCGTGCCCGCGCGTGCGGCCGCACGTGGCTCAGCGCGACGAGCCCCACGAGCACCCCGACGATCGTGCCCAGGGCGATGCCGTTGTACAACAGGAACTCGCCCGGCCAGGTGACCTGCGCCGGGTCGAGGAAGAAGTACGGGTACCAGCCGACGTCGGCGCCGCGGACGATCGTGAACACGCCCCACACGAGCGGGAAGACCAGCACCACCGAGAGCACCCGCCACCGCACCCGCGGCCGGTCGGGGCCGAACACCCAGTCCACGAGCACGAACGTCGGGATCACGAAGTGCAGCAGCTGGCTCGACCAGGGCACCTCGATGCGGTAGTCGTGACTCGCCGACTCGGCGACGATGATGCCGAACACGATGCCCGACACGATCACGTAGGTGCTGACCAGGGCGTGGACTCCCGCGAACCAGCCGGGCTCCTGTCGCCCGCGCAACGACACGACGCCCGCGAAGGCGAGCACCACGACGTTCGCCATGTTGCTCTGCTGCGTGAAGTAGCTGAAGTAGTTGATCGAGCTGAAGGTGCTGAAACCGAGCACGTAGACGAAGTCGGCGACGAGGGCGACCACGCCGACGGCGGCCGCGAGCAGGCGTAGGACGCCGACGATCCGTCGCACCGTGTCACGCCCTCCGGATCTGGTCGGCTGTGGTCGGGGGAAACGTCGATCGTACTAGGCGCCCGCGCGACGCCCCGACGTGCGGAGGCCGGGCCCGCTCGTCGTGACGACGTGCGGACCCGGCCTCGGTGCCTCGGCGTCGCGACCCGGCGCGACGTCATGCCGATCAGGCGATCAGCTGGGGATGTAGTTGAACTCGTCCGGGTTCGGACCGGTGCGCTCGTCCTTGTTCAGGGCGGTGATGGCGGCCACGTCGGCGTCGGTCAGCTCGAAGTCGAAGAGATCGAAGTTCTCTTCCACGCGAGAGCGCGTGACCGACTTCGGGAAGACGATGTCGCCACGCTGGATGTGCCAGCGCAGCGTCACCTGCGCGGTCGTCTTGCCGACGCGCTCGGCGATCTCGGTGATGGTCTCGTCCTTGAGAACGCCGCCCTGGGCGATGGGCGACCAGGCCTCGGTGTGGATGCCCTTCGAGACGCCGAACTCGCGCAGCGCGTCCTGGGTCAGGTAGGGATGCACCTCGATCTGGTTGACGACCGGGACGACCGAGCCCTCGTCGAGGACGCGCTCGAGGTGGGGCTGCTGGAAGTTCGAGACGCCGATGGACTTCGCGCGGCCGCTGGCGTGGATCTCTTCGAGGGCCTTCCAGGTCTCGACGTAGTCGACGTCGATGCCGGGCAGCGGCCAGTGGATGAGGAACAGGTCGACGTAGTCCTGCTTCAGCGCGTCGAGCGTGCCGTCGAACGCCTTCAGCGCGTCGTCACGCTTGTGGAAGCCGTTGTTGAGCTTCGAGGTGACGAAGATCTCGCTGCGGTCGATGCCGCTCTCGGCGATCGCCTCGCCGACGCCCGCCTCGTTGCCGTACATCTCGGCGGTGTCGATGTGGCGGTAACCGACCTCGAACGCGGTGAGGGTGGCGTCCTTGGTCTCGGCCGGGTCGACCTGGTAGACGCCGAACCCGAGCTGAGGGATCTGGATTCCGTTGTTCAGGGTGATGGTGGGGATCGTGGTCATGTGTAGAGCCAACCACTCACCCCCGTCGAACCTTCCGAGGAAACACTGGTGGACGTACCCCGGGCGTGTTACTGTGGTGAGTCGCTTGGGCCCCTCTTCTCAGAAGTGCCCCGTGCGGTGACGACCGAGTCCACACCGGTGCACCGCCCGAACAGCCTCGCGAGACGACCTCGCCGGATGCGCACGATGACCACCGATCATCGTTGCCCTACTTCTCCGGCCGCCGTCACCGCGGGCCCGACCACCGCCGTCAGGCGGACCACGAGCGCCCATCCGGCATCTCGTGCCACGGATTCTGTCGCAACACAGAGCACACATCGAAATCGAGCATCATGAACGACATCATCAGCATCACCGGCACGGTCACGACCGCGCCCACCCTCACCACCGCCCGCCTCGTCGAGTTCGTCGTCGTCGACGACCGCGGCACCCAGTTCGCCGTCCGCGCCTGGCGCGACGACGTCACCGCCGCCGTGCGCGTCGGTGCGTCGGTCGTCGTCGACGGTGCGGCCGGCTGGGTCATCCCCGGTCGCAGCTGGCGCCACGAGCCCAGCCGCACCATCGTGCAGGCCTCGTCGGTCGAGACCCGCGAGCTCGCCCTGGCCGCCTAGGCCCCGGCGGCGCCCGCGGGCGCGACGACCCGAGGAGGCGCGGTGAGGCTGACGGCCGCACCGCGCCTCCTGCGGTTCCCGGCCCCGAGGAGGCGCGGTGAGGCTGACGGCCGCACCGCGCCTCCTGCGGTTCCCGGCACCACGACGACGGGCCCGGCCACCGAGGAGGTGACCGGGCCCGTCGTCGTGTGCGGAACCCGCGAGGTCAGAGCCCCCGCGCGCGGACCATGATCGGACGGTGGTCGCTGATGCCGGCCGGCAGGGTGACGACGTCCTCGATCTTGAGGTCGTAGCTCGTCGCGAAGTCGAAGTGGCCCTTGACGTACTTGTAGCCGAGGTAGGTCGGGGTCGAACTGCGGGTCAGCACGAAGCCGTCGCGCTCGATGTGCTTGCGGAGACCGCCGTGGAACCACGGGTAGTTGAAGTCGCCCACCATGAGCATCGGCACGCCGGGCGCCAGCGCTCGCATGAGGCGGTGCGCCGACTCGACCTGCTTCTTCCGCAGGGCGTTCGTGGCGGTGAGCGGGGCGGCGTGGAACGAGCCGATCAGCACGTCGCGTCCGCTCTGCCGGTCAGCAAGGTGCATGGCCAGGAGACGCTCGTGCGCCGGCGACATCACCCGGTCGTGCATCGACTTCTTCAGCGCGTAGACGTTCGTCCCCAGCAACTCGAAGCGCGAACGGCGGTAGTAGGCCGCCAGCCCGAGACGGTTGTTGTGCGTCGACGCCGCGAGGGCGAACTCGCCGAACTCGTCGGGGATGTCCTTCGTGTCGGCCTCTTGCAGGCAGAGCACGTCGGCGTCGTTGTCCTCGGCGAGCGACCGGATCTCGCCCTTGGCCGTGTGCTCGCGAAGGTTGTAGCTGACGACGCGCATCGTGTGTCCGTTGTCTTCTGTCACGAGTAGCGAACCTAGTCCACGTCTGTTTCGGGGAGGTGCAGGTTGGACGAAAGGGGGGTGCCGGGTGAGGCGGACGTCGTGTCCGCCGCACCCGGCACCCCCTGACGGGTCGACTACTCGCCGCGGTGGCCGCGATCGGCGTCGCCGGTCAGCGCCGCGCGGGCCGCACGGCGACGGGCCGAGACGACGAGCGCTGCACCGAGCAGGGTCAGCAGTGCGGCCAACGTGACCGGACCGGCCAGCTCGGCCCCGGTGAAGGCGAGACCGGTGGTCGCTGCCGCGGCGGCCGGTCGAGGCGTCGACGCGGCCGGGGCGGTCGGGCCCGCCGCGGGGGCGGCGATCGCGGCCGGCGTCGTCGTCGGGGCGGACGTCGGCGTGGTGGTCGTGCCGGTCGCGCCGGAGACGCGGGCGAACCAGGCGTTCGAGGACGTCACGGCCTGGCCCGACTCGACGCCCCGCGCCGTCACGGTGCCGACGTCGTGGTGGTCCGCGGTGCCGGCCGTGACACCCGCGAGGGCGGCGGTGCAGTCGAACGAGGCACCGACCGCGAGCGGGCCGGCCCAGGTGACACCGGTGGACGGTCCGCCCAGGACACTGAAGTCGCAGCTCAGGCCCGTGACGGTGCCGTTGGCGACGACCGCGTCCGAGACCGAGACGTCGGCGAGCGCGTCGGCACCCGTGTTGGTGACCCGGTAGGCCAGCGAGGCGGTCCCATCGGAGAGCACGACGGCGGCGTCGGCGGTGTCGGCCGCGTGGCCCGCGGCGTCGCCCTTGGTGATGCTCACGGCGGAGACGGGGACGTCACCGCTGCCCACTCCCCCGGCGGAGGCCTGGACCTTCGAGGCCGTGACCCGGCTGCCGGCGGCGACACCGGCCCGGACGGTCGACGCCGTCGCGGCGTTGGTGAAGGTCTGCGGGGCGGTCGCGGTGCCGGTGGGGGCGGCGAGGCTCACGGCGACGGCGGCACGGTACTGCGCGGTCCGCGTCTGCGCGCCCCACGAGACCGTGTACCCGGAGTCGGTGCAGTCGAACGAGGCCGGGGTCACGGCGACCGGGGCGGCCAGCGAACCGTCGGCCTTGGTGCGGATCTCGGTGAAGACGGCGGTGTCGCAGTCGAACGACCACGCCTCGCCGGCGGGGACCGAGTCACCGACGGTGGCCGAGTCGAACGGCCCCATCGGCGTGTTCACGCTCCAGACGAGGAAGTCGTCGGCCACGAGTCGACCCTGGTCGGCACGGGTGTAGGTGCCGAACTTCGTCACGACGTCCGATCCGCGCAACACACCGGTCGGAGTGACGACGGTCGTGAAGTCGCGACCGTCGTTCGTGGTCGACGTGAAGGGGGTCGGCACGCCCGACGGGGTGGTGCGTCCCTCGAAGTCGGACGTGACGAAGGCCTGGCCGCTGACGTTGAGGTGGTCCTCGGCGTAGGCGGTCATCGTGAAGGTGACCACGGACGGGCGCGTCCCGACGACGGCGGCGTCGGCCACGACCGCACCGGTGGCGGGGTCGCGGAGCGCGAAGTCGGTGGGCAGGTTCTTCAGGTGCTCGCTGAGCGTCAGCGTGAAGGTGTCACCGGCGAGGGTGTCGTCGGGCACCTGCCACGCGATCGTCGTCGTGAGCTGGGAACCCTGCTTCGGCGTGGTCGGGGTGACCGTCACGTTCGTGATGGCACCGTCGATCTCGGCGGCCCGGGCCGGAGCCGCGGTGCCGGTGAGGGCGGCGGTGCCGGCCAGGGCGAGGGTGGCGAGCAGCGCGGCGGACAGGCGCAGGGCCCTCCGCCCGCGACGGGGAGACCCCGCGAGGGTGAGCGAATGCATGGTGGTGCCTTTTTCGGGTAGGGCAGACGCGCGCCTCGACCTGTTCCCCCGGTGCCGTGTTCGGGTACGGCGCCGGGGTCGGGTGAACGGGGATCGTCACGTCTCGGGTGACACCCAAACTAGGGCCGGCGTGCCGACCGTGTCCACCATCGGGGGGACAGATCACCCGGACGAGGAACGGGCGACGAGGGTGGAGCCCGGGCGACGGACGTTCCGCGGTGCGCGGTGCGCCGTGCGCGGTGCGCCGTGCGCGGTGCGCCGTGCGCCGTGCTCGGTGGGCGGTGCTCGGTTCGTCGGCAACTCCTGCACCCTGTCCGACACCCGCCCCGACTCCCCCGCAGGCGACCCCCACCGCAGCACACGCCAGGAGTTGCCGACACGGACGGCCCCCGGTCGACAACTCCTGCGCCCTGACCCACACCGGCCCCGACTCCCCGGCATGCGAACCCCACCGCAGCACGAGCCAGGAGTTGCCGACACGGACGGCCCCCGGTCGGCAACTCCTGCACCCTGACCGACACCGGCCCCGACTCCCCCGCTGGCGAGCGACGCCGCAGCAGGGACCAGGAGTTGCCGACACGGACCACCCCCGGTCGGCAACTCCTGCACGCTGACCGACACCCGCCCCGACTCCCCCGCTGGCGACCGCCGCCGCAGCAGGGGCCAGGAGTTGCCGACACCACGGGGCGGGGCAGGCGGGCGGGAGGGGGCGGGGACGCGAGGAGGCGGTGGTCGCCCTGCCGGGGGAAGGTGACCACCGCCTCCGGGTGGCTCAGGCCGTCAGGCCGTCAGGCCGCGGGTGCTACCCGCGCCAGGGGAACCAGCCGTGGAAGAGGTCGCCGAGGGCGTTCCAGATCCACTGCAGGATGTCACCGAGGCTCCAGCCGCCGGGGTGTCCGGGCTGACCGGGGTGGCCGGGCTGGCCCGGGCCGGGACCCGGATCGGTGGGCGTCTCGGGCTCTTCTCCCGAGGCGACCGTGAGATAGGTGACCTGTCCGGTGTCGCCGTACACGACGCGGCCGAGGAAGGTCTGCTCGTAGGGCAGGCCCGTCCAGGACGCGGTCAGCGTCTCCGTCTCGCCCAGCCCTGCGGAGAGGGTAGCCGGGTCGACCGTGAAGCCTCCGACGGCCGTCGCCGGGTCGAGCAGGTACGACGTCAGCGTGTAGTCGAGCTGCCCGGCACCGCTGTAGAAGTCGACCAGCAGCACGTACTCTCCTGCCGCGGGGGCGTCGAGGTCGATCTGCTCGTCCGCCGAACCGGTGGCCGAGGACGCCGCGAGCCGGTCGGGCGCACCGTCGGCGCCGGCCGTGTAGAGGAGCAGGTCGAGGTCCGCGGTGTCGTCGGCGCTGTCGAGCACGAAGCGCGCGTGGCTGGTGCCCTCGGCGATCGTGACCGGCGTCTCGGCCGCCGCGGTGCCTGCCGCACCCGAGCCGGTCGTGACCTGCCCGGCGGCGAGGCCCTCGGTGGTGAGCGGCAGCTCGAGGGCGTCGCCCGCCGTGACGTCGAACGCCTTCTCGCCCGTGGCGCCCTCGCCGACCACCTCGGCCGGGGCCTGCAGCTGGACGGGGCGCACGGCGAGCGGGCTGCGCACGTCGCGGGTCCCGTCGGACCAGGTGAGGTAGCCGGTGGCGAACTGGTCGAGCTCCGCCGTCGTCCGGGTGAAGGTGACCGTGTAGTCCTGCTCCTCGCCCGCGGCGCCGAAGGTCAACGTCGAGGGTTCGACCGTCGCCGTCACGCCGTCCATCTCGATCGGGGCGACCGTGTAGGTCCCCGCCCCGGTCGAGGTGACGGTGCGCGTGACCTGGGCGGTGCCGGCCAGCGAGCCGACGCTGATCGACGGCAGGTTGAGCGACGAGTCCGTGCCCTCGACGGTGTCGATCGAGTCGACGTAGGCCTGCCAGTCGGCCGGACCGTTCTCGTAGAGCAGCCCGGGTTCGAGGAACGCGGTCGGGTCGACGTGGCCGGCGCCCTGGGCGAAGACGTCCCGGCTCGGAGCACCGTCCTCACCGACGAGGTCGTAGGCGGTCGTCATCATGGCCGACTTGACCTCGTCCGGGGTCCAGTCGGGGTGGACGTCCTTCGAGAGGTAGAGCGCGGCCAGACCGGCGATGTGGGGGGACGACATCGACGTGCCCGAGAGGAACTCGTACGTGCCGGGCTCGCCCTGCGCGTTGGCACCGTCGGCGAGGATCGCCACGCCGGGGGCCGAGATGTCGGGCTTCAGCAGGTTGCCACCGTCGGCCGTCACCGGGCCGCGCGACGAGAAGCCGGCGATCTGGGGGGTGGCGGGCTCGGGCAGTGCGCCCGGGTTGCCGTCGAGCAGGGTGACGGTGGCACCTTCGGTGTCGGCGTACGCGTGGACCGCGTCGTAGTCGTCGGCGTTGAGGTGGACCGTGGGGACGGCGTGTTCGTCGAGGTCGACCGAGCTGCTCGTCGGGTTGACCAGCACCATGCCGATGCCGCCGGCGCGCTCGACCTCGGCCGACTTGGCCGTGCGGTCGTAGACGCCGCGGTCGCAGAGCACGATCGTGCCGGCGGCCTTGGTCGGGTCGAGCGTGTCCGGTGCGCAGAGGGTCACCGCGGTGGCGTCGGCGCCGGCGGCCGCGACGGCGGTCGACGAGACGAAGTCGCCCGTCAGGCCGTCGGTGCCGGTCGGCACGGTGATCGAGCCGCCCAAGTAGTCGGTGCCGTCGGCGGTCCGAACCGTCGCGCTGTAGCTGGGGATGGTCGACGCCGCGACCGTGGTGATCCACGGTGCCGCGTTGTCGGCGGTGGTAGCGGTCGGGCCGTCGTTGCCGGCCGAGGCCGCCACGAAGACGCCGGCCGAGGCCGCGCCGAGGAACGCCTGGTCGGTGGCCGAGAAGGTGCTCGTGGCCCCGCCTCCGCCGATCGAGTAGTTGATGACGTCGACGCCGTCGGTGACCGCGGCCTCGATGGCGGCGATCAGGTCGAGCGTGGCGCAGCCGTCGTCGTCGGTGGCGACGCGGTCGGGGCCGTCCCAGCAGACCTTGTAGGCCGCGATCTTGGCGGCCGGGGCGACGCCCGAGACGGTGCCGAACGAACGGTCGCCGATGGTGGCCTCGACGTCGGCGTTGCCCGCGGCGGTCGACGCCGTGTGCGAGCCGTGGCCGTTGCCGTCGCGGGGAGAGAGGTACTCGCCCTGCTCCTCGGTGCCGATGTTGCCGACGCCGAAGCCGTCGACGAAGTAGCGCGCACCGATCAGCTTCGTGTTGCAGTCGCCGGCGTCGAACTGCACGCCGGTCTGGCACACGCCGGTGAAGGTGCCACCGTCGCCCTTGGCGAAGACGGTCCGGTCGCCGTCGAGGTGGGGTTCGGCGTCGCTGGCCGACCCCAGGGGGTCACCGGCGAACGAGGCGTTGCCCGCCGCGATGCCCGAGTCGATGATGCCGACGACGACGCCTTCGCCGGCCTTCTCGCGTCCGCCGACGGCGTCCCAGACGCCGCCGTTCCCCTCGGCGTCGCCCAGGCCGAGGAACTCGGTCGACGGCGTCGCCTGCAGCTTGAGCAGCTCGTTCTTCGAGACGGCGGCGACCGAGGGGTCGCTCGCGAGCTCGGCGGCCTGGGCGGCCGTGAGGTCGGCCGCGAAGGCGTTGGTCGTGATGGCGTAGCTCGCCTGGACGGTGGCGCCGGCCGCCGCCGCGACGTCCTGCTGGACGCCCTTCAGGTGCTCGGCGTAGTCCTGCACGGGAGCGCTCTGCGCGTCGAGGTCGCTGCCCTCGGGCACGGCCGTGCGGGCGAGGCCCGGCTGCCCGCCCTCGTAGGTCGCGGCCGCCGGCTCGCGCAACGTGACGATGTACTTGCCGTCGGAGAACTGGCTGTCGCCCACGACGGCCGGGCCGTCCGCGGCGAAGGAGGCGGTGGCCGGCACCGCGACGAGGCCCGCGGCGACGACGCCGGTGGCGAGGAGGGTGGCGAAGCCGCCACGGAGTCGGGTGCGGGGCGGAGCGGTCGGCCTGCGTCGGCCGGATGGTGTGATCACGGATCGCCTTTCGATGCACGTCGTTCGGGACGTGCTGTCGGTGGTGCGCCGCAGCCCCGGGCCGCGGTCGATCCATAAGAACTACCTGTGAATGTCGGTGACCCTCTAGTGGGGGCCATGGCCGAAACCGGCCACTGACCGGCTTCGGCCAGAGAGTTCACACGAGGAGGCGCGGGCGGGGCACCGACGTCGTCCCCCCTTCGGCGGACGGTCGCCTCGCCGCGCCTCCCTACCGCGTCGTCAGCCCGAGCCGCGCCGCCGCCCAGGCCGTCCCCGCGCCGAGCCCGCGCGACGCCGTCGACCAGTCGTGGCCGCTGCCGGGCACGACGTGGCGGGTGACGTCCATGCCTGCGGCCCGGGCGGCCGCCGCGACGACGGGCATCACGGGTCCGTAGCGCGAGTCGGTCCCGCCGACCGCGAAGAACCCGGCACTGTCGGCGTAGGGGGCCCGGGCGGCCAGCACGGCGAGCGGCTGGGCGGCGTCGTAGGCCGCCCGGTCGCCGGCGAAGCCGCGCTCGACCGTCGCCCGGGCTCCCCCGTCCAGCAGTGGTCCCCGCTGCCCCGAGACGTCGACGAACGAGGCGAAGAGCTCGGGGTGGCCCGCCGCCAGCTGGAGCGAACAGGTGCCGCCCTCCGAGAAGCCCGACACGGCCCACGCCCGACCGGGCGCCTGGACCGAGAGATGGCTCGTGATCCACCGGGGCACGTCGACCGTCAGGTAGGTCTCGCTGTGACCGAGGGGTCCGTCGACGCACATCGGGTTGTTGGTCGGCCGCTCGAGCTGGTCGGGCATCACGACGATCGGCGCGAGGCCGTGATGCGTGCGGGCGAGGGCGTCGAGGGTCTCGACCATCCGTCCGGCGTCGACGAGGTTCTCCGGCGCGGCGCCGGGACCCTGTCCGGACAGGACGACGTCGACGGGCAGGGGCGGCGGATCGGTCACGAGGGCGGCGGGCGGCAGGTACACCAGGGCGTCCCGCGCGTCGAAGTGGGACGCCGCGCCCGGGATGGCGACGCTGCCGAGCCGTCCGCGGGACGGCAGGTCGGCGGGTGCCCGCCAGGTGCGACCCAGGTCCGGTGCCGCCGGGGTCGACGTCCGGCCGGCCCGCACGGCCGCCCCCTGCGCGTCCGGGACGACGAGCGGCGAGACGTCCGACACGCCGAGCAGGGCCCCCACGGTCGGGAAGAGCCCGCTGTCGCGATCGATCGCGAGGCCCGTGGCGAGGGCCGTCACGACGATCGTCGAGGCGGCGAGGACCCGCCGCCCCGCGCCTCCGCGCACCACGGCGACCACGGCCCCGCCGACCACCGCCAGCAAGGCCCCGACCCAGAGACGGTCGACCCAGGTGGGCGGGACGTCGAGGACGTCCTCGACGTCTCCGAGCCACCAGGTGACCAGCGCGCCGAGGCAGGCCCCCAGCGCGGCGGCTGCGGCGACCCAGCGCCACCAGGTGCGGGCCCCGCGCGGACGGCGCACCGTCGAGACCACGAGTGCTCCGGCCACGGCGTACACGGCGGCGAGGGTGCCCGCGGACATCAGGGAGAGCCTCAGCACGAGGGCTCCGCACGGGGAGGATCGATCACGTCCGGGACGCTATCGAGGCGACTCGATGGGTGAGCCGTGAGAGGCCTGGGCGTCGGCTGACTCAGACCCAGCCGCGGCGCGCGGCCTCGACTCCGGCGTGGAACCGGTTGCTCGCGCCGAGCTCGTCGAAGAGGGCGTGCAGGCGCCGCCGGAGCGTGCGGGACGAGATGCCGAGCTGACCCGCGATCACCTCGTCGGTCGCCCCCGCCGCCACGAGGGCGAGCAGGTCGCGCTCGGCGGGGGTGGGGGGTCGCATCGCGAGTCGCGCCTCCTGGTCCCGCGACGGCACGGTGGCTCCCGACGTCGCCGGCACGGTCGACGACGACGCCAGTCGCGCGGCCACCGCGGCCCAGTCGACCGCGGCCCCACCGGCCCCCGGGGTGCCCGGCACGGGCAACGCGCTGCGCCACCGGGCCTCGAACAGGTCGTGGAGGGCGGCGACGAGCGGCTCGGACTCGGTCACGAGGGCCTCGGGCCGGTCGGGGTCGTGCCCGATCGAGACGAGGGCGACCCGGCGGTCGGCGACGGCGAGCTTGACCGGCAGGTCGTGCGTGATGCGGGCCTCCTCCCCGTCGGCGCCGAGGCGGTGGACGCCCTGCCAGCTGCCGTCGGCCGAGATGCTGGCGACCGTGTACACCGCCCGCCACCGCACGCCGCGCCCGAGGGCGACCCGCTGGGTGGACTCGTTCGACGCGACCACGTAGGGCGGACGGTCGAAGGCGACGAAGTCGGTGGTCGCCCGGTGCTCCAGCCTCGAGTACCAGTCCCCCACGGCCGCGTGACCGACGACCACCCGCGTGAGCTCGTCGGCGTCGTGCGGGCGGCGGCCCTCGTCGAACAGCGCTCCCAGCTCGGGCACGGCCGCGCGCACCTCGACGAGCGCGTCGGCACGCGCGGCGACGACGGCCGGCACGGCCACGCGCGGGTCCACCGCGCCGTAGCCCTCGCCCCCCGCCGAGCGCTGGACGAGCCCGAGCGAACGGAGGCGCTCCAGGGCGGCCAGGGCCGTCGCCTCGTCGAGGTGCACGGCCCGTGCCACGGCCTGGGGCGTCGGCCCGGCCGCCGCTCCCGCGGCGTCCGCCAGCCCGGCCCCGGCGACGACGTGACGGTAGACCGCGACGGCCACGTCGTCGATCCCGAGGGCGGCGAAGGACGGAAGGGGCACGGGACGATCTTGCCCCGTCACAGCCGACTCTTGGTAGCGTCGTCCAGATGACCGGACACGGGGCGGGGCGGTGAGCCGCGAGACGATCGCGTCGCCGTCGGCGGCGAGGCTGCGCCGACCCGGTTTCTCGGTCGGTCTCGCCGATCGGTTCTCGGGCAGCTGGCGCAGCGTGCTGGTCGTCTACCTCGCGTCGCGGCTGTTCTCGACGAGCGTCCTCTTCGCCGTCTACGAGGTCGCGAAACTCGCCGGTGCGACCTTCATCACCCCCGGCAGCGACCGCAGCTTCCTCGACTTCACCTCGTCGTGGGACGCCGACCGGTACCGCACCATCGCGCTGCACGGCTATCCCTCGACCCTGCCGACCGACGCGGCCGGCGAGGTGCTGCCGAACGAGTGGGCGTTCCTGCCGGTCTTCCCGTACCTCTGCCACTTGCTGATGGTCGCCACGGGCATGGACTTCGTCGTCGCCGCCCCTCTGCTCGCCACCGTCTTCGGTGCGGCCGCGGCGGTCGTCCTCCATCGCCTGCTGGTGACGAAGGTCGGACGCACCGGCGCCCTCTGGGCCGTGCTGCTGTTCTGCTTCGGACCGATGGCCTTCGTCATGTCGGTCGGCTACGCCGAGAGCCTCTTCCTCCTGCTGATGTTCGGCGGTCTGCTCGCCATGCAGCGGCGGAACTACCCGCTCGTGGCGGCGGCGGGCATCGTCGCCTCGTTCGTCCGACCCGGGGCGCTCGCCCTGGCGTTGGCGCTCGGCATCCACCTGATCGTGCGGTGGCACACCGAGCGGGAGCGGCCCGGGGCCCGCACGGCCGCTGCCGCTGCCTCGACCACGTCCTCCGCTTCGACCTCCGCTTCGACCTCGGCCTCGGCCACGGGGCACGGCGCGGCGGGTGCCGGCACGCCGTCCGCGTCGACGCCGCGGTCTCCCGGAGGCGCCGGGACGCGACGGATCGCGGGGATCGGCAGCGCGCCTCCTGCACTCGTCCTCGCCGCCCGCACGACGTTCCGTCGTGCCTGGGCCGGGCTGCGCGAATTCGTCGTCGGTGGCCGGATGCCGAAGCGTGAGTTGACGACGATCGTCGTGGCGGGGCTCTGGATGGCCGCGGCGGGACTCGCCTGGCCGGTGGTCGCCCACGTGGTCACGGGCCAGTCCGACGCCTACCTCGAGACCGAGATGGCCTGGTGGGTGGACTACGTCGGCCGCCCGGCGTTCGTGCCGTTGACCCCGTGGTTCCTCCTCGCCGGGCGGTGGCTGGGCATCGGGGGCATCGTGCTCGTGCTGGCCATCATCGCGTCGTTCACGTTCTGGGTGAGCCGACGCTCGACGCTGCGGCTCGGTCACGAGGTCGTCGCGTTCACCGCGGGGTTCTTCGCCTACCTCGTCGCGGTGTTCCTGCCCCAGCAGAGCCTGTTCCGCCTTCTCATGCCCCTCAGCCCCCTGCTCGGCACGCCCGCGATCTCGTCGCGACCGTGGGTGCGGCGCACGATGCTGCTCGGCGGGGCCGCGCTGCAGCCCGTCGCCGTCGTGTTCGTCTTCCTGTTCACCGCGCCGTAGCCGCCGGCGCGATCCCGGCCCCGACGGGCCGTGCGACGGCGGGCCGTGCGGGGGCGGGTCGGCAACAGCGGGCTATGCCGGGGCGGGGCCGTGCGGCGGCGGGCTGGCGCCGACGCGCTACGCGGCGGCGGGGGCCAGCTGCATCGCGTCGGCGAGGAGCGCGACCGACCGGAGGCGCGCCTCCGTCGACGACGCCGAGTGCGCGACGATCAGCTCGTCGGCCTGGGCGGTGCGGGCGAACTGCTCCATGTACTCGCGTGCGTCGCCGGGCGTGCCGACGGCGGTGTAGGTCGTCATGGTCTGGACGTGCTGCCCCACCGGGGTGCGCAGCAGGTGGTCGAGCTCGTCGTCGCCGAACTCGCGGGTGGGGTCGATCTGCCCGCTCTGGCGCAGCAGCATCATGAGGCGCTGACGCTTGACGGCGGCGAACTGCGTGTCGGCGTCGTCCGCGTCGTCGGAGACGATCGCGTTGACGGCGGCGAGCACGTACGGCTCGCTCAGCTGGGTCGACGGCTGGAACTCGCGACGGTAGGCCGAGACGGCGTCCACCAGGTCACCGGGGGCGAAGTGCGAGGCGAAGGCGTAGGGCAGACCGAGGGCGGCGGCGAGCTTGGCACCGAACAGCGACGAACCGAGGATGTACAGCGGCACGTTCGTGCCCGCCCCGGGGACGGCCTGGACGCCGGCGACGCGCGACTCCCCCGCGAGGAACGCCTGCAGTTCGACGACGTCCTGCGGGAATCGCTCGGACGACGAGGGGTCGCGGCGCATGGCACGGAACGTGGCCTGGTCGCTGCCGGGGGCTCGGCCGAGGCCGAGGTCGATGCGCCCCGGGTGCAGGGTCTCGAGGGTGCCGAACTGCTCGGCGATGGCGAGCGGCGAGTGGTTCGGGAGCATGACGCCGCCCGAGCCGAGGCGGATGGTCGAGGTCTGGCTCGCGATGTGGGCGATCAACACCGACGTCGCGCTCGAGGCGATGGAGGCCATGTTGTGGTGCTCGGCGTACCAGACCCGCCGGTACCCGCTCGCCTCGGCCTGCTGCGCCAGGGCCACGGAGGCCGCGAAGCTCTCGCGCACGGTCTGGCCGGGTGCGACGGGGGCGAGGTCGAGGATCGAGAGGGGAATGCTCATGCGGGGGTGAACAACGACGGGCGTCGTCGTATGCCCCGCGAGGCAAAACGAGTGGTCCCGGACCGTCGTCCGCCGTGGGGCGGAGGACGATCCGGGACCACTCGATGCGCGGACGGCACGGAGGGGCGCGGAGGGCGCGAGTCGGGTGCGGCCTACAGGCCGCGGGCGAGGCGGTGGTACGCGGCGTTCCAGGCGACCTCGTGACGGAAGTCGCGGATGCGGGTGTCCTCGTCGATCACGAGCAGCTCGGTCTCGACGATGCGGGCGAGGTCCTCGAAGGCCTCGAGCCCGACCGCGGTCGACATGACCGTGTGGTGGGCGGCGCCGGCCGTCAGCCACGCCTCGGCCGACACGGCGAACGACGGACGGGGCTTCCACACCGCGCGCCCCACCGGGAGGTTCGGCAGGTCCTCGTCGGGGTCGACCACGTCGACGACGTTGACCGTCAGGCGGAAGCGGTCGCGCACGTCGCTCATCGCGACGACGACGGCCGGGCCGGGGTCGGCGGAGAAGACCAGGCGCACCGGGTCGTCCTTGCCGCCGATGCCGAGCGCGTGCACCTCGAGGGAGGCGCGGCCCGACGTCAGCGCCGGGCTGACCTCGAGCATGTGCGCCCCGAGGATCTTCTCCTCGCCGGGCACCAGGTGGTACGTGTAGTCCTCCATCAAGGAGGCGCCACCCGGCAGCCCGGCGCCCATCACGTTGGCCGCACGCACCAGCACCGAGGTCTTCCAGTCGCCCTCGGCACCGAAGCCGTAGCCCTCGGCCATCAGGCGCTGGACCGCGAGGCCGGGCAGCTGCTTGAGTGCACCCAGGTCTTCGAAGTTCGTCGTGAAGGCACTGAACCCGCCCTCTTCGAGGAACGAGCGCAGACCGATCTCGATCGCCGCACCGTCTCGGAGCGACTGGTGACGCTCGCCGCCCGCCCGCAGCGCGGGGACCACGTCGTACTCGGCCTCGTACACCGCGACGAGCGCGTCGATCGCCGTCTCGGACGCCGCGGCGACGGCCTCGGCCAGTTCGTTGACGCCCCAGGTGTTGACCTGGACGCCGAAGGCCAGCTCGGCCTCGGTCTTGTCGCCCTCGGTCACGCCGACGAAGCGCATGTTGTCGCCGAAGCGTGCCAGCTTGAGCGAGCGCATGGCCGAGGCGCCCGCGGCGGCGCGCATCCAGGTGCCGACCTGCTGCTGCACGCGCGGGTCGCTGACGTGGCCGACGACGGTCTTGCGGGGCACCCCGAGACGGGTCTGCATGTAGCCGAACTCGCGGTCGCCGTGGGCGGCCTGGTTGAGGTTCATGAAGTCGAAGTCGATGTCGGCCCAGGGCAGCGCGACGTTGGCCTGCGTGTGCAGGTGCAGCAGCGGCTTGCGCAGGGCGTCGAGGCCGCCGATCCACATCTTGGCCGGGCTGAAGGTGTGCATCCAGGCCGTGACGCCGATGACCGAGTCGTCGAGGTTCGCCTCGAGCATGGTGCGACGGATCGCGTCGGCGTCGGTCAGGACGGGCTTCCAGACGAGGCGCACGGGCACGTCGGAGGCGGCGGCGAGTTCGTCGGCGATGGCACGCGACTGGTCGGCGACCTGTTGGAGCGTCTCTTCGCCGTAGAGGCCCTGGCTGCCGGTGAGGAACCAGACCTCGCGCGAGGCGAGGAAGGCGGTGGGGTCGAGGGTGTCGTTCGTCACTTCAGTTCTCCTGCGGGTGCTTGTCCGTAGACGTTCTGGTACCGGTCGAAGAGGGCGTCGATGCTCTCTGCCGGGATGGGGATGGGTTCGCCGAGCTGGCGGGTGATGTGGACGGTGCGGGCCACGTCCTCGGTCATGACGGCGGCCTTGACCGCGTCGCGGGCGTCCTTGCCGATCGTGAAGACGCCGTGGTTCTGCATCAGCACGGCCCGGCTGCGGTGCCCCTCGAGCGTCGCGACGATGCCGCGGCCGATCGAGTCGTCGCCGATGATCGCGAACGGCCCCACGGGGATCTCGCCGCCGAACTCGTCGGCCATCGCCGTGATCACGCACGGGATCGCCTCGCCGCGCGCGGCCCAGGCCGTGGCGTAGGTCGAGTGCGTGTGCACGACTCCCCCGACGTGCGGCATGGTGCGGTAGACGTAGGCGTGGGCGGCGGTGTCGCTGGACGGACTGCGGTCGCTGCCCGGCGTGCCCTCGACCACGGTGCCGTCGAGGCGGCAGAGGATCTGGTTCTCGGCCGTGAGGTCGTCGTAGAGCACCCCGCTGGGCTTGATCACGAAGAGGTCGGTGCCGGGCACGCGACCCGACACGTTGCCGCCCGTCCAGACGACGAGCCCGTAGCGCACCAGCTCGGCGTGCAGGGTGGCGACGTCTTCTCGGGTGGCGTCGATGGCCGCCTGCGTCGAGCGGTCGATCCAGCCGGTCATGCGGTCACCTGCGCGTCGCTCGTGGCGGAGGCCGTGGCGTCCTGCTCGACGGCATCCGTGCCTCCACCGCCCTCGGTCGTCGCCGAGGGAGCCGAGGAGGCGCGGGTCGCCTCGCGACGCATCGCCCGCAGGCGGTGCATCACGTCGTTGCCGCCCCGACCGAACCAGTCGTGCAGCAGCAGGTACTCGGCGTACAACGCGTCGTAGGCGTCGGCGGCCGCCTCGTCGGGGACGTAGGTCGCCCGGTCGACGCTGCCCATGGCCTCGGCCGCGGCGCGGATGTCGGCGTAGGCGCCCGCGGCGACGGCGGCGTGGATGGCCGACCCGAGGGCCGGGCCCTGCTCGCTCGTGATGGTCGAGATCGGCAGGCGCAGCACGTCGCTGTAGGTCTGCATGAGGTGGGCGTTCTTGAGCAGGCCGCCCGCGGCGATGAACTCGGTGACCGGCACGCCCGACTCCTCGAAGGCCTGGACGATGCGGCGCGTGCCGAACGCCGTGGCCTCGAGCAAGGCCCGGTAGCCCTCTTCGGGCGTCGTGCTGAGCGTCTGGCCGACGATGACGCCGCTCAGCTCGTGGTCGACGAGCACCGAGCGGTTGCCGCTGTGCCAGTCGAGGGCCACGAGGCCATGGGCCCCGACGGGCTGCTCGTAGGCGAGGTCGGTGAGGTGCTGGTGCACGCTCTTGCCGGCCGCCGCGGCGTCGTCGACCGACGACTGCGGCACCTGGTTCTTCACGTACCAGGCGAAGATGTCGCCGACGCCGGACTGACCGGCCTCGTAGCCGTAGAGGCCGTCGACGATGCCACCGTCGACGACGCCGCACATGCCGGGCACCTCGGCGAGCTTGTCGCCGTTCATGACGTGGCAGGTGCTCGTGCCCATGATGGCGACCATCTGGCCGGGCTGCGTGGCCTTGGCGGCCGGGGCCGTGACGTGCGCGTCGACGTTGCCGACGGCCACGGCGATGCCCTCGGGCAGTCCGGTCCAGCCGGCGGCCTCGGCCGTCAGCGTGCCCGCGACGTCGCCCAGGGCGCCGATCTCGTGCACGACCTTGGTCTCGGCGAAGTCGGCGAAGTCGGGGTTGAGGGCGGCGAGGAACTCGCGGCTGGGGTACTCGCCGTCCTGGTAGATGCCCTTGTACCCGGCGGTGCAGGCGTTGCGGACGTAGCGCCCGCTGAGCTGCCAGACGATCCAGTCGGCGGCCTCGACCCAGTGCTCGGTCGCGGCGTAGACCTCGGGGTCCTCTTCGAGCAGCTGCAGGCCCTTGGCGAACTCCCACTCGCTCGAGATGAGCCCGCCGTACCGGGGCAGCCACGACTCGCCACGCGACGCGGCCAGCTCGTTGATGCGGTCGGCCTGGCCCTGCGCGGCGTGGTGACGCCACAGCTTGACGAACGCGTGCGGGCGGTCGGCGAAGCGGTCGAGCTCGTTGAGCGGGGTGCCGTCGGCGGTGGTCGGGACCATGGTGCAGGCCGTGAAGTCGGTGCCGATGCCGACGACCGCGGCGGGGTCGACGCCCGACGCGCGGAGGGCCTCGGGAACGGCGTTCTTCAGCACGTCGACGTAGTCGGACGGCACCTGCAGGGCCCAGTCGGCGGGCAGGCGCTCGCCCGTTCCGGGCAGCGTGCGGTCGACCACCGCGTGCGGGTACTCGAACGTGGCGCTGGCCAGTTCGGCGCCGTCGCGCACGCGCACGACGACCGCGCGGCCACTGAGCGTGCCGTAGTCGACGCCGACGACGTACGTCTCGGCCGAGGCGCCGGTGGGGTCGGGGGCCGCGGGCGACGGGTCGGAGGGGATGGCGGTCTCAGCCATGGAACGTCCTTGTCCTGATGCGAAAGTGAGCGCTCACATTCTCACATGAGCGAGTGGGACCGTGCAATCTCGCACGGGCGGTTCGGGGTCGGTCAGCGGGCCGGGGCGGCCGTCGAGCGGCGGACGACGAGCTCGGGGTCGAGCGCCGCCACGGGCGCCTCGTCACCGGCGAGGACGGCCTCGACGGTCGTCATGAGTCGGCGCCCGAGCGCCTCGAAGTCCTGCCGCACGGTGGTCAGCGGCGGGACGAAGTGTTCGGCCTCGGGGATGTCGTCGAAGCCGACGATGCTCACGTCACGCGGCACGACCCGACCGGCGTCGACGTACGCGTGCACGACGCCGAGCGCCATCTGGTCGTTGCCGCAGAACACGGCCGTGACGTCGTCGCGTCCGGCCAGCTCTCGGCCGATGCGATGACCGGAGCCCGGGGTCCAGTCGCCGCGCAGCAGCACCGTCGAGTCGACGCCGAGCCGTTCGCAGGCCTCGCGCCAGCCCCGCTCGCGGTCGCGGCCGTCCATCCACCCGTCGGGCCCGGCGACGTGGGCGATGCGGCGGTGACCGAGCGAGACGAGGTGCTCGACGGCCGCCTCGGCCCCGGCGGCCTGGTCGAACGAGACCGTGTGGTGGCCGTCCTCGGCCTCGCTGTCGGCGGTGACCAGCGGCACCGACACCCCGGAACGCCGCAGCACCTCGAGGGCCTCGGCGTCGGGCGCGATGAGCACGATGGCCGCCACGTTCTGGCCCACCAAGGAGTCGAGGGCCTGCCGCATGCCCTGCCGGTCGTCGACGTCGAGGGTGGCCATCGACACCTGGTACCCGGCTCGTCGGGCGGCACCGTTGAAGCCGTGCATCGTGCTCGACGGCCCGTAGAACGGGAACCCCGTGCTGATCACGCCGAGCGACCTCGTCTTGCGGCTGGCCAGCGCCCGGGCGGTGAGGCTCGGCCGGTAGTGGAGCTCGTCGATGGCGACGTCGACCTTGGCCTTGGTGGCGGGACGGACCGTCGGGTCGCCGTTGACGACCCGCGAGACGGTCTGGTGCGAGACGCCGGCTGCGGCCGCGACGTCGAAGAGGGTTGCCACGAGGTGATCCTAGTTCGGTTCGGTTTTCGGGACGGTGGCGTCGTGTGCGGCCGGCCCGCGCCTCCTGCGGTCTGGTCGGTGCCCGCCGGGGGCGGGGAGACGAGGAGGCGCGGCTCCCGTGACCGGGAACCGCGCCTCTCGCGGATGGTGGCCGCTCGTTACTTGCCGGACGAGGCGGCGCGACGCTTGTTGAAGACGTCGAACGCGACCGCGGCGAGCAGCACGAGGCCCTTGATCAGGGACTGGTACTCGGTGCCGACGCCGAGGATCGACATGCCGTTGTTCAGGATGCCGATGATGAGACCACCGACGATGGCGCCGGTGACCGTGCCGATGCCGCCGGTGACGGCGGCGCCACCGATGAACACGGCCGCGATGGCGTCGAGCTCGAACCCGTTGCCGGCGCTGGGGCTGGCGAGGTTCAGCTGACCGGTGAAGACGACGCCGGCCAGGGCGGCGATGACGCCCATGTTGACGAAGAGCAGGAACGTGACGCGCTTCGTCTTGACGCCGGACAGCTCGGCGGCGTGCAGGTTGCCACCGATCGCGTAGACGTGACGACCGAACACCGAGTTCTTCATGATCATCGAGTACGCGACGACGAGCACCGCGAGCACGACCAGGACGATCGGGGTGCCCGAGTAGCTGGCGAGCAGGAACCCGACGTACATGACCAGGGCGACCGTGAAGACCATCTTGGTGATGAACCACAGGAAGGGCTCGTCCTCGAGCTGGTACTTGCGACGCGTGGCACGGCCGCGGAGGCCGGTGCCGATGAGGGCCAACGAGGCGACGGCGCCGAGGACGAGCGTCAGCGGCTCGTACCCGGTGGTGCCGAAGGCGGGCAGGAAGCCCGACCCGATGTCGCGGAACCCCTGGGGGAAGGGCGAGATCTGCTGGCTCTGGAGGGCGATCTGGGCGGCACCGCGGAACGCGAGCATGCCGGCCAGGGTGACGATGAACGCCGGGATGCCGAAGTAGGCGATCCAGAAGCCCTGCCAGGCCCCGACCAGGGCGCCGAGCACGAGGCAGAGCACGACGGCGAGCGGCCAGGGCAGGCCCCACTGGGTGATCATGACGCCGGCCATGGCGCCGGTGAAGGCGACGATGGAGCCGACCGAGAGGTCGATGTGGCCGGCGATGATGACCATCACCATGCCGATGGCCAGGATCAGGATGTAGCTGTTCTGGACCACCAGGTTCGACACGTTGATCGGTGCCAGCGTGATGCCGTTCGTGGTGACCTGGAAGAACAGCACGATGACGATCAGCGCGATGAACAGGCCGATCTGGCGCAGCTGCCCGCCGAGGTACGAGACGGCACCCGTGATCGGGTTGCCACCCGAACCGGACTGCGGCTGACGGGAGGTGGGCGACCCGCCCGTGGGCTTCGGGTCGGTGGCCTGGGTGGGGCTAGGCGCGCTCATTGACGGGGCTCTCTCGTTCGAGGGTCATGTACTTCAGGAGGAATTCGGGGGTCGCCTCGGCGATCGGAACGTCGGCCGTGATGCGCCCCTCCGAGAGGGTGTAGATGCGGTCGCAGATGCCGAGCAGTTCGGGCAGCTCGGACGAGATGACGATGACGCCCTTGCCCGCGTCGGCGAGCTGGTTGATGATCGTGTAGATCTCGTACTTGGCGCCGACGTCGATGCCACGGGTGGGCTCGTCGAGGATGAGCACGTCGGGGTCGGCGTACATCCACTTCGACAGCACGACCTTCTGCTGGTTGCCGCCCGAGAGCTTTCCCGTCACCGACGCCACGGTGGGCGCCTTGATGTTCATGCTCTTGCGGAAGCGCTCGGCGACGGTGCTCTCTTCGGACCGGTTGACGAAGCCCCAGTTGGCGAGCTTGCCGAGGGCCGAACCGGACACGTTGCGCGTGATGTCGTCGATCAGGTTGAGGCCGTACTTCTTGCGGTCCTCGGTGGCGTAGGCGAGACCCGCGGCGATGGCCTTGCTGACCGTCGACGTGTCGATCTTCTCGCCGCGCTTGTAGACGGTGCCCGAGATGCCGGTGCCGTAGCTCTTGCCGAAGACGCTCATCGCGAGTTCGGTGCGTCCGGCGCCCATCAGCCCGGCGATGCCGACGATCTCGCCGGCCTTCACGGCGAGGTTGGCCTGGTGGATGATCTCGCGCGTCGAGTCGAGGGGGTGGTGGACGGTCCAGTCCTCGATGCGCAGCAGCTCGTCGCCGACCTTCGACTCGTGGGCCGGGTAACGGCTCTCGAGGTCGCGGCCGACCATGCCCTTGATGATGCGGTCCTCGGACACCTCGTCGGCGTGCATGTCGAGGGTCTCGATCGTCTTGCCGTCGCGGATGATCGTCACCTTGTCGGCGATCGCCTTGATCTCGTTGAGCTTGTGGCTGATGATGATCGACGTGATGCCCTGCCCCTGCAGGCTCTTGATCAGGTCGAGCAGGTGGGCCGAGTCGTCGTCGTTCAGGGCGGCGGTGGGCTCGTCGAGGATGAGGATCTTCACGCGCTTCGAGAGCGCCTTGGCGATCTCGACCAGCTGCTGCTTGCCGACTCCGATGTCGACCACCTTGGTGACCGGGTTGTCGCGCAGGCCGACGCGGGCCAGCAGGCCGGCGGCGTCGAGGTTGGTCTTGTTCCAGTCGATGAAGCCGTTCTTGGACTGCTCGTTGCCGAGGAAGATGTTCTCGGCGATCGAGAGGAACGGGCTGAGCGCCAGCTCTTGGTGGATGATGACGACGCCCGCGGCCTCGGAGTCGTTGATGTTCTTGAAGTCGACGGGCTGGCCGTCGAGCAGGATCTGACCGTCGAACGAGCCGCTCGGGTAGACGCCCGAGAGCACCTTCATGAGCGTCGACTTGCCGGCGCCGTTCTCGCCGCAGATCGCGTGGACCTGGCCGCGCTCGACCTCGAGCGTGACGTCCTGCAGGGCCTTGACGCCGGGGAACGTCTTGGTGATCTCCCGCATCTCGAGGATCGTGTTCGCCACGTGTTCCTTCTTCCGTGTGTCGGGTGGGTGCCGCTGGGGAGCAGAGAAACGAGGAGGCGCTGGTCGGCGACCGGCGCCTCCTCGGTTCTCGCAGGGGAGGGACCTACTTGAGGTCGGCCTCGGTGTAGTAGCCGCTGTCGATCAGGACCTCTTTGTAGTTGTCCTTCGTGACGATGGTCGGCTGGAAGAGGTACGTCGGGACGACCTTCACCCCGTTGTCGTACGTCTTGTCGTCGTTCGTCTCGGGCGTCTTGCCGGTGAGCAGGTCGTCGGCCATCACCACGGACTGGTCGGCGAGCTGACGCGTGTCCTTGTAGATGGTCGAGTACTGCTGACCCTCGATGATCGACTTGACCGAGGCGGCCTCGGCGTCCTGGCCGGTGATGACCGGGAGGGCGTCGCTGGTGTAGCCGGCACCCTCGAGCGCCGAGATGATGCCGATCGAGATGCCGTCGTAGGGCGAGAGCACGCCGTCGAGCTTGGTGCCGCCCGAGTAGGTCGAGGCGATCAGGTTCTGCATGCGGGCCTTGGCGGTGGCCGGGTCCCATGCCGCGGTGGCGGCCTGCGTGAACTGGTCCTGACCGGAGCCGATGGTCAGCGAACCGTCTTCGATGTAGGGCTTGAGGGTGTCCATCGCGCCGTTGAAGAAGAAGGTGGCGTTGTTGTCGTCCGAGCTGCCGGCGAAGACCTCGATGGTCTTGGGCGAGGCGCCGTCGACCTTCTTGCCGTCGGCGTCGGCGAGGCCGAGACCGGTCAGGAGGCTGGTGCCCTGGTCGACGCCGACCTTGTAGTTGTCGAACGAGACGTAGTAGTCGACGTTCTCGTTGCCCGTCAGCAGGCGGTCGTACGAGATGACCTTGATGCCGGCCTTGGCGGCCGAGTCGAGCTGGTCGCTGAGCGAGCCACCGTCGATCGAGGCGACGATGAGGACCTTCGCGCCCTTGGTGATCATGTTGCTGATCTGCTGGACCTGCTGGGGGATCTTGTTGTCGGCGTACTCGAGGTCGACCTTGTAGCCCTTGTCCTCGAGGGCGCTCTTGACGGCGTCGCCGTCCTTGATCCAGCGCTCGGACACCTTGGTGGGCATCGCGACGCCGACCAGCGCACCGGCGTTGTCGCCGCTGCTGCTGCCGCCGGCGTCACCGCCGCGTCCGCCGCCGCCGCCGGAGCAGGCGGCCAGGGAGAATGCCATGCCGACGGCGACGATGCCGACGAGGAGCTTTTTCTTCACGGTTGTTCCATTCGTGTCAGGTGTCATCTCGACGGCGTCGTCGATGACGGGTGATGGTGCTGTGAGGGGATCTCTGTGGTGCGGGCGCTCGACGGCTCGGGTGGCCGGGGACGCGCCGGGCCGACGGGTGCGCGAGGCCTGCCCGTCGGGGCTGAGGGGACGTCAGGCCGGGGCGACCGCGAGGAGGCGCGGGGCGGGCGACGTGCGGACGGCCCGGTGGGCGGCCGGGCGGCGGTGGGAGGAGCTGTTCACGGTTGACCTCTTCGTCAGGAAACGTGTGGCTGGGGTGTCGCGGAGTGGAGCGGGATGGCCCGTCGCGGGGACGGTCGAGCGCTGACCTGAGAATGTGAGCGCTCACATCGGTGGTGCTGGGCAATACTGAACGAGGTCCAGGTGCTTGTCAAGTCGGTCGGCGCCCGGCGTGTCGCGACAGGATTTACACGTTCGCCACACGCCGTTCACGCGCGTGAGCGGTCGTCACGTCACAGTGTGCCCATGATCACCGCGACCGCGACCGTCCACACGGCGCACGACGCCGCCGGCCTGTTCTGGTTGTCGCGCCGCCTGCTCGCCGAGCACCGAACCGCGAAGGTCGAGGTGGGCCAGTACCTCGTGCAGCTCGCCGACGCCGGGACCGTGCTGCTCACCGAGCTGCCCGAGGCCCTGCGGTTCGACGTCGTCGTCCGGGACGAGCTGACGGCACGCCGCACGCGCCGGGCGCTCGAGGCCGCCCTCGAACGCTGCCTGCCCGGCACGGTGTCGGCCATGACCTGGCAGACCGAACCCGTCGCCGTCTGAGGGCGGCCCGGCGCGACACCTCCGAACCAGCGCGACACCCCGGGTTCGTGGGGTGTCGTGCTGGTTCGGAGGTGTCGGGCCGCGCTAGAACGCGGTGATCGTCCAGCTCGCCGTGTGGGCCTCGCCCGGGGCGAGCAGCACGAGGTCGTCACCCGAGTTGAAGGCGTCCGGCGGGCAGGTCATGGGCTCGACGGCCAGCCCGACGCGGTCGTTCTCGGGTTCGGGGCGGTCGGCGGTGTGCACCTGCACCCAGGGCAGCTCGCTCCCCCACGACATGGTGACGCCGTGGCCGTCGCGTGCGGTCACCGTGGCGGTGACCCGCGCCTCCTGACCGGGGCCCCCACCGGCGTCGCCCTCAGGGGTGCCGAACGCGAGGTCGGTGAAGGCGTGGTCGACGAACAGGTCGCCGACCGGGTGCCCGTCGCGGAAGTCGAAGCCGTCACGGTCACCGACGGGCCGCGTGCCGACGGGGACGAGGCGGTCGTCGGTCACCTCGAGGTAGCTTGCGGCGGGCAGCGTGAACGACCAGTCGTCGACGCGGCCCTCGCCGGCGACGAGGTAGGGGTGCGGCGCCGTGCCGTAGGGGGCGACGCCCGTGCCCGCGTTGCGGGCCGTGACCGTCGTCGTGAGCCCGTCGTCGGTCAGCTCGTAGACGACCGACAGCGCCAGCCGCCACGGGTAGCCGTCGCTCGGCACGAGCACGAACGAGGCCGAGGCCCGCGCGGCCTGGGCCTGGTCGATGGTCCAGTCGGCCCAGTGGGCCAGGCCGTGCAGGGCGTGCCCGCGCTCGACCTCGTTCAGGGGCAGCTGGTGTTCGACCCCGTCGCGCTCGTAGCGTCCGTCGGTCACGCGGTTGGGCCACGGGGCGAGCAGGGCCCCGCGGAAGCCCGGCCGCACCTCGTCGGCGGCGAACGGCACGACCAGGTCGCGGCCCTCGAACGTGAGCGTGCGCAGCGTGGCCCCGACCCCGGCGATCTCGGCCCGGTAGCCGTCCCGCTCGAGCACGACCTGCGCGCCGGAGACCGGCACCGGCGACGTGACGAGGCGAGCGGTCGGCGGCGCCCCCGGTGCGGGCTCGACGACGGGAGGCACGGTGCCGTGCGGCGGAACGGGGGCGACGGGGGTGGGCTCAGACATGCGCGGGCTCTCCGAGGACGGACGCGGACAGGAACGGGTTGCGGAAGCGGCCCTCGGGGTCGACCGACGCGACGTGGGCGGCGAAGTCGCCGAGACGCGGGAACACCCGGCGCAGCTCGGCGTGCGTGGCGGTCGAGACCTTGCCCCAGTGCGGGCGGGCGTCGAACGCGCCGAGCACCCGCTCGATCTCGGGCAGGACGGCGAGCACCTCGTCCGGGCGGCGGTGCCAGGTGAAGTGGAAGGCCACGCTCTGACGTCCGCTGCTCGGGCTGATCCAGGCGTCGTCCGGGGCGATCGTGCGGATCTCGCTGACCATGAGCACGTCGGCGAAGGTGTGCGCGATGCCACGGAGCCCCTCGATCGCGGCCGCGGCGTGCTCGGCGGGGATCAGGAACTCGCTCTGGATCTCTTCGCCGGCGCTCGGCGTGAAGTCGAAGCGGAAGTGCGGGAGGCGTTCGAGCCACGGGCCGGCCACGCCGCCCTGCTGCGTGACGGCAGCGGTCTCGGCCCCGGGGATCATGTGCGTGGTCGCGACGGCCCGCACGGCGCCGAGGTCGCGGAGGTCGAGACCGACGGCGTCGCCGACCCGGTGCTTCGACCAGACCTGGTCCACCCCCGCGCCGTCGTACCGCGTGAAGAAGCTCAGGCTGTACGCGCCGGCGAGTACGGCGTCGAGGTGCTCGAGAGCGGCCGCCCACGGGAGGTCCTCGTGGATGGTCTGCTCGACGTCGAAGGTCGGCACGGTGTCGAGTTCGAGGCTCGTGACGACGCCGACGGCGCCCAGCGAGACGACGGAGGCGCCGAACGCGTCGTCACCGCGGCGCACGGTCTCGAGGCTGCCGTCCGCGCGGACGAGCTCGACGGCGCGGACGGCAGCCGAGAGGGCGGGATTGCGCACGCCGGAACCGTGCGTGCCGGTCTGGACCGCTCCGGCGACCGAGATGTGGGGCAGCGAGGCGAGGTTGTGCAGGGCGAGGCCGCGACGCTGCAGCTCGCCCGCGAGGGCGGCGTGCGTCGTGCCCGCGCCGACGCGGACGGTGCCGGCGGCCGAGTCGACCTCGACCGGGGTGTCGAGCGCGTCGAGCGAGACGAGGACGCCGTCGGTGTCGGCGACCCGGTTGAACGAGTGGCGCGAGCCCAGGGCCTTGACCCGACGGCTGCCGGTGACGACGTCACGCAGCTCGTCGATGCTCGTGGGGCGACGCAGGTCGGTCGTCGAGTACTCGACGTTGGCGGCCCAGTTCTGCATGGAGACTCCTTCGGCTCGGGGTGCTGCGTCGAGTCTAGGCGAGCCCCACCGCCGGGAGTGAGCGCTCACTCGCCTCGGGCGGCGGCCTGCCAGCCGAGCAGCGGGCCGAGGCGCTCGGCGGCGTCGGTCAGCACCTGCGTGTACTCGGCGAGTCCGAAGTCGAACGGCAGCTCGACGATCAGGTCGTCGACCTCGCGCATCGCGGCGTTCTCGTGCAGCTGCTCGGCGATCCACTCGGACGGGCCGACGAGGTCGCGGTCGAACATCATGCCGCGGGGTCCGTGGGCCACGGTGGTGCGGTCGCGACGGGAGGACGCGTAGGCCTCGTACGCCGCACGCTGCTCGGCGGTGGCCGTGTCGGTGGGCAGGACGACCGCGCCCTTGGCGACCCGCGCCTCCGGACCCGAGGGGTGGACCGCGCGGAAGGCCCGGATCTGCTCGAGTTGCGACGCCGCGAAGAGGGTGGGCTCGATCGGCCCGGGCGCGCCCGCGAAGCTGACGTTGCTGATCAACATGCCGAGGCCCTGGCGACCCGCCCACTCGGCCGACCGGGGGCTGCCCGCGCCGTACCAGACACGGTCGGCGAGGCCGGGGCTCTGCGGCTGCACCCGCCCGGTGAAGACCTCGATGCCCTCGGTGCCCTCGAACGCGCTGACCTGCTCGCCCCGGACGAGCGAGAGGAACTTCTCGACCCGGCCGTACGAGAAGTCCTGGTGGTCGGCGGCGTCCCCGTAGAGGTGCGGCCCGACCTCGTCGTAGGCGCGGGGCTCGCCGACGCTGACGCCGAGCTGCAGCCGGCCGCGCGAGAGCACGTCGACCGTGCCCCAGTCCTCGGCGAGACGGAACGGGTTCTCCCAGCCGAGCGGCATCACGGCCGTGCCGAGGGTCAGGCGCGAGGTGCGCTGCGCCGCGGCCGAGAGGAACGCGACGGGCGACGAGATGCCGAACTGCAGGTGCCGCGTGCGGGTCCAGCCGCCGTCGAGCCCCAGCGCCTCGGCCCGCTCGAACAACTCGAGCCCCTGCTCGAGTCCGACGGTCGGGTCGTCGCCCTCGAAGGCGCCGATGGTGAGGAAGCCGAGACGACGCAACGGCCTCGCGGCGGCGGACGGAGCGGGCGACGAGGAGGCGGTGGTCACCCGTCGAGCCTAGCCAGACGACCCGGGGCCGCCGGGCCGGGCCCCCGGCCCTCGTCCCCCTGGGCGACATCCCCGGACGACGTCCTCCGGGGCGCGTCCCCCGCATTGGGGACCGGCCCACCCCCGTACTGGGTGCCTGTGCCCCGTTGTCCCCCACCCCGGAGTGCGGTTCGCTGGACGGAGCCGTTCGAGGGTCACGTCGACGACGACACGACCGCGCACGCCACCACGACTCCAGGGGAACAGAACACGATGGACACCGCAGAGCCCGACACCGGACGCCCGGGCACGAACGACCCCTCGGACGCGGCGCTCGTCCTCGACCCCACCGCGACCGTGGGCACCGTCCCGACCACGCCGGCGCGCCCGGCCCGCATCCGCCGCGAACGCGCCACCCGTCTGCGTCGCCCCGCCACCTTCGTGCTGTCCTGGCTCGACCTGCCCAACGACGGCAGCGACCCCACCCTGCCCCTCGGCACGTGCCTCGTGCTGCGCACGGTCGGCCGGCCGGCGCGGGACGTGCTCGTCGACCTGCCCGGCGGGCCGGTCCGGGGTCGCGACAAGCTGCGCCCCGGGGCCCCCCTCGGCATCGCGACCCCCGTCGAGCTCGACGCTCTGGTCGCCCTCGGCACCGTCTTCGTCGAGTGGTCGGACGCTCGCGGTGTCAGCCGGACCACGTGGCTCCGCGTCCCGCCGGTCCCGGCTCGGTACCGCAGCCCCGCCGCCCACTGACCACGTCGACGCGTCCGCCCCGGACCGGGACGTCCCCGGGAGGGACGTGAGCGACGCGCCGACGCGCGCCGCCCCTCCCGGGCTCAGCGCCGGTAGGCCGCCGCCGGGTGCGTCTCGGGGAGCCGGGGTCCGCCGCCGGTCAAGCGCTCGCGAAGGGTCTCGCCGGGCACGTACGCCTCGCGCAGTCGACCACGACGACGCAGCTCGGGCACGACCAGCTCGACGAAGTCGGTCAGCGTGTCGAACGAGTGGTATTGGCGCAGGTTGATGCCGTCGATGCCCTCGTCGTCGAGCCAGCGCTCGACGGCGTCCGCGACGACGGTCGGGGTGCCGGCGACGAAGAACGTGCCGCCCCAGGCCTCGTCGACCGAGTCGATCAGCTGCCCCACCGTGATGTCGAGCGGAAGCGCGGCGGCTCCCGGGTGGTCGAGCCGGCCCTCGGCTTCGAGCGCCTCGCGCACGGTCCGCTCGCGGGGGTGCGCCGGGGCGTCGAAGGGGATGCTGCGGTGGATCAGCTTGCCCTGCTCGCTGGCGAACGAGCGGTAGAGCGCCAGCTTCTCGGCGACGACCTCGTCGGTCTCGCCCGTGATGACGCCGGCCTGCACGATGAACGACACGTCGTCGGCGGAACGTCCGGCCGCGACCGCCGCCTCGCGCGTGGCCGCGCCGACCGCCCTGACGGCGGGGCCGCCGGTGAAGACGACCTCGGCGTTGCGGGCCGCCTGCTCGACGCCCTTCGGCGACGCCGTCGCGAGGAAGAGCACGGGCGTGCGCTGCGGCGACGGCTCGCTGAGGTGCGGGCCGGCGACGCGGAAGTGCTCGCCGACGTGGTCGATCGCGTGCACCTTGGCGGGGTCGGTGTAGACGCCGGAGCCGGGCTCGAGCCCGTCGGCGGTGGGGTCGGCGACGACGGCGTCGTCCTCCCACGAGCCCTCCCACAGCTTGTAGAGCACGTCGAGGTACTCGGCGGCGCGGGCGTAGCGCTCGGCCTTGGGGATCTCGGCGTCGAGGCCGAAGTTGCGGGCGGCGTTCGGCAGGTACGACGTCACGACGTTCCAGCCGACGCGCCCCTTCGTGAGGTGGTCGAGGGTCGACATCCTCCGCGCGAACGCGAAGGGCGGCTCGTAGCTCGTCGAGAAGGTGATGCCGAAGCCGAGGTGCTCGGTCACCGCGGCCATGGCCGGCACGACCATCATCGGGTCGTTGTTGGGCGCCTGGATGCCCTCGAGCAGGGCCGGTGCCGGGCTGTCACCGAACACGTCGTAGGCACCGAGCACGTCGGCGATGAAGATCGCGTCGAAGCCGCCACGCTCGGCCAGGCGGGCCAGCTCGAGCCAGTACGCCAGGTCTTTGTACTCGCTGCGGTGGTTGTGCGGCAGTCGCCAGAGACCGTGCGTGATGTGCCCGACGCAGTTCATCTCGAAGAGGTTGAGGATCAGCTTCTTCTTCGGGGCGGGGGTCCCGGCGTCGACGGTGGTGGAGGGGACGGTGGCGGACGGCTCGGGCGCGGGGGTGTCTGCGGTGCTCACGCGTCCTACTGTGCCGCACCGCGCCTCCTCGTCCACCGGGCGGTGACGCCGTGTCGCCCGAGGGGAGAACCGGGCGGCACCACACCGCACCGCGTCCCGTGCACGACACCGCGACGAGACGAGGTGTGGTGCACGGAACGCGGTGCGGCGCGGTGCGGTGCGGTGCGGCGCGGCGGGTCAGCGCTCGCGGATCGTGGTGGTCACGTCGACGAGGCTGGGATCGGCGGGCGCCGAGCCGAAACCGAACCGCACGGGCGGGTCGAGCGGGGCCAGCGCCCCGAGGGCGCGGCCGTCGAGACGGGCGTCAGCCGCGACGATGCGGCGGGCCAGCGTCACGCCGTAGTACTCGCGACGACCTCCACCGGCCGTGCCCGCCGTGCGGGCACCCCGGACGATCAGTCGGGCCACCGGGTCGATCAGCATGAGCCAGCCGGGGCGGGTCGCGAACGCCCGGGGCACGAGCCGCAGCAGCCAGCCGAGCGCGGACACGGGCCCGATCTCGAGCGACAGGTCGAGGACGTCGCCGCCCGCGTCGTCGGGGCCGGCCGAGACCCGGAGCGTCCGGTCGACGCCGCGCCACGACACGGGCTGCACGCGCACCTCGTCGAACGTGTAGGTCGACGAGACGTAGTCGGCCACGGCCTGCGACGGCGCCAGCAACGTGCGGTGGCCGTCCGCACCCTCGACCATCACGTCGACGAAGCGGCCGAGCGGCGAACGGTCCCACAACCCGACGACGACGCGCGTGCCGGACTCCGTGCCGAAGCCGGCGATGCGTCCGTGGAACCGCTGGTCGGGGGTCGCTCTGCTCATCGCTCGACCGTACGCCGACGGTGCTGCACGCACCGCGCCTCCGGGGTCCGTCGCTCCCCCGCTCGTCGCGGGCCGAGGCGGACCCGGAGGCGCGGGTCGTCGGTTCGGGAGGCGCTACTCGGCCACGCGGGCCGAGACGGTCTCGAGGGCGGCGAGCTCGTCGGCGCTGAGGGCCACGCTCGCGCTGGCCAGCAACGCGGGCAGCTGCTCGAGGGTGCGGGCGCTGGCGATCGGGGCGACGACGCGGGGCTGCGCCTGCAGCCAGGCGAGGGCGATCGTGGCGATCTCGACCTGGTGGGCGCTCGCGATGTCGCGCAGGGCGGCCACGACGTCGAGCCCCTCGTCGCTGAAGTAGCCCTCGACGTTGCCGCTGCGGGCCCCGGCGATGTCGTCACGGCTCTGGTACTTGCCGGTGAGGAAGCCCGCCGCGAGCGAGAAGTAGGGCGTCACGCCGAGCTGGTTCAGGGCGGCGAGCGGAGCCAGGTCGCGCTCGTAGGACTTGCGGGTCACGAGGTTGTAGTGCGGCTGCAGGGCGACCGGGGCCGCGAATCCCTCGCGGCGCGCGATCTCGACCCACTCGGTGATGCGCTCGGGCGAGAAGTTCGAGATGCCGACGTGCCGCACCTTGCCGGCCTTCTGCAGCGCGTCGAAGGCGCCGAGGGTCTCGGCGAGGTCGTCGCCGGTGTCGAAGTGCGCCCAGTACAGGTCGATGTGGTCGGTCTGCAGGCGGGTCAACGAGGCGTCGGCCGCGGCGGCGACGTTGGCGGCGCCGAGCCCGGGGAACTCGGGGTGCTGGCTGACCTTGGTGCCGAGCACGATCTGGTCGCGACGCGAGGCACCACCCTGGGCGAGCCAGGTGCCGATGACCGTCTCGGACTCGCCGCCCGAGTTGCCGTCGGCCCAGGCCGAGTAGACGTCGGCCGTGTCGACGAAGTTGGCGCCGCCGGCGACGAAGGCGTCGAGCACCGAGTGCGACTCGGCCTCGTCGCTGGTCCAGCCGAAGGTGTTGCCGCCGAGGGCGAGGGGGAAGACGTCGAGGTCGGATGTTCCGATGAGGGGCATGCGGGGGTTCCTTTCGCGAACGTCGCGTCGGGTCGGCGCGGCGACTACCCAGGTCTAACGCGTGCGGCGCGGGTTCGTTCCCAGGTCCGCGGCGTCGCCGTGTGTGCGGCGTCCTCGGGTTCGCTGGCTCCCAGGTGCGCGGTGTCCTCGGGTGCGGGCTCAGTACCCCTGCTCGACGTCGACGACGCCCTCGGGGTCCCCGCCCTCGGCGAGCGCCCGGATGTTCGCCTCGACCCGGGCCTGGAACAGCGGCTCGGTCATGTCGTTCGTGTTCGCCTGGTGCGGGGTGATGAGCGCACGGGGCTCGGCCCACAGGGGGTGACCGTCGGGCAGCGGCTCGGGGTCGACCACGTCGAGGCCCGCGGCTCCGATCCGCCCCTCGGCGAGCGCCGTCACGAGCGCGTCCGTGTCGACGAGCGGGCCGCGGGCGATGTTGACGAGCACGGCCGTGTCCTTCATGGCGGCGAACTCGGCGGCACCGAGCAGGCTGCGGGTGCCGCCGGTGAGGGCCGCCGCGACCACGACGACGTCGCTCGTCGGCAGGACCTCCACCAGGCGGTCGACCGTGATCGTCCGGGCGGCACCCGGCACGGCCTCGTCGGTGCGGCGCACCATCGTCACCTCGACGTCGAACGGCTGCAGCAGCCGCAGCAGCTCCGTGCCGATGCCGCCGGCCCCGACGATGGTGACGGACGCTCCGTTCAGCGAGATGCCGCGCTGCTCGCGCTCCCACGAGGAGGCGCGGGCCCTGATCTGCAGGGAGCGCAGCGTCGCCAGCGTCAGCGCCAGGGCGTGCTCGGCCACGGGTGCGCTGTACGCGCCCTTGGCACTGGTGAAGACGAGGCCGTCACGGGCGGTGGCCTGCATGGTCTCGACGTAGGCGTCGACCCCGGCGCTCGGCAGCTGGACGACGCGGACGCGGGGGTGCTCCTCGATCGCCGCGCGCAGGGCGTCCTGGTCGACGCGGCCACCGAGGACGATCATGTCGGTCTCGTCGCCGAGCTCGATGAGGCGGGCGTCGGTCGCGTCCACCGCCCTCGTCGCGGGGGCGACGCCCCAGGCGTCACCGGACGACGCCTCGGAGTCGGCGGTGGCGGAGGCGGAGGGCAGGACGGTGACGGCGACGGTGCTCATCGCTCCACCGTATCGATCCGGTCACGAAAGCGACTCAGGCTCGTGTCTGCGTCGAGCCGGTGGCAGAGTGACGCCGTCTGCAGGTCGCGAAACCCGATCGTGGACGCGGGAGGCACGGGTCAACGGCGACACGCGCCTCCTTCCCCTCACCCCGACCCGTCGCTCCCGTCGCTCCTGTCGCACGACGGTCGACGGTCGCGGCCCCCGGGGGTACGCTGTCCCACGGCCCAGGCGGGCCCACGGCCCCACCGGGCCCGGCGGCAGCACGACGGAAGGCAGGTGAGCGGCGATGGCTGGTGACAGTACTGGCGCCCCGCGGCATCGCTCCGTGATCGCGCCGTCCGCCCCGCTCGTCTGAGCACCGGGCCCGACCGACCACGAGCGAGGCCCACGGGCACCGACGTCTCCTGTCGACGCACGTCGTCGACGACCCGACACCCCGGTGTCGTCTCGTCGCCCGTGTGCGTCGCCCCGGCCCCCACCGCACACCCGTCGTCCGTACGGCTGTCGTGACCACCACCGGTACGACATCGTCCCTCGACAGACGGTCGTCGCACCCCGAACGGCAGGAGCGCAGACCATGGCACTCATCGACAACGGCATCTACGTCGCGGGACACCGCACCGACAGCCCGGCGAACCTCGACGAGACGTTCGAGTTGCTGCACGAACACCAGGGCATGGCCTGGATCGGGCTGTACCGCGCCGATCCCGACGAGGTGCGCTCGATCGCGCAGGAGTTCGAGCTGCACCCGCTCGCCGTCGAGGACGCGCTCAAGGGCCACCAGCGAGCCAAGCTCGAGCGCTTCGGCGAGACCCTCTTCGTCGTGCTGCGGTCGGCCCGCTACCTGGACGCCGAGGAGACGGTCGAGTTCGGCGAGGTGCACGTGTTCGTCGGCCCGGGCTTCGTCATCACGATCCGGCACGCCGAGAACCCCGACCTGGGTCGGGTGCGGCGCCGCCTCGAGTCGAACCCCGAGCTGCTCGCCCTCGGACCCGAGGCCGTCCTCTACGCCGTGCTCGACCAGGTGGTCGACGGCTACGGCCCGGTCGTCGCCGGCATCGAGAAGGACATCGACGAGATCGAGGACGAACTCTTCGGCGGCGACCCCGAGGTCTCACGGCGCATCTACGAACTGCTGCGCGAGGTGATCAGCTTCCAGCGCGCGACGAGCCCGCTGCGGGGGATGCTCGAGAACCTGTTGCGCGGGTCGGACAAGTACGGCGTCGACGTCGAGTTGCAGCGCTCGCTGCGCGACGTGCTCGACCACGTGCTGCGCATCGGCGAGCGTGCCGACACGTTCCGCGCCCTGCTCGAGAACGCGCTGACCGTGCACTCGACGCTCGTCACCCAGGCGCAGAACGACGAGATGCGGCGCCTGTCCGAGGCCGGGCTCGCCCAGAACGAGGAGACCCGGCGCCTGTCGGAGGTCGGCCTGCAGCAGAACGACGAGGTCAAGAAGATCTCGGGCTGGGCGGCCATCCTGTTCGCCCCGACCCTGGTCGGCGGCGTCTACGGCATGAACTTCGACCACATGCCCGAGTTGCACTGGCAGTTCGGCTACCCGATGGCGGTCGCCGCCATGGTCGCGGTCGGCGCGAGCATCTGGGGCGTCTTCAAGTGGAAGAAGTGGCTCTGACGCCGTCGCACCGGTGACGCCGTCGGGCGGGTGACGCAGAGAACGCAGGAGGCGCGGGTCGGGTGACCCGCGCCTCCTGCGTCCACGAGGCGGTGCGGTGCTGCGGTCGGGGCCTAGGCCTCGAGCGCGGCGTCGAGCGTGATCTCGACGCCGGTGAGGGCCTTCGAGACGGGGCACGTCTCCTTGGCGTTCTGGGCGGCCTCGAGGAAGCCGGCCTCGTCGATGCCGGAGACCTCGCCGCGGACGGTGAGGGCGATGCCGGTGAGCTTGAAGCCGCCGGCCGAGTCCGGGCCGAGCGAGACGTCGGCCTTGACGTCGAGGGCCTCGACGGTGCCCCCGGCCTGGCCGAGGACGGCCGAGAACTGCATGGCGTAGCAGGCCGAGTGGGCCGCGGCGAGCAGCTCTTCGGGGCTGGTGGAGCCGTTGGCGTCGTCGGCGGCACGCTTGGGGAACGAGACGTCGTAGGTGCCGAGCTTCGAGCTCGAGAGCTCGACCTGGCCTTCGCCGGTCTCGAGGCTGCCGTTCCAGGCGGTGCGTGAGGTGCGAGTGGGCATGTGGCGCCTTCTTTCGTTGAGGGGCCGACGTCGGGGTCGGCCCGGGGTGGGGTGTTCTGGGGTGTTCTGGTCGGTCGGTGAGACGGGTCAGAGGTGCTGGTCGGTGAGGGCGGCCGTGTTCGCCCGGACGGCGGCGGCGAGCGCGGCGATGTCGGCTCGCAGCGTCTGCAGGTCGGTCAGCTCGAGACCGGTGGCGCCGCAGATCTGGTCGGCGAAGCCGGCGGCCTGCTCGCGGAGCGCGACCCCGGCGTCGGTCAGCGCGACGTCGACGGTGCGCTCGTCGGAGGCCGAGCGCGTGCGCGTGACCAGGCCGTGGGCCTCGAGCCGCTTGAGCAGGGGCGACAACGTGCCCGACTCGAGCTGCAGCTGGTGGCCGAGCTCGGAGACCGTCGTCGGGCCGCCCTGCCAGAGGACCAGCAGCACGAGGTACTGCGGGTAGGTGAGGCCGAGCGGCGCGAGCAGGTCGCGGTAGCGCGCCGTGACGGCACGCGAGGCGTTGTAGAGCGCGAAGCAGATCTGCTCGTCGAGCACGGGCGCCGGGCCCGGGGTCGTCGTGTCGGCTGCTGTCGTCATGTCGGCGACTGTAGCACGTCGCGCACGATTTGGTTGTGCCCAACCGAATGGCATCCCGCGTGACGCGAGACGGGCGGCGACGAACCCGCCTCAGTCGACGTCGAACCCGCCGCGGTCGACGTCGGCCCGGCGTTCCCGGAAGGCGATCATGTTGACGCGGTTGCCGCAGCGGACGCTGCAGAACCGCTTGGACCCGTTGCGCGACAGGTCGACGAAGACCCCGTCGCAGTCCTCCGCGGCACAGGCCCGCAGCCGGCCGGTCTCGTCGGTGCGGATGACGTCGACCAGCGCCAGGGCCGACTCGACGCGGATGCGGTCGGCGAGGGGCGCGTCGTCGCTCGTCGCGTGCAGGTGCCAGTCGAGGGCGTCGTGTCGTACGAGCCGGGGCGACGAGACGCTGTCGGCCAGCATGCGGCTGACCTCGGCGGCGAGCAGGTCGCGCTCGAGCGTCCAGATGCGTCGCAGTTCGGCCCGGACGCCCTGCACCGAGGCCAGTTCGGCGTCGTCCCGGTCGAAGCGGCCCGAGAAGGCGAACGAGTCGAGCAGGGCCGTCAGCTCGGCACGGGTCGAGAGCTCGTCGCCACCGGACCGACTCGCGCCGGCACCGGTGTTGACCAGGGCGACGTTGAACTCGAGGACGTCTTCGGTGTCAGGGGCGAAATGCAAGTTGACTCCTTGTCAGAGGCGGTCCTACGCTCGCCACAGAGACGGCGCGTCAGCACCCATTGTGCACGACGGCCCTGACACAAGGAGTCCTCGTGAGCACCGGTGCGACCACGACCACGATCGCGACGACGCCCCTCGCCGCGGGGCGCCCCGCCTCGACCACCGCCGGCCTGCTCGTCGCCCTGCTGGCCGCCGCCTCCTTCGGATTCTCGGGCCCGTTCGTCAAGCCGTTGCTCGAGTCGGGCTGGAGTCCCGTGGCCGCCGTCACGGTCCGCGCCCTGATCGGCGGGGTCGTGCTCGCCCCCGTCGCCCTCTTCGCCCTCCGGGGCCGCCTGGGTCCGATCTGGCGGGCCCGGTGGCGCGTGCTCGGCATGGCGGTGGTCGGCGTCGCCGGCACCCAGGTCTTCTACTTCGCCGCGGTGGTGCGCATCCCGGTCGGCACCGCGATCCTGGTCGAGTACCTCGCTCCGCTGCTGCTCGTCGGCGTGGCCTGGGCGACCTCGCGACGCGTCCCGCAGGCCGTCGTGCTCGTGGGCTCCGTGATCGCCTTCGCGGGCCTCCTGCTGGTCGTCGCCCCGAGCGGAGGCGTGGCCCTCGACCCCGTCGGGCTCGCCCTGGCGGGGGCGGCGATGGTCTGCTGCGCCGCCTACTTCGTGCTCGCCGCCCGGCCGAGCGGCGACCTGCCCCCGGTCGCCCTGGCGGCGTCGGGCCTGCTCGTCGGCGCCGGGCTGCTGGGACTGCTGGGACTGACCGGGCTCGTGCCGTTCACGACCTCCGCGGCCGACGTGCCCCTGTTCGACGCGATCGTGCCGTGGTGGGTGCCGATGCTCGTGGTCGGCGTCGTCGCCACCGCGGTCGCGTACGCCACGAGCATCACGGCGAGCAGCATGCTCGGCTCCCGCCTGGCGTCGTTCGTCGGCCTGCTCGAGGTCGCGGCCGCCGCGCTCTACGCCTGGCTGCTGCTCGGCGAGGCCCTGACCCCGCTGCAACTCGGCGGCGGCCTGCTGATCGTGGTCGGCATCGGCTTCGTCCGGGCCGAACGCACCCGCGAGGCCGTGGTCGTGGCCGACGCCGTGGCCGAGACGCCCCTCGGCGACGTGCTGGCCGAGCCGCCCGTCGCCGACAGGACCCGCGCCTCCTGACCCTCGTGACCTGACCCGCGCCTCCGGGGCCGGGCATAGGGTCGGGGGGTGACTCCGACGACGCTGCCACGCAGCACGCCCTCCGCCCAGAACGTCGACGCGGCGGGCATCGCCGCGTTCGTCGACGCCCTCGAGACCACGGCCGGCGTCGAGCCGCACAGCATCATGCTGCTGCGCCACGGGCAGGTCGTCGCCGAGGGCTGGTGGGCTCCGTACTCGGCCGACCGCGCCCACCTGCTCTACTCGCTGAGCAAGAGCTTCACGTCGTCGGCCGTCGGGTTCGCCGTGGCCGAGGGCCTGATGGGGCTCGACGACACCGTGCTCGGCCACTTCCCCGAACTCGACGACGAGGTCACCGACCCGCGCAGCCGCTCGATGCTCGTGCGCCACGTGCTCGCGATGGCCAGCGGGCACCGCGCCGAGACCCTCGACCGTGCGCTCGCCCTCGACCCGGTCGACGTGGTCCGGGGCTTCCTGCTCACGCCGCCCGACGACGAGCCCGGCACCGTCTTCGCCTACAACCAGCCCTGCACCTTCGCCGCCGGCGCGATCGTGCAGCGCGTCACGGGCCAGCCGCTGAGCGAGTACCTGCGACCACGCCTGCTCGATCCGCTCGGCATCGGCGAGGTCGGGTGGCAGCGCGACGCGTCCGGCCGCGAGCTCGGCTTCAGCGGACTGCACGCCACCACCCACGCGATCGCCGCCCTCGGCCAGCTCCACCTGCAGCAGGGCGAGTGGGACGGCGTGCAGCTGCTGCCGCGCGAGTGGGTCGCCGAGGCCACGCGCTCGCACGTCTCGAACGCGGGCGAGTCGAACCCCGACTGGGCGCAGGGCTACGGGTTCCAGTTCTGGATGGCCCGCCACGGCTATCGCGGCGACGGCGCCTACGGGCAGTTCGCCGTCGTGTTGCCCGAGCACGACGTCGTGCTCGCCCTGACCGGCCAGTCGCTCGACATGCAGGCCGTGCTCGACGCGGCGTGGGCGCACCTGCTGCCCGCCTTCGGGACGGACGCGGCGCGCGTCGGCGACGCCCCGGCCGACGCCGCCCTGGCGTCCCGCCTCGCCGACCTGGCACTGCCCGGGGTCGCCGGTCCCACCGAGCACGACGCCGCACCCGTCCGACCGGCGGACGAGGAGGCGCGGGACGGCGACCAGGACTCCCCCGGCACCGACCGGCTCGTGTCGTTCACCGCGGCCGACGGCAACGACCAGCCCGACCTCACCCTGGTCGACCTGCGCGCCTCGGCCGACGCCGCGACGACGCTCACCCTCGTCGAGGGCGACGCCCGTCTCGTGGTCCGGGTCGAGGCCGAGGACTGGGTCGTCACCGACGACTCGGTCGGCGGGGGCGGCTCAGGCGCCGGCTCCGCCGCGCCGGTCGCCGCGAGTGCCACCCGGTCGGCCGACCTGCTGCACGTCGACCTCGTCTTCCTCGAGACGCCGCACCGCCTGCACCTCACGCTCGACGAGTCGGACGGGACCTTCACGGCCCTGTGGGAGACCCAGCCGCTGCACGCACCCGCGCTGGCGCAGCTGCGCATGCCGCGCGACTGACGCGACCCGCGCCTCCTGGGCACTACGCCAGCTGCGCCGTCGCGGGGTCGGCGGGTTCTCGTCACCCCCGGCGGGCACGCCACACCGGTCGGAGGGCCGGCGCAGGACTCAGCCGAGGACGCCCGTGTGCTCGAGCACGATGTTCACGCCGATGAGGATGAGGATCACGCCACCGGCGATCTCGGCCGGCTTGCCGAACCTCGCACCCACCCGGCGCCCGACCAGCACTCCGACGAAGGTCAGGACGGTGGTGGTCACACCGATCAGCAGGATCGCCCAGCCGATCGAGACCGGCAGGAACGCCAGGGTCACCCCGACCGCGAGGGCGTCGATGCTCGTGGCGATCGCGAGCACGGCGAGTTCGCGGAGGTTCAGCCGGTCGGTGTCCTTCTCGTCGTCCTCGCCCGACGAGAACGCCTCGTAGAGCATCTTGCCGCCGATCAGGGCGAGCAGTCCGAAGGCGACCCAGTGGTCGAACGGTGCGATGTACTGCGCGAACGTCGAGCCGAGCAGCCAGCCCAGCAGCGGCATCAGCGCCTGGAACGCGCCGAACGTCACGGCGATGACGACGGCATGACGAGCGTTGAACCGCGTCATGTGCAGGCCCTTGCCGAGGGCGACGGCGAAGGCGTCGGCGGACACGCCCAGCGCGATGAGGAAGAGAGCCCAGAACGACATGGGGGCAGCGCCTTTCGAGACGGTCGGGTGGAGACACCGCTGTCTCGGAACCTGACGATCCTGCCATGCCCGACGCGCCTCCTCGGCCGGAAAAGCCCTGATCAGAGGTATTCGGCGCGCCGAATCCGTGGTGTCGGCGAACCGTCGCGCGGGGCGTCGCGCGCCGAACGCCTCCCCCGGCCGACGGTCAGGAGGCGCGGCGCGGCTCAGGCGGGGACGAGCACGTCGCGGGGCAGCACGGCGTGCACGCCCCAGGTGCGGTTGGCGACCTGGGTGACGCGCAGGTCGACGACCGTGCTGGCGAAGGCCAGCGCCGTGGCGGCGTCGAGCGAGTAGAGCTGACGCATCCACTCGACCATCGCGGCGAGCGCGTCCCCGCTGGCGACGTTGAGGTCGGCGTCGAAGCCGAAGGTGATGCGCGCCTCGGGGGTCTCGGCGTGGATCGTCGAGAGCGGGCGGTCCGTGGCGAGGCCGACCCGCGCCTCCGTCGTCATGCCGGTCTCGATCGCGGTGCCACCGACCTCGCCGTCGCCCTGGGCCGCGTGCCCGTCGCCGAGGTAGAGCAGGGCGTCGTCGACCGCCACCGGCAACCAGAGGGTCGTGCCCGCGACGAGGTCACGGCAGTCGATGTTGCCGCCCACGGAGGTGCGGGGCGGGATGGTCGAGTGTTCTCCGGCCTCGGCGGGGGCGAGTCCCATGACGCCGAGGAAGGGCGCGATCGGTCGACGCAGGCCCCGGCTCTCGGTGGCCGTGCCGGCGTCGCGGTCGATGCTCCAGAGCAGCCAGGCGGCCTCGGCGTCGACCAGACCGAGGTGGCGGGTGATCGGGGTGTCGGCGGCCGCGGCCACCGTGAAACCCCAGTCGTCGGGGGTGAGCGCGAGCAGGTCGAGCTGGAGCATGTCGCCCGGCCGTGCCCCGCGGACGGCGATCGGACCGGTCAGGGCGTGACCCCGCCGCGTCGGGAACAGGTACGGGGTGACCTCGCCGGGCACGGTCTGCGGCTCGAGGTGGCCCGAGGCGTCGAGCGAGCGCACGACGACCGTGTCACCGGGGTCGATCGTCAGCACGGGGGCGTGGTCGCGCGAGAAGACCTCGTGGGCGGTGTCGGTGCGGGGGTCGAGGCGGTGGGTCGTCATCGTCCGAGCGTAGGCCGCGACACCGACACCGACGCCCCGCCGGACGTGCCGCGCCCAGGGGCCGTCGATACGATGGACCCCTGTTCCGCCCAGACCCCGCCCCACCTGCTCACAGAGAGACCGACGCCCCCATGGTCCTGTTCTTCCACGTCCTCATCATCGCCATCTCGGTCGTCGGCGCCGGCCTCATCTCGGCCGCCCTCGTGGGGCTCGCGACCTCGAAGTAGCCCGCACGCCCTCGGCGTCGCTCGCCCGGATGGAGGTCGTCGACCATCCGGCACGAGGTGGCGTAGCCGACCCCCAAAGACCCGTTTGACGGTCGGACGCGTCGGCCTGCACGATGGCCACATGTCCGCACTCGACGAACTCCGCGCCACGGCCCACCCGATCCGCCTGCGCCTCCTGTCGCTCCTGACCGGCGTCGCGATGAGCGCGGCCGAGGCCGGTCGCGAGCTCGGGCTGTCGCAGGCGACGGCGAGCTACCACTTGCGCGTGCTCGAGCGCGTGGGTCTCGTCGAGGTCGTCGAGGTGGTCACGATCCGCGGCGGCGAGGCCAAGCGCTACCGGCACCTGTCGTCGGCGCAGCCGTTCCCCGTCGTCCCGCCCTCCGTCGACGGGACCGACGACGACACCGACGCCGAACGCGCCCGCTACGTCGACGCCCTGGCCGACGAGCTGCGTCGCCGCTCCCCGCGGCGGGCGGACGGCCCCCAGATCTCGACCGACGCCGAGCTCTGGGTCGACCCCGAGACCTGGCAGCGGGTCGTGCGCCACGTGGGTCACGCCTCCGCCCTCCTGCACGCGGCCGCGCAGCGCCCCCGGACGCCGGGCACGAACCCGGTGTCGATGACGGCCGCCCTGTTCCCGATGAGGCGACCGTGACCGGGGACGCAGGAGGCGCCTCCTCGGCCCCCCGGGCCCCTCACGACCGCCGGGGTCCCCTCGCCCACGGCCCGTTCCGCTGGCTGCTCGCGGCTCGGACGACGGGCGTGCTCGGCAACGCCGTCGCCCCGATCGCCCTCGCGTTCGCCGTGCTCGACCTGACCGGGTCGGCGGCCGACCTCGGCCTGGTCGTCGCGGCCCGGTCGATCGCCAACGTCGCGGTGCTGCTCTTCGGCGGCGTGATCGCCGACCGGCTGCGGCGCGACGTCGTGCTCGTCGGGACGTCGCTCGCCGCCGCCGGGACCCAGGCCGTCGTCGCCTCGCTCGTCGTCACGGGGTCGGCGACGATCCCGCTGCTCGTCGTGCTGAGCGTGCTGAACGGGGCGGTCGCGGCCGTGAGCCTGCCCGCGGCGGCGGCCCTCGTGCCCGAGACGGTGCCCGACGCCCTGCTGCGGCCCGCCAACGCACTGCTGCGCCTCGGCCTCAACGGCGGCAGCGTCGTCGGGGCGTCGGCGGGGGCGGGGATCGTGGCGGTGGTCGGTCCGGGCTGGGGCCTCGCCGTCGACGCGGCGGGCTTCGCCCTCGCGGGCGTGCTGTACTCCCGGCTTCGGCTGCCCGTCCGGCCCGGCACCCCGTCGAGTGGCGGGGTCGGCTCCGGCGCGGGCGCGGGGGCGGGCTCGGGGGCGGGGGCGGGCGCTGGCTCGGGCCCGGGCTCGGGCCCGTCGGTGATCGCCGACCTGCGCGAGGGGTGGCAGGAGTTCACCCGGCGCTCGTGGGTCTGGATCGTGGTGGCGCAGTTCGCGGTGCTGAACGCCGCGTTCGTGGGGGCGACGACGGTGCTGGGCCCCGTCGTGGCGGACGGGTCGTTCGGGCGGGCGGCCTGGGGGTTGGTCGTCGCGGCCCAGACGGTCGGCCTCGGCCTCGGAGCCGTCGTCGCCCTGCGCTGGCGGCCCCGGCACGGCCTCGCCGTGGGCGTGGGGCTGATGGCCGTCACGGCGCTGCCGGTGGCGACGCTCGGACTGGCTCCGGTGGTGCCCGCGCTGGTGGTGGCCTTCCTGTTGGGTGGCGTCGCACTGGAGATCTTCGCCATCTCGTGGGACCAGTCGTTGCAGAGCCACGTGCCCCGCGCCTCCCTGGCCCGGGTCTACTCGTACGACATGGTCGGCTCGTTCGTGGCCGTGCCGCTCGGCGAGGTGTTCGCGGGGCCGGCGGCACAGTACGTCGGCACGCGACCGACGCTGATCGTCTGCGCCGCGATCATCGTGGCGGCGACCCTCGCGGCCGTCTCGACGCCGGGCGTCCGCCGACTGACGACCGACGAGGTGCGCCCACGGATCGTCACCGAGCCCTGACGGTCGCCAATTCGTCCCAGTGGGTGGTGGCGCGGGGCGAGACCATGTCGCGCTTCATCGACCATCCGCGACGGTGGCGGAGACCCGCGATGCCGAGCCCCAGGGTGTCCTCGCCGAACTTGCCGGCGATGCGGTCGATGACGGCGCCGTAGGCGGGCGGTGCCGCGTCGGCCTCGCCGAAGACGTCGAGGCTCGCGTGTTCGTCACGGGGGGTGAGCTCCATCAGGGTGACGCCCGCCCGGACGTAGCGCTTGCCGGGTTCGAGCTGCGGCCCGAGGGCGGCGATGGCCGAGCGGTACAGCAGGGCGGCGTCGTCGGTGGGCTCGGGGAACGCCACCGACACCGAGTGGTTCGTGTGGGCGGCGCTGTCGGAGAACGGCGAGGTCGCGGTGAAGCACCGCATCATGCGCGTCAACGACCCCTGCCCGCGCAACCGGGCCGCGGCCCGCTGCGTGTAGACCGACAGGACCTCTTCGAGCTCGGTGACCGTCGTGATGGGCACCGCGAACGACCGCGAGTGGTAGATCTGCTCGCGGTCGGGCTGCACCTGCTCGATCGGCAGGCAGTCGACGCCTCGTAGCTCGTGGACCACCCGGGCCTGCACGACGCCGAAGCGCGTGCGGATGCGGGCGGCGTCGGCGTCGCGGAGGTCGGCCGCGGTGTGGATGCCGAGCGGCGCGAGCTTCTTCGCGGTGCGGCGACCGATGCCCCAGACGTCGCCGACGTCGACGCTCGCCAGGATCGCCGTCTGCTGCTCGGGGGCGTAGCTGCCCAGATGACAGACGCCGGCGAGGGCGGCGTTCTGTTTGGACCCCCGGTTGGCGAGTTTGGCCAGGGTCTTGGTCGGCGCGATGCCGATGCTGACGGGCAGCCCGATGAGCTTGCGCAGGGCGCGGCGGATCTCGCGGGCCTGGGCGATCGTGTCGTCGAGCGAACCGGTCAGCTCGATGAACGACTCGTCGATCGAGTACACCTCTTGGTCGCTGGTGTACCGACTCAGGATCTCGGCCGACCGCGCCGACATGTCGCCGTAGAGCTCGTAGTTGCTCGACACCGCGACCACTCCCTGCATCGCCGCGATCGGGGCGATGCTGTGCCACGGTGCCGCCATGTCGACGTTCAGCGCCTTCGCCTCTTGGGAACGGGCGATGACGCAGCCGTCGTTGTTCGACAGCACGACCACCGGCCGCCCCTCGAGGGCCGGGTTGAACACGCGCTCGCACGACACGTAGAAGTTGTTGGCGTCGACGATGGCGACGCTGCGCTCGGACGCGGTCGACCGGGATGTCGTAGCGGACTCAGACACGGTGCAGGCACCTCGTCACGACGCCCCAGATCGTCGCCTCGTCGAGTTCGGACAGCACGATCTCGGGGTACGCCGGGTTCTCGGGGCTGAGCACCATCTGCCCCTGCCGGTACGAGAGGCGCTTGACGGTGAGCTCGGCGTTGACGACCGCGACGACCACGTGGCCGTCGTGGGCGTCGAGCCCCCGGTCGACGACGAGCTCGTCACCGTCGAAGATGCCGGCGCCGGTCATGCTGTCGCCGCTGACCCGCACCAGGAACGTCGCGGTGGGGTCGCGCATCAGGTGCCGGTTGAGGTCGACCGGCCCGTTGTAGTAGCCCTGCGCCGGAGAGGGGAAACCGGCGTGGACGGCTTCGGCGGCCTGCTGCGGCAACAGGTGGTCGGGACGTTCGTCGCCCCCGACGGGGCCGATGACGGCGGTCACCGTGCGCCCTCGCACCCGACACGGGGGTCGCCGAGGAGGCGCACGCCGGTTCGCACGGACGACTGCCGGTGGTCTCTCATCACGCCTCCCACCGAGGACGCTACGTCAGACCACCGACACCGCGCTCCGCGCCGGGGCGGCCGCCCCGCCGCGACCGCCGACCCCGAGCGTGCCGCCCCACCGCGACCGCCGACCCCGAGCGTGCCGCCCCACCGCGACCGCCGACCCCGCGGGTGCCGCGCCACCGGCACGACGTCCCGCCCCGATTCCTTCGGCCACCCCGTCGCCCGACCGCCCACCCCGCCGCGTGGTCGGCAATTCCTGCCTCGTGCTTCGACGTTCCGCGGCGGCCCCGAGCCTCCGGGCCCGGGGACTCGCGCTGCGGCACCATCCCGGAGTTGCCGACGGGAATCGTGGTGACGCGCGGTCCCGACCGGAGCCGAGCCCGCCCGCACCCCTGGCACGCCCCGCCGCCACCCCGGCACTCCGCCACCCCGGCACCCCGGCACCCCGCTCAACCCGCCCTGCGCGTCGCCTCGCGGTGCGGGCAATTCCTGCCTGGTGTCGCACCGAGCTGCGCGAGCCCCGGGACTCCGGGCCCGGGATCAGGCGCTGCGGCACCAGCCCGGAGTTGCCGACACGAGTGCGCGACGACACGAGCGCATGGCGCATGGCGCACGAGCGCACGGCACGGTCCCGACGCGACGTGCACGTCCGCACTGCCGAGCCCCGCCCCCCTGCACGCAGGCGCGTGCGGTCGTCGGCGGCGGGAGCCTCAGCCGGCCAGGGCGTCCCGGAGGGCGGTCCCGTGATCGACCAGTCGACCGGCGCGGGCCGGCGGGGCCACCTCGTCCAGCCGCTCGACGAGGCGCAGCGCGGCCGCCAGCACGGCCGGTTGGTCGAGGGCGTAGGTGCGGACGGTGTGGAACAGCGAGTCGACGAGCGCCTCCACGGACGGCCACGTGACGAGGACGACGGGTGCACCCCGGTCGTCCAGCAGCGCCGTGACGGGCTCGCCCCGACGCCACAGCGGGACGAGCACTCCGGCCGACATGTCGAGCGCGCTCACCGCGGTGTACGGGTCGTTGCTCCCCGAGGCGAGACCGCGCACCGCGATCTCGACGAGTTGCTGCAGGGCGAACCCGACGTCCTGGTGAGGCGTCCGGGCGGGCCCCAGGGTGGTCGCCCGTCGCAGTTCACGGACCGTGTCGGACCCCGGGGAGGCGCTGGTCACCGCGAGCGGGTCCCCCACGATCACGTACCGGCCGGGCATCGCGACGACCTCCACGACGAGGCCTTCACGCACGGCGACGCGTCGGAGCGCCTCGAACGCGACGGTCTGCACGTAGCCGTCGGCGTCGGCACGGACGACGGCCGCGTCGGCCGGGAGCGGATCGTCCGCCGAGGACCGGACCCGCGCCTCCTGGCTGACGTCGTCGGCCGGGCTCGTGGGGTAGACGACGTCGGTCACGGCCCGGAGGTCGTCGAGCACGCGCGCCTGCAGCGAGGTGATCTGCACCGAACCGGCGATGTGGTGGATGAAGAAGACCAGCACCCCGACGTCGAACACGCTGAGCAGGACCGCGACGTGGACGGCGATCACCGGGACGAACGCGCTGGTGTCGTCGACCTCGGTGTGGACGGTGCGCATCACGACGATGCAGTAGAGGAAGGTCGAGGTGAAGGTCGCCAGCACGAACTGGTTGGCACGGTCGGCCATGAAGTTGCGGACGAGTCGCGGGCCGTAGGTCGACGACGTCGTGGCGAGCACCGAGATCGTGATCGAGAACGACGTCCCGGCCACGGTCAGCATCGACGTCCCGATGCCCGAGAGCAACGACCGTCCCCCGGAGGCGCTGAGGGCACCCAGCAGCGGCAGCCCCTCGGTCACCGTCGTCGGCAGGGACCGGTCGACCGTCACCAGCACCTCGGCGAGGACGACGGCGACGAGCCCGAACACGGCGGGCAGGAACCAGAACGACTCCCGCACGCGGGTCAACGACAGCATGCCGCCGAGCGTAGACGGTACCTCCCGCCGGGCACCGCCCGAGGAGGAGGACGCCGCCACCGACGCCCCCGCCGATCAGCGGGTCGTGACCACGCGCCGTCCGAGGTCGGAGTCGAGCATCGTGTCCATGGCCGTGCCCACCAGGCGGTCCCCGAGGGGGCGCTCGATGCGGCCGGAGGCGACCAGCGAGGCGATCCCCTGCATCGTCGCCGCGAAGAGCATCTTGAAGTGGTCGCGCGACTCGTCACCGGACGCCTCGGACTCCGTCGGCCCCAGGGCTCCGTCGAGGACGGCGAAGAGGGTGCCCGCCGCCTCGTGCACGGCCTCGGGCTTCGTCGTCACCTTGGTCTGGAACATGAGCTCCATCAGCGCGGCATCGTCGACGGCGAAGTCGACGTAGGCCCGGGCGACGCGATGGAGGCGTTCCGTCCGACCTCCCTCGCCGTCGAGCGCGCGTCGGACCGCGGTGGTGAGCCGCTCGAACCCGGCTCCGGCGAGCGCGTCGAGCAGCGCCTGCCGATCGACGAAGTGGCTCCGGGGGGCACCGTGACTGACCCCGGCCCGACGGGCGAGGTCGCGGAGCGAGAGGCCGTCGACGCCGGACTCGCGCACGACCTCGACCGCCTCGTCCAGCAGCACCGCGCGGAGGTTCCCGTGGTGGAAGGGCCGCTGCGTCATGCCTCGATCCTAATCCCCGGCTAGTCATTGACTAGATACTAGACACCGCCTAGATTGAGGCCATGACGACTCCACGCACCCTCCTCGTGCTCGGCGCCACGGGGCAGACCGGGCAGCACTTCACGCGACTGGCACTCGACGCCGGGCATCGACTCCGCGCTCTCGCGCGGACGCCCGGCAAGCTCGCGATCGAGCACGACGACCTCGAGGTGGTCCAGGGCTCCCTCGACGACGAACTCGACCTCGACGCCCTGCTCGGCGGCGTCGACGCCGTGGTGATGATGGTCGGGGACGCGGCCGCCCAGCGCGAGCGGCAGGTGAACGCGACCTTCGTCCGAGCGCTCGTCCCCGCCATGCGCCGCAGCGGCACGCGGCGACTCCTGTACCAGGCCGGGGGCCTGAGCGCGGCACCGGGCAAGCCCCTCGCACCGGTGCTGCGGATCGTCCGCAGCACGATCGCCCGCGCGTACATCGGCCAGCACGAGGACAACGAGGCGGTCATGCGCTACCTCGACCAGGACGCCCGTGACGTCGAGTGGATGGTCCACCGGGCCGGCATCGGCTCCGACGGCCCGTCCAAGGGCGAACTGCACCGCTCCTCCTCGTTCATCAGCATCGGCACCTTCGCCGACTGCGCCGCCTACGACCTGCGGCTGCTCTTCGACGATTCGGCCGTCCACACCTGCGACGGCAGCCGCTACCGGCGGGGCTGATCGACCACCGGCGCGGCTGATCGACTACCGCGGGGCGCTGGTCCGCAGGGCGGCGGCGAGGACGACCTCGAGAGCCTGCACCTGGCGCGCCGCGGTCCAGCGGCCGGGGTCGCCGGTCGCCAGGCTCGAGACCCCCTCCACCGCCGCGACGAGGGCCGCCGCCCGGGTGCCCGCCTCGTCGTGGCCCCCGGGATCACCGACCTCGAGCAGTCGCGTCAGACGGTCGGCGAAGGCGCGGCTGGCGAGGGCGTGCCGCTCGGCCAGGACGGGATCGTCGAGCGCCGCGGCCAGGAAGCCGACCCACACGCGGGCCTCGGCGAGACGCTCGTCGTCGGTCGGCAGGGTGCCCAGGACGACGGCGCGTACGGCGGCCACCGCGTCGCCGGCATCGCCCTCGAGCGCGTCCGAGCGCTCGCGGGTGCGCTCGTGGAGCACGTCCCGGGCGTGGAGCAGCAGGGCCTGCTTGTCCCGGAAGGTGTGCAGGACGAGGCCCGTGGTGCAGCCCGCCCGTTCGGCGACCGCGCGGAGGGTGAGCCCCGTCGGCCCGCGCTCGGCGAGGGTCGTGAACACGGCGTCCGAGAGACGCCTCCGGGTGTCGTCCACGTCACGCGTCCTGCTCATCCCGTGATCGTAACGCATGTTACCGTAACGGTTGTCACGAAAGGACGACCCATGCGCTGGACGATCACCCGGACCCCCTTCGACCACCCCGACGCCGACGGCCTCCGCCGCGCACAGCGGGTCGAACTCGACGCCCGGTACGGCAGCGACGACCACGAGCCGGGCACGCCACCGTCGGCGGCCGACGTCCCGGTGTTCCTCGTCGCCCGCGCGGACGACGACCGGCCGATCGCCTGCGGGGGCCTGCGCCCTCTCGCCGACACGGTGGTCGGCCCGGCCACGGTCGAGGTCAAACGCATGTACGTCTCGCCCGAGGCGCGGGGATCGGGGGTCGCGACCGCCGTCCTCCGAGCCCTCGAGGACGCCGCTCGCGACCTGGGCTCCCGCCGGATCGTGCTCGAGACGGGCATCCTCCAGCCGGACGCCATCCGCTTCTACGAACGAGAGGGCTACGAGAGCATCCCGCTCTTCGGCTCGTACGCCGGGTCGGCCGAGTCGGTCTGCTTCGCCCGCGACGTCTGAGCCGCGGCCGCGGCACCCCGTCGACACGCAGGCGCCCTGCCGACCCGCGGGCGCCCTCCCGACCCGCAGGCGGGGCATCCCCCTCGGGGCGGGGCACGTCTTCTGGGGTAGGGACAGCCGCCGGTGGATGCGGCATCGTGTCCGTCAGACCTCCCGTCGGCGATTCGTGACGAAACCTGCTCGACCCTCGTCCCCATTGCTGAGGCCATGTCCCACCAGCGTGCGACCCGGAGGGGAGGACCAGGAGATCACCGTGCCCAGCACCTACATGCCCGCGACCGGACCGGCGCCCGACGAGCGCGCACCGGACGAGCGCGCACCCGACGAATTCCGCCGGGACGCCTGGTCGAGCGACGACGTCGAGGAGGCGCGCGACAGTCTGCAGACGGTCCTCGCCGGCCGGGACTTCCGCGCCCGCGTCGACTCGGAGCCGTTCGCGTTCCGCTTCGCCTCCGCCGGCGACGCCCGTCTGGCCCTGCAGACCGGCACCTTCACCGGTCACCTGCAGGGCACGATCCCGTGGTCGCGGGACTACGTCGTGTCCTGGTTCCCACAGGGCTCCGTGACCATCGACCACCCCACCGGGCAACTCACCAGCGTGGGCACCCGGCCGTTCCTGACCCCGACCGAGACGTCGTTCTCGTTCGTCATGACGCCCCACCGGCACGGCATCGTCTACATCGACGGCGCCTTCTTCGAGGAGGTCGCCACCGAACGCCACGCCGGGCCGGCGCAACGGATCGTCTTCGACTACGCCGCCGTGCCGAGCGACGTCGCCCTCGCCGCCTGGCAGCGCACCCTCGGCGCCGCCACCCCGACGATCGTCGACCCGCGGACCCCTCCCCTCGCCCGCCACGGCGCCCAGACGGCGATCGTCAGGACGCTGCTGGACGTGTTCCCGTGGCGAGCGGTCGACGTCCCCGACACCCTGCGCACCGAGCGGACGAAACGCCTGCGACTCGCCGCCGAGTACGTCCACGCCTACGCCGATCAGGCGATCTCGTCGGCGGACATCGCCACGGCCGCCGGCATGCACACCCGGACCCTGCAGCAACTGATGAACGAGCACCTGGGCGCCAGTCCGTCGAAGTACCTCAGACACGTCCGCCTCGACCGGGTGCGCCAGGACCTCGTCGCGGGCGACCCGGGGACGACCCTCGTCTCGGAGGTCGCCGGCCGCTGGGGCTTCGGGAACATGGGCCGGTTCTCGGCCGCGTACCTGGCCCGCTTCGGCGAGCACCCGAAGGACACCCTCGCGCGCTGAGCGGTCGGAGGCGCGGGTTCCGTCATCGCCGGCGGTCCGTGTATCGTCTCCCTCACTGAGGTAAAAGGCGTCGCGATCCGCGACGCACCCGCACGCGGCATCGGACGATCCGCCACTTCTTCCCTCGAAGGAGTGCGCCCTCGTGTCGCCCAGCCCCCACCTCATCCGCCGCGCCGGCCTCCGCACCGGCGACGCGCCTCCTCGCCTCTCGGACGCCTGGATCGCCCTCGCCGGGTTGTCCGCGGTGTTCCTGTTCGAGATGCTCGACAACTCGGTGCTGAACGTCGCGCTGCCGACGATCGGCCGCGAGTTGGACGCCTCGACGACGGGCCTGCAGTGGGTGTCCGCCGCCTACTCGATCGCCTTCGGCGGGCTCATGCTGCTGTCCGGCGCCGTCGCCGACCGCGTCGGCCGCCGCCGCGTGATGATGACGGGACTCGTCCTGCTGGCCGCGGCGAGCCTCGCCACCGCGGCGGTCACGACGACCGGGGAACTCGTCGCCGTCCGCGTGCTCATGGGGGTCGCGGCCGCGATGACCACACCGGGGTCGATGGCGCTGGCGTTCCGCCTCTTCGACGACGAGGGCCTGCGCGTCCGCGCGCTGACCGTCATCTCGACCGCGGGGCTCGTCGGCCTCGCCGTCGGACCGACGGTCGGCGGGTTCGTGCTGGCCGTCGCCCCGTGGCAGGTGCTGCTGCTCGCCGACGCGCCGATCGCCGTCCTGGCCCTGGTCGGCATCGGGCTCGGTGTCGCCCGGGACGACCCCGCGGGGCTCCGACGCGACCCGGTCGACGTCGCCGGAGCGCTGCTCGGCACGGCGACCGTGTCCACCGCCCTCGTGACGCCGACCGTCCTCGTGGAGTCGGGTGGCACCTCCGGGTGGGGGTGGCTCGGCGTCGCCGTGACCGTCGTCGGCGCCGTCGGGTTCGTGGCCCGGGAGCGGTCCGCCCGGCACCCGGTGGTCGACCTCTCGCTGCTCGCCCGTCCGTTGGTGTCGAGCGGCCTCGCGTTCAAGGCGGCGTCGGGCCTCGCCGTCGCCGGGCTCTCGTACCTGGTGACGCTCCAGCTGCAGTTCGCCTGGGGCTGGCCGCCGGCCCTGGCCGCCGTGGGGACGCTTCCGCAGGTCGTCGTGCTGCTCGCCGGCGGTCGCCTCGTCGGGCCGTTCGTCCGGCGGGTCGGTCTGGCCCGGGCGGCGGGGATCAGCGCGGCGTCGGTCGTCGCGGGCCTCGCGGTCTTCGGCGCCCTGGGTCGCCACGCGTACGTGTGGGTGCTCGTCGCGCTCGTGCTGGTCGCGGCGGGGATGCGCGTGGTCGGGGTCGTCGCGGGCGCCTCGGTGCTCACCGGCCTGCCCGCCGACCGCACCTCGGTCGGTGCCGCCCTGGTCGACACGTCGAGCGAGCTCGCGAGCGGTGCCGCCGTCACCATGGCCGGGACGGTCGTCGCCGTGCTCGTCGGCGGCAGCATCACCACGACCACCTGGACGGCCGCACGTCTGGCCACGTTCCAGGACGCCCTGACGGTCGCGGGCCTCGGGCTCGCCGTCGTCGCCGCCGCGCTCGTCGTGGTCGGGACGACCCGTGCCCGGACCGCCGACGGCAGGGCCGACCGCGGCCGCACCGACCCCGGCCGCGGCGACCCCGGCCGCACCGAACCCGCCCCCGAACCGCTCTCGACCCCGACCCGTTCGACCGCCACCACCGAGGAGACCTCCCGTGCCTGACACCACCGCCCTGCCCCGTCCGCCGTTCGACCCCGAGTTCGCGCCCTTCCTGGAGGCGATGGACGCCCGCGGCCGCTTCCGCCTCGAGACCGGGATGCTGCCCCGGATGCGACAGCTCGAGACGACGGAGGCGCAGCTCGACGAAGGACTGCGCGCCCGCGGTCTCGAGAGGCGCAGCATCACCGCCCCCGGGCACCTCGGCGACCCGATCGACCTCGCGGTCGTCCAGCGGATCGGCCGCACCGGGCCGGCGGCCTGCGCCTACGCGATCCACGGGGGCGGCATGATGTTCGGCCACCACCTCGGCAACCTCGACTCGTACGACGACTGGCTGCTCGTGCACGACGTCGTCCTCGTCAGCCCGGACTACCGCCTCGCGCCCGAGCACCCCGACCCCTACCCGGTCGAGGACTGCTACGCCGGTCTCGTCTGGGTCGCCGAGCACGCCGACGAGCTCGGCGTCGACCCCGACCGCGTGGTCGTCGTCGGTCAGAGCGCCGGGGGCGGGCTCGCCGCGGGCACCGCGCTCCTGGCCCGTGATCGACGCGGCCCGGCCCTTCTCGGGCAGGTGCTCGTCAGCCCCATGCTCGACGACCGCGACGCGACCGTCTCCGCCCGGCAGTTCGACGGGGTGGGCGTCGCCGACCGGGAGATGACCCGGTTCGGCTGGGACGCCTACCTCGGCGACCGTCGTGGTGACGACGACGACGTGTCGATCTACGCCGCTCCCGGCCGCGCGACCGACCTCACGGACCTGCCACCGGCCTACGTCGACTGCGGCAGCGCGGAGGTGTTCCGCGACGAAGCCGTCGCCTACGCGGGGGCGCTCTGGGCGGCCGGGGTGCAGGCCGAGCTCCACGTGTGGCCGGGGGCCTTCCACGGCTCCGCGAGCATGCTGCCGCAGGCGACCCTGTCGCGCCGAGCCGTCGCGGCCCTGCGGGACTGGACCGGGCGCCTCCTCGGCCCTGCCGCCTGAACGAGGCCGAGATGGAGCCCGGTCACGATCAGGGGGCGCCGCGGCGGCGACGGGACACGCTCAGGAGTCCCGCCGCCGCGCGGCGAGGGCGAGGAGCGCACCGAGACCGAGGAGGCCGAGCGCCGCGATGCCGAGGACGGCCGGTTCGCTGCCCGTGAAGGCGAGCAGACGGTCACCCCGTGGCGTTCGGGGCCCGGTCGACGGGTCCGATGTCGTGCCCGCGGCACCGACGGCATCGACGGGTGCCCCCGGGTCGACGGGGGCGCCCGGGTCGACCGGGGCACCCGGGTCGTCCGGCACACCGGGATCGACCGGCTCCCCCGGGTCGACGGGCTCCCCCGGGTCGACGGCCGGCAGGAGGCCCGCATCGATGCCGAGGTCCCGGTCGACCCCGACGAGCTCGTCCCCCTCGAGGACGGTCGAGAGCGCCACCGTCGCGGTTCCGTCGAGCCCGGCGTCGGAGTCGACGGTGTCGTCGTCTCCCTGGTGGCGTGCGGTCCAGACCCGGTCGGGCAGCGAGGAGAAGGCGACGGTGTACGCCCCCGGGCGGAGCCCGTCGACGACGTACGTGCCCGCGAGGTCGGTCGTGGTGCGCCGCTCGACCCGACGGCCCCGGTCGTCGGTGCCGGTGAGGGTCACCGGGAGGAACGGGATGCCGGCCTCGGCAGGCCCCTGGAGCCCGTCGGCGTCCGCGTCGTCCCACACGCGGTCGCCGACGGCTCCGGCGACGACGGTGATGGCGGCCCGGTTCGAGAACGCGGCGAGCGCGAGGTTCGTCGCGCGCAGGCCGAACCGGTTGGTGACGACGTCCCCGTCACGTGCCTCCGTCGCCGCCGCGGTGAGGTCGTGCGTGACGACCTCGCCGACCTCGACGGCCGTGGTCCGCTGGATGCGGACGGCGGTGACGTCCTCGAGCGCCACCTGGTCGCCGCCCGTCCCGATGCGGGACGCGTCGAACCAGGCGGTGTCGCCCCCGGGGGCGTTGCTCGGGTCGTCGCCGTCCAAGGAGATGCCGCCCGGGGCGGCGGTCGTGTAGCGGACGCGTTCACCGGCGTCGGGGTCGACCTCGACCGGGGCGGCGAGGTCGACCTGCCCACCGCTGGCCCCGACGGTGGGCAGGACGTCGATCAGGTCGACGGCCGCGATGGGGACGGAGTCGGTGTTGCGGTACTCGAGCGTCCAGACGAGGTCGTCGCCGACGACGACGGTGGGCTCCTCCGCGGTCTTCTGGACGCCGATGCCGCTCGAGGACTCGACGCGGACGCCTCGGAGTGCCGTGCGGAGCCCTTCGGGCGACAGGTCGTCGTCGGCGGCGACGTGGGCGGTGTTGTTCACGGACCCCGGCGGGGCCGTCCCGGACACGTCGAGCCGGTACGTGAGGGGCGCGATCGGACGGTTGGGGACGACCTCCTCGAGGGTCCAGACGATCGTCTCGTGGAGCTCACCGTCGATCGTCGTGGTCTCGACGCTCGTCGGTTCGAGGGAGCTCGAGCCACGCTGGTACGTCGTGTGCGCGGGCAGGACGTCCGTCACGGTGAGGACCTGGGGGCGGCCCCCCTCCGTCGCGTTCGTCAGCGTCGGGTAGAGGGCGTAGTCCATGCTCGTGCCGGCGACGACGAACGCGGTCTCGTCGGGGGTGGTCTCGGCGGTGGTGCCGGGGTTGACGACCTTATTCACGACCCGGGCCCTGACCTGCGTGACGATGACGCTGTCGGCCAGCGGCCCGACACCGTTGGCCGCGGGCGCCGTGTCGTGGACCCAGGCGCTCGTGCCGTCGAAGAACGAGCCGAAGTCGTGGACGCGGGTGTCGTTCGGGGCGGCCTGCACCTCGAAGTAGCTGAAGAGGTTGCCGGCCCGCCCACCGGCGACCGTCCCGACGGCGCGGATCTTCCCGATCGCCTCGACACCGCCGGGGACGTCGTCGGGGCTGTCGTACCAGGGACCGTCGGAGTCGTCGCACGTGGCGTCCCGACCGACGGTGGGGTCGGAGAAGGAGAACGCCGCGTACTCGATGCGGACGCCCTCGTTCCAGCCGTTGGTGGTGGCGTGCTCGCCGAACAGCGTCGTCAGCTGCTGGAAGCGGTTGTCGTAGACGTCGCAGGCGATCGCCCCGACGTAGTCCGAGACGCCCCTGTTCGCGAGGGAGACCTGGGAACGGAGGCGCGTCCCGGGGGTGACGTAGGGGTCTCCCGACTTCGCGGAGCCGACGGCGGTGGAGCCGTCCGCCCGGGTCTGGCCGAGGTGCTTGAAGCCCCCTCCCGGGACGAAGAACGACAGGTTGCGGTCGACCGAGTTGTTCGCCAGCGGTTCGGTCGAGCCCGGGAAGTTGGACGCACCGCTGATGCCCGTGGTCTGCAGCGGGGTGAAGGTGTTGGTCGCGATGAGGGACTGGCCCGCGTCGAGGGCGGGAACCCAGATGCTGATGTACCCGCTGATCACGTAGGGCTTGACGCCCCCCTGGATCGGCTGGCCGGTGGCGCTCTGCGAGGGGATGCCCCTCGACGGCGTGATGTCGGTGTCGGTGCCCGTGATGGTCACCTCGACGGGCTGCCCCGGAGCGGACTGCGTGCACTCGAAGCGGCCGGAGTGCAGCACCGTCGTGGACCTCCCCCCGCTGCCGCCGGGGAGGACCGGGAAGGTGCGCCCGTCGTTGAGCCCGCAGGCGGCCCGCCCGTCGTGACCGAAGAGGACCGCGGGGGACGGGAGGTCGCCGAACATCCGGGAGACGTCGTCCCGGAAGGTGAAGGTGCCGCTCGAGCGTTCGTAGCCGAGGAGCCCCTGCCCGGGGACCACGGGCTCCCACGCGACGGTCACGGGGTACTGGAGGACCGTCCCCTCCGTCCCGTCGGGGCCGACGACACCGGGGTGGAAGGTGGAGTTCGCGACGGATTTCGCGAGGTCGAAGCGCGGTGCCGCGGAGACCGTCGTCGCCACGGATGTGACGGGCCCTGCCGGTTCGGCGACGCCGTCACCGGTCACGGTGCCCGTGATGGCGACCGTGCCGCCTCCGGCCCGGGAGTCGATGGTCAGGACGACCGGGGTGGCGAGGACCTGCCCCTCGCCGACGGTGCCGACGTTGCAGGTGAGCTCGGGGCCGACGATCGCGGAGCCGTCGACCTCGCAGGTGTTCGGCAGACCGGCCCACGTGGTGCCGTCGGGTGCGGTGACGGTGAACCGCTCGTTCGTCACCGAGCCGCCATTGGCGCTGACGGTGACGCGGTACGTGATGGCGTCGAAGGTGCGGACGATGCCGTTCGAGGCGCCGGCGTCGGCACCGGGGCCCTCGGCGGGCGTGAAGGGGCCGCTGCCGTCGGCGCGGCGCTCGATGTCGAGGTCGACGGTCGCGGTCGAGGCGGCGGCAGCCGGGGCCGACGTCGGAGCAGCCGGCTCCGTGGCGGTGGGCGTCGCCGCGGCCGGTGCCGCGGCAGCCGGTGTCGCCGCGGCCGGTGTCGCCGCGAAGGCCGCGGTGACCATGGCCAGGGCCACCGTCGCACCGACCCCTCGGATCGATGTGATCGTCTTCATCGTGTGGCCCCTTCGTCGATCGTCGACACGCCACCCGGAAGGTGACATGTCCGAGTTCACATGTCGGTTGCCATGTTAGGGCGCGTCGAAGGCAGGGGGAACCCCCGGAAGAAGGTGACTCGACCCCTCGTCAGTCGCGCTTGGCGCAGGTGACCTGGTCGGCGGACTGGCCCGAGACGTTCCCGGGCAGGGCCGCCGAGGTCGGTGCGGGTGTCGGCGCCGGGGTCGCTCCGGCGCCCGGGACGACGTCGACCGCCCCGTCGGTCGCCTCGCCCGACGCCTCGCCCCCGGCACCCGTGGACGGAGACGCCGACACACCCGGCGTGGCCGGGTCGAGCACCGCCGACCGTCCGAGGCTGTCCGCCGAGAGGGTCAGCGGCAGGTTGCGCTGCAGGGCGTCGTCCAGCACCGCGGCCGCCGACTCGTCGACCAGCACGCGATTGCGGTCGGCGGGATCGTCCACCGCCGGGTACTGCACGAAGACCATGTTCGACAGCCCGACCGTGTTCACGGCGAGGGCGAGCTTGGCGAGGGTCGACGCGTCGGCCAGCGTGTCGCTCAGCGTCATGTTCGCGAAAGCCACCCTCGCGATCGCCAACACCTTGGTCGGGTCGGTCAGCGTCCCCGCCGACACCGTCTGCCGGGCGAGCGCCGAGAGGAACGTCTGTTGGTTGCTGATCCGCCCGAGGTCGCTCGAGTCGCCGACCCCGTAGCGCGAGCGGAGGAAGGCTCCGGCCTCGGCCCCCGACAACGTCCGCGTGCCGGCCGGGAGGTCGAGTGCGGGCTGGACCTCGGTGTCGCGGATCGGCGTCGCCAGGCACACCTCGACGCCGCCGATGGCGTCGGCCATCGACACGACCCCCTCGAACGTGATCGATCCCGCGTAGTCGATCTGCAGTCCGGTCAGCTGTCCGATCGTCTGGGCCACGCACGACAGTCCGTTCTTCGGCCCGCCACGTCCCAGCGCGGTGTTCAGCATCGCGCCCGAGGTCGCCGGGCTCACCGTGCCGTCGTCGTTCGGGCAGGCCGGCATCGGCACGATGAGGTCGCGCGGGAAGCTCACGACCGCCATGTTCGTGTGGTCCTCGGAGATGTGCACGAGCACCGTGGAGTCGTTCTTGCCCGCCCCCGAGCTGGCCTGCTGGTTGGCGGCGTCGTCAAACCCGGTGCCCAGCCCCTCGCGGGTGTCGGTGCCGATCAGCAGCAGGTTCACCTCACCGGTCTGCGCCGTCAGCTGCGGCACCGGCGAGGCGGACGACCCGTCGGGTCCGGCGAGCTGCACCGTGGGCCTCGCGCCCTGCAGCACCTGCCACGTGGCGATGGCCGCGATCGAGGTCGTGCTGACGAGGACCACGGCCAGCGCGGCCGCCGTCACCTTCGCCGCGAACGCCACGGGGTGCCCACGGCGGAGGCGACCGTGGCGGGCGATCCCGCCCTGCCGCACCGCGCCTCCTCGATCGGCGGGGTCGTCGTGGCCGTCGAGGGCCCGCTCGGTGCGTCCGTCGTCGGTCATGCGCGCCCCCTCGGCGAGAGAGGGCTCGGGAGACCCTCGTCGGGACGAAGCATAGGAGGCGCGGGCCGGGAAAGCCCGGAGGTCGCCCCGTCGTCGTCCCCGGCCGTCGCGGTCAGGCGGTCTCGCCGAGCGTGGCCGGCGCGACGGCGGGGAGGACGTCCTCGGTCCAGTCGACCCTCAGGGAGCCGGACCCCGACCCCGACCAGCCACGCAACTCGGCGCCGACCGTGTCGCGGAACGTGGCCGCCTCGTCCTGGTCGCCCACGACGACGTCGAGCCGCAGCCGCGCCAACTGCTCGGTGACGCGGACCGGCAGGCCCCAGGCCTGCAGCACGAGCACCTCGGACGCGGCGCTCAACGCCGGGAAGTGCCGCCGGAGCTTCTGCTCGACGACGTGCAGCACGGCCACCTCGTCGGTGGGGCGGATCACTCCGGTCAGCGAGATCATGCCTGATGGTCCGCCCGGGAGGTTACGGCAGTGTGGCCGCCCGCTGTGAAAGCACCCGGGCCTCGCTTCCTCCCCCGCGGCGGCTTGTCCCCCGGCCGGTCCCCCGCGGCCACGACCGTGTTGGCAGATCGGCCCCGGGTGGGCATGATCGTCACATGGCGAAAAAGCTCAAGACGGCCCACCGCGACCTCGTCGAGGCGCTCGACCACCACCGCAAGGTCATGCAAGAGAAACCGCTGTCGAGCAAGCGTGCCGGTCGGGCGACCGCCAAGCTGCGACTCGCCGTCTCGGCCTACTCGGCGGTCGTCGCCGACAAGACGGGCCAGCCCGACCCGTTCGTCGACTACGACGCCCTCGACCCGGCCACCGTCGCGTCCCTCGCCGCCGAACGCGACGCCATCGCCCACAAGAAGTCGTCCGACCAGGGCACGCTCGACTGACCCGGCCGCGCCGCGCCTCCTCGGGTGGCGTCGCACCGCCGACTGGACGTCGCACCGCCCACTTCGACGGTGCGATGCTCAGTCGGCGGTGCGATCCCGGCCCGTGACTCGGGGCGGGCTACTCGGCCCGGCGACCCGGGGCGGGTCAGCCCGGGGCGGGTCAGCTCGGGACGGCCGCGCCCTCGACGAGGGTCCAGCCGCCGTCGGCCGCCCGGCGCACCGCGCCGGCCCGCTCGAACGCGTCGAGCCAGCCACCCATCGGCCACTCGCCCCACCGCGCGGCGAAGAGGCCGCCGTTGCGCACGACGTCGGCCAGGTGGCGCCACGGCGGTGACGACGTCGGGTGGTACTGGTGGTACGCGTGGGCGCCGCCGACCCAGACGAGCGGGACGTCGAGCGAGCGAGCGGTGAAGGCGAAGTCGGTGTCCTCGCCGCCGTAGCCCTCGTATCGCTCGTCGAAGCCGCCGAGCCGCGCCCAGGCGTCCGGCGTCACCGCGAACGACAGCGACCAGAACAGCGGATAGTCCGCGGCGCCCGCGACGAGCGTCGTCCCCGCAGGAGGCGCGGGTCGCGCCGCGTGCGGAGCGGTCGCCCCCTCGAGCCCCTCGCCGGTGCCGAGCACGAACCCCTCGGGCAGGTAGGTGACGGGTCCGCTCAGGAGAGCCCCCGGGTGGTCGAGCGCCGCCTGCTCGTAGTGGCGGAAGAGGTCGGGGCCGGGGACGCAGTCGGCGTCGAGGAACACGATGAGCGTGGCACCGTGACCGACGGCCGCGTCGGCTCCGCGGTTGCGTCCGGCGGCGAGGCGCAGGCCGTCGGGACCCGGCGGGACGTGCAGGGTCGTGGCCCCGGCCAGGGCGGGCACGTCGGGGGCGGGGGTCTCGTCGAGCCAGACGACCACGTGGCCGGCGTCGGGTGCCACCTGCCGGACGAACCGCAGCTGGTTGGCGACGTGCTTCATCCGGGTGGCGGACGCGAGGGTCACCACGACGACGGTCACGAGGCGACCCCCGCGGGGTCGGTGCCGACGGCGAGGTCGGAACCGACGGCGGGATCGGTGCCGACGGCGGGCTCGGCGCGCGCGGGGCCGACGCCGTGCGCGCCCCGACCGGCCACCTCGGCGACCACCGCGGCGGCGCGGGCGGCAGCCCCCTCGACCTGCCACGCCGACCAGCCGGGCCGCAGCCCACGGGCGCGCTCGACCACCGACGGCCACTCGTCGTCGACGGGCCAGGACGGCGCCACGACGGCGAGGCCGGCCCGATCGAGCGCCCGGGCGGTCGTGAGCTGCTCGTCGAAGGGTCGGGTCTGCGGCACGACCACGGCACGTGCGCCGAGGGCGGCGAGGTCGGCGACGGTGTTCTGGCCGGCCCAGGTCACGATCACCTCGGCCGAGGTCATGGCCTCCCACGGATCGTCGACCCACGTGTCGAGCCCGAGGGCCGACCAGGTCGTGCCGGGCGTGGCCCGAGCCGCGCGGGCGACCGCGGCCGAGAGGTCCCCGTGGTCGCTGCCGCCGGCACCGCCCACGAAGAGGACGCTGCCGGGCACGACGGCCGACCCGCGGTCCGAGGCCCCGCGCCCGTCCTGCCGCGAGATCCCGCCGACCCAGCGCACCTTCTCGGCGACCCGGTCGAGCGCCGACGAGTCGTGCGTCCCGGCGGGCCAGGGCGCGATCACGCGCGACGCCGCGTCATAGGCGAGTCGGTGGGGTTCGTCGGTCCGGTCGCCGGGTTGCGAGACCACGACGACCTCGACGCCCAGCAGCCGCACGAAGAGCGTCACCTCGACCGAGACGTCGACGACCATCGCGGCGAAGGGGCGCCCGCCGTCCGCCGCCCCGGCGATCTCCCCGGCGATGCGGCCCAGGCGGGAGGCGTGCCCGGGGTGCCCCACGGGAGCCCAGTGCAGCAGGCCTCCCACGGTCGGCGAGGCGTCGGCGGGGTGACGGACCACGCCGTCCGGGCCCGTGGTCGGGGCGTCGTCGCGCTCGAGTTCGATCCAGGTGGTGTCGTCCGGCAGGTCGACGGGGGCGCTCAGCGAACTGAAGACGACGACGTCGGCGTCGAGGTGCGGCCGGACGGCCGAGAAGCGGGTGCGGTGCCCGGCACCGTGGTGGTGCACGTACCAGCCGACGAGGGGGCGGGCGACCGTCGAGGTCACGCCGTCACGACCCGTCGGCCCGTGCCGGCCGGGCGCACGGCCGACAGGCCGCCGGCGAGGGACGAGGAGGCACGGTGCCGGCCACCCACGCCGGTCGCCTCCGTCGCGGCGACGACGGACGTGCCCGGCACGCGCTCGTCCGAGGCCACGACGTCGGCGTACAGCCGCTCGAGGACGGCGGCCCGGGCTCGCAGCGAGAACCGGTCGACGGCGTCCTGCCGCACGGTGCGGCGGGCGTCGGCGTCCGTCCCGACCCGGCGCAGCAGGTCGTCGGCGGCACGCGCCATGCCGTCGAGGTCGCCGGCGGGGACGAGGGCGGCCCCGACCGAACCCGCCACGACCTCGGGGACTCCCCCGACGGCGAACGAGACGACCGGCGTGCCGGTGACCAGCGCCTCCGCGATGACGAGGCCGAAGGGCTCCTCCCACACGGGCGTGACGAGGGCGCAGCCGCTGTGCCCGACGAGGGCCGCGAGCTCGGGCTGGCGCAGTTCGCCGACGTAGTGGGCGGTGGCTCCGAGGTGTGGGGCGACCTCGGTCTCGAAGTAGTCGACGTCTCCGATGCGACCGGCGATGACGAGGCGGCGCCCGGCGCGACGGGCGACCTCGAGGGCGAGGTGCAACCCCTTCTCGGGGACGATGCGTCCCGACCAGACGAGGTCGTCGCCCCCGGGTCCGAAGCCCCAGCGCTCGGTGTCGACGCCGTTCGGCAGGACGCTCGCCTCGACGCCCTCCCTCGCCCAGGCGGCGGCGGTGTGGCCACTGACGGCGACGAAGCGGCTGCGCGGCCCGGTGGACGAGCGGTGCGCGGCGAGCATGTCGGGCAGGGTCGGCGTGTGCAGGGTGCTGACCATCGGCACGCCGATGCGGTCGGCCCGGGCGAGCGGGACGCCGTGCAGGCTGTGGTTGTCGACGAGGTCGTAGTCGTCGGCGTGGTCGGCGACGAACTGCAGGGCGCGTTCGAGCGCCGGCAGCGCGCGCTCGAGGTAGCCGTCGGGATAGGTCGTGTCGGTCGCCTCGGCCGGGTCGTCGAAGACCACGGCGGGCAGGACGAACTCGGGCGGGCTCTGGTCGAGGTGGTCGGACCCCTCGGTGGCGATCAGCGAGACGCGGTGGCCGCGCTCGCGCAGGGTGCGCACCTGGTGGTGGACCGACGACTCGAGTCCGCCGGCGAACGGCTCGCGGATCGGGTAGCGCAGGGGCGCCACGACGACGATGCGCAGGGGCCGGGAGGCGCGGGTCACGCCGTCACCGCCGCGACCGTCGCGAGGGCGCGCTCGTACACCGCGAGGTGGGCGGCCGCCACGTCGTGGCGTTGTCGTCGCCGCACGGACCGACGCTGCTGCTGCAGGGCCGCGCGGTGCGGGGTGCCGCGGCGCGAGGCCGGCACCCGGGCCGGGGCGTCGTGTGCGTCGGCGGTCTCGTCGACGGCGTGCGGGCTGACCAGGGCGATGACGGCCGCGGCCAGCGACGCCGGGTCGTCGAGGTCGAAGGAGGCGGTGGTCCCCCGGTCGGGGTGCTGCGCCGCGGCGTGGCCGACGCGGGGCGCGGCGACCGGGACGGCGAGGTCCCAGCACAGCTCGACCCAGCCGGAGTGCGTGCCGTGGCGGTAGGGCAGCACCGAGACGTCCAGGTCGGCGAGCGACCGCTCGAGCCGGGCGTCGGTGAGGCGCGGGTGCTCGGCGAGGGTCGCCGACGGTCCGGCGGCCCGGACGAGCTCGCGGATGCGCTCGGCCTGCTCGGGGTCGCGCACGCGCTCGTTCAGGTCGACCCGCGCCTCCACGGCGGCACCGGTGGCGCGCAGGGCGTCGACCGCCGCGAGCAGGGTGCGGACGGTCTCGACGCCCGCGACGTTGGGGCGCAGGTCGCGGAGGTGGACCCCGACGACGACCGTGTCACCAGGTGTGCCGACCGGCAGCTCGACCTCGGGGTCGACGATGGCCTGATGCGCGATGACGGTCGGGCGACGACCCCACCGGGCCTCGACCTCGTCGGCGGCCGCGTCGGTGAGGGTGATCAACTCGTCGGCGGCCGGGATCAGCACGTCGAGGTGCTCGACGTGGGGCGCCTGGTCGACGAGCTGCGGGTTCGTCAGGTCGTGCACCGTGTACACGAGTGGCAGGCGCAGGTCGCGCAGGGCCTCCACGACGGCGACGAGGTGGGCGGTGGGGTACGACTCGGTGCCGAAGTGCACGTGCAGCAGGTCGATCTCGTCGGCGTGGGCGCGGAGCCAGTCGGCGTCCAGCACCACCGGGGGCCACCAGCGGTCCGGCTCGGCGGGGTCGGGCAGCGGGTCGGCGAGGTGGACGACGCGGCCGGAGGCGTCGTCGGGGTCGAGCAACGAGCGGACGTACGGGTGGCCGGCCGGGACGGAGGCCACGCGGAGGGGCGCGACGACGACGGTCTCGTCGGACGCGGGGGCCGTGGTCGACGGCGACGTCGGGGCGTGATGGGTCATCGGGGCCTCCTCGGCGTGATCAGGTCGCTCGCCGTGGCGGACCGGCGCGAGGCCTGTCTCGCGGGACGACGAGCACCCGCGACGATGCGGGTGAGGTGTGCCGGGGCTGGCGGCGGGAAAGGATGACGCGACCGGGGAAGTCGCTGTTGACTCAACATAGGCCCGCGCGACCCCCTTTGTCCGTTCCGAGCGCGGGCCGGAGGGAAGCATGTCCGAACAGCGAACCGAACCCGACGGCCGCACCCGTCACTACGGCGACTTCTACGGTCTGAGCGAGCCGGAGGGCGACGGGGCGATCGCCCTCGTGGTGGGCAACTGCCAGGCCGAGTCGCTGCGGATCTTCCTCGACGGCGCGGGCCTCACGACCGTCCGGATGCCGCCCGTGCACGAGCTCACGGCCGCCGACCTGCCGCAGCTCGGCCGGTGGCTCGGCCGGGCCGGGCTGCTGGTCTCGCAACCGGTGCGCGACGACTACCACGACCTCCCGCTCGGCACGGCGCAGCTGGCCGCGATGCTGCCCCGGGAGGCGCGGGTCGTCCGGGTGCCCGTCGTCCGGTTCGCGGGCCTCTACCCCGCGCACGTCATCGTGCGCCCGCCGAGCGACGTCTCGCTCGTGCCGCCCCTGGTCGAGTACCACGACGTCCGGCTGATCGCCGAGGCCGCCGGGCGGCCCCTCCCGGGAGGCGCCCTGACGCCCGCCGTCGTCCGGTCGGTCGCCGAGCAGTCGCTGGCCGAGCTGCGGAAGCGCGAGGTCGCCCACGACAGCGTCGTCGCGTCGGACCTGTTCGAGGTCGGCGCGGGCGACGACGGGGCCGGCACGCCGCGCTTCGACCAGATGCGCACCCTGAACCACCCCGGCAACCCGGTCTGGACGGCCCTCGCCTCGCGCGTCCGCGAGCGCCTCGGCCTGCCCGAGCACGTCGTCGACCCGGGCCGACCCGTGCTGGCGAGCGTGCACGCCCCGCGCGAGCAGGCGGTGATCGACGCCTGGGGCCTCGACGACGAGGCGACCGACCACTGGGTCGTCGGCGGTGAGCGCGTCGACGCCGACGAGGTCCGTCGGGCACACCTCGCCTGGTACGCCGAGCACCCGGACGCGGTCGAGGCCGCCCTGGCCCGGCACGCCGACACGTTCGCGTTGTGGGGTGCGGCGTGAGCGGCGGGGCGGTCGATCCCTCGACCCGCGAGGCGACCGCGCGCGACTCGGCCCGGTCGACCGCGCGGGACGGTGCGGCGGCCACGATCGACCTCGTCGAGCTGCCCGTGGTGGTCACGCACCACGATCCGCAGCACGGCGTCGCGACCTACGCGGCCCAGATCGCCGCGACGGTCGAGGCCCGCACCGGTCGGCACCTCGCCCTGGACGTCGCCGACCTGCTCGACGTGCCGGACGTCGAGGGGGGCGTCGATGCGGGCCCGGACGACGCCGTCGACGTCGGCGTCCCGCGGGCCCACCTGCAGTTCACCGACCGGCTCTGGGGCCCCTCGCCGTCCGCGGCGGCCGACGTCGTCGAGCACCTGGCCGACACGACGGCGCTCACGGTCACCCTGCACGACCTGCCGCAGCCGTCGGACGGCGAGCGCAACCTGAGGAGGCGCGGTGAGGCCTACGGTCGCGTGGTGGCCGCCGCGCGAGGCGTCGTGGTCAACAGCGACCACGAGCGCTCCCTGTTGCGCGAGTGGGTCGGCTTCGACGGCCCGGTCGAGGTGATCCCCTTGCCGGTCGACCGGCACCCCCTGCCGCCGGAGCGGACCGGGCCGGCCGGGCTCCCCGAGCCCGCCGGGCCGGCCTGGCTCCCCGAGCCGGACGGCGACGTCGCGGTCATCGGTTTCTTCTACCCGGGCAAGGGGCACGCCGAGGTCGTGGCGGCCGTGGCCGGACTCGCGGCCGCGCGGCACGACGCCGCCGGCGACCGGGGCGGGTGCGGGGCGACGCGACCGGACGCGCGGGCGACCGGCGTCGTGGCGCTCGGCCGCGCCTCCTCGGGGCACGAGGCCGAGCTGCAGCAGCTGGTCGACGAGGCGGCGGCGCTCGGCGTGCCGTTCGGCGCGACGGGCTACCTCGACGACGCGACGCTGCTCGACCGCGCCCGGCGCGCGTCGGTGCCCGTGGCGGCGCACCAGCACGTGTCGGCCTCCGGATCGATCGCGACCTGGATCGCGGCCGGGCGACGACCGCTCGTGCCCGACACGAGGTACTCGCGCGAGATGGCCGCCCTCCGGCCGGGCACGCTCACGCTCTACCCCGACGGCGGTCTGGCGACGGCGATCGCGACCGCCCTGGCCGACCCGGCGTCGACCTGGCTCGACGACGACGCCCGGACCCTGCCCGGCCTCGACGAGGTGGCCGACGCCTACGCGGCGTGGTGGGCCGAGGGGGTGCGCTGGTGAGCCGCGACGCCGGGTCGCCGGTGTCCGACGCGACCGACACCGCGCCTCCTGCGGGTGGGCGGTTCGTCGTCGGCAACGCGTGGGACGCCCTCGACGGGGTGTGGCCCGACCTGCCGCCGCTCGTGTCGGTGGTCGTCGTGCACTACCGCCAGCAGGCCGAGCTCGACCGGACGCTGGCGGCGCTCGCGCGTCAGAGCTACCCGGCCGAACGGCTCGAGGTGATCGTCGTCGACGACGGATCGCCGACGCCACCCACCGTGCCCGAGGGGGTGCGGCTGATCGTGCAGGAGGACCTCGGGTTCCGGCTCTCGGCCGCCCGCAACGTCGGCGTCGCCGCGTCGTCGGGGTCGGTGCTGTGCTTCGTCGACGCCGACACGTCACCCGAGCCGGACTACGTGCTGCGGCTGACCCGGCTGCCGGCGCTCGCCCCCGAGGCGGTGACGGTCGGCCAGCGGAAGCACGCGGACTTCGCGGGGGTGCTGGGTGGCGACGGCGGCGCCGGTGACGGCGTGGCCGTGCCGGTGTCGGAGCCGGTCGAGGTGGCCGGGCCGGCCCACGAGCTGGAGCAGCCGCGCTGGTTGCAGCAGGCGTACGGCTGGTCGGCCGACCTGCTGCACGCCGACGACCGGTCGTACCGTCACCTGATCGGGGCGGTCACCTGCTGCACCCGCTGGTTCTTCGACCAGGTCGGCGGCTTCGACGAGTCGTTCACGAGCTACGGCGGCGAGGACTGGGAGTGGGCCCACCGCGCGTGGCTCGCCGGCGGCGTGTTCGCGCACGTGCCGGGCGCCGTGGCGTGGCACGACGGGCCGGACTGGGCGGGACGGGCGACGGGTGCCGGCGGCGGGTCGGCGGGGTCGGCGGGGTCGGGGTCGGGGTCGGCGGCGTCGGCGGTCGCTCGCGAGGACGAGGAGGCGCGGCGTCAGGCCGAGAAGAACGGCGAGACCCTGCGCCTCGCCGACCTGATCGCCGTGCGCGGCTCGCGTGGGTTCGGCGTGCGGAGTCGCGCGGTGGACGTCTGCGTCGACCTGGTCACCTCGGTCGGGACGTCGATCTCGGCCGGTGCGGCGTTCGTGGCGGTCGACAGCGTGCTGGCGGCGATGCCGGACGTGACGGTCGTGGTGCCGGACGACGTGGCCCCGGTCTTCGAGGCGGACCAGCGGGTGCGGGGCCGCTCGTCGGACGCTGCCGCCGCGGCGCTGGCCGGTGCCCGGGTGGTCGTGACGCTCGACGGGCCCGTGCGGGTGCTGCCCGCGGTGGAGGCCGGCGGCTCGGACGACGCCCGGGTGCAGGCCCTGGCCGCTGCGGTCGGCCTCGGGGACGACGTCGCGCGCGACCTTCGGACGGCGACGGACGCGGTGGGCGTCGGGTCGCTCGGAACGCTCGAGTTGGCGGACCCGTCGGGCCGCGTGCTCGTGACGGTCGAGTCGCGTCGCGCCGCCCTGCGCGCCCGCCGCTGGGGGGCGGGCGTCGCGTTCGTCTCGCACCGCGCCTCCGTGGACTGGCTGACGCCCGTCACGGGCGAGCCGAGCGTCGCCGCCTACCTCGGCGGCTGGGGCTGATCCCGGGCTCGCCCCCGTCCGCGTGCCGAGTGCCGCGTGCTGCGTGCTGCGTGCTGCGGGCTGCGTCGAATGGTCCCGTTCCGTCATCCGTCGACCGACGAGGGACGGTTCGGGACCACTCGACCGTCGCTCAGGGGGCGGGTGCGACCAGGGTGAGCCAGCCCTCGTCGACGACGTAGCCGAGGGAGGCGTTCGTGGCGACGATCGCGGGGTTGTCGGCGGAACCTCCCGTGCGGAAGCGGAGGACGCCGGCGTCGAGGAGGGCCAGCACCGACGCCGCCTTGACCGCTGCGGCGAGACCTCGACCGCGGTGATCAGGGTGGACGACGGTGACGTCCGTCTCGGCGGCGGGACCGTCCAGGTCGACGACGGTCAGGCCGACGAGGCGACCCGTCGGGGTGAAGGCACCCCAGGCCCTGCGAGTCGGTCCGGGCGTCGCCGACGACCGGTCGAAGGGCTCGTGCCGTGTGGCCACGCTGCCCGGGTAGTCGTCGATAGTCTGCGCGTCGAGGGCGAGCACGGCGTCGACGTCGTGCGGACCGAGCTCGCAGATCGTGACGTCGGCGGCCTTGCCGGTGGCGAGGGCGCGAAGGTGGTCGCGGTCGACTCGGTCCCCGTCGAGTCGGGCACCGAACGACCGGGCGGCGACGGTCCACCCCTCACCGAGGAGCGCGGCGGCCTCGGGCGAGTGGTCTCGGAGGACGGCCGGGGTCTGCACGGTCCGATGGTACGACGCCCCCGCTCGGTAGGGTGGTCGGGTCGCGGTGGGCGGCACGGACGAGGGGGATCTCATGAGCGACCAGAACGACGGAGCGGACCAGCGGGGCGGGCAGCCGCAGCAGCCGCAGCAGCCGCCCTACGGGCAGCCCTCCTACGGGCAGCCGACGCCTCCGCCCTACGGGCAGCAGCCGCCTCCGCCGTACGGGCAGCAGCCGCCCTACGGGCAGCCGACGCCTCCGCCGTACGGGCAGCAGCCCGAGTACGGGCAGCCCTCGTACGCACAGCCCTCGTACGGACAGTCGCCGCAGGGGTCGCCCTCCGGCCCGGGTGGTGCGGTCCCCCTCTGGGCGCCGCTGTACGGGGCGGGCCCGGTCGTCGCGGTGAAGCGGTTCTTCCTCAAGTACGCCGACTTCACGGGGCGCGCGAGCCGCAGCGAGTACTGGTGGGTGGTCCTCGCGAACACGGTCCTCTACTTCGTCCTCGGCATCGTCGGGTTCCTCGCGGGCCTCCCGGGGAGCACGACCGACTACGACGGCACCCTCGAACCCGGACCCGGTTTCATCCCCTTCGGCTTCGTCTTCGCGATCCTCCTCTTCGGGACGATCGTGCCGTTCCTCTCCCTCGGAGCGCGGCGACTCCACGACATCGACCTCAGCGGGTGGTTGCTGCTCATCAACCTCGTCCCGTACCTCGGCGGATTCGTCATCTTCATCCTGTCGCTGCTCGGCCCGAAGCCCGGCGGCGCCCGGTTCGACCGGCCCCGGGCCTGACGGCACCCCAGCCCGGGCGCGGTGACGGCGACGGACGCGTCACGGTAGTTTCTCGATCATGAGCGCTCCCGACGCCCGCGTGCCCGACGATCGACGTGCCCTCGTCCAGCCGGAGCTGCGCCCCGGCGAGCGCCTGCTCTGGTCGGGCGGCCCGGACGAGAGCGTGACCTTCGGTCGCAACGACCTGTTCCTCGTGCCGTTCAGCCTGCTGTGGTGCGGGTTCGCGATCTTCTGGGAGGTCTCCGCGCTGCGCGACGGGGCATCGTGGTTCTTCGTCGCCTTCGGTGGGGTCTTCGTGGCGATCGGCCTCTTCTTCGTGGTCGGCAGGTTCCTGCTCAAGCGGGCCCGGAAGGCGAAGACGGGTTACGCGGTCACCGACCAGCGGTCGTTCCTGGTCGTCGGGTCGACGGTCCATCAGGCACCGGCGAAGCAGCAGAACCAGGAGGTCTCGTGGTCCCGGGACCGCACCCACGTCAGCGTCGACTGGACCGACTCGATCACGGGGAACACCCCGTTCGGCGCACGGCAGCGTGGCCTGACCAACACGGGCCTCGACGGGGTCATGGCCCCGCTGCCGATGACCTTCGTGGACGTGCGCGACGGCGAGGCGCTGCTGCGCGCGCTCGACGAGGCCGGGCGTCCGGAGGCGCGGTGAGGGCCGTCCGCGGATTCCTCCGTCGACGAGAGCCGGACGTCGACGAACCCCGCCGCAGTCAGGCCTGGCGTGACCTCGTCGACCGGGTGCTCGTCGAGCTCGACGCACTCGATCCCTACGGACTGGGCCGGGCGTCGAGGACGGCGCCCCGTGGGACGAGCACGAACCCGAGGCCGTCCCGATGACGACGGCGACGACGAGGACTTCGGGCCGCGTCTCCGGCTGTACCGTGAACCCGTGGCCTCCCACCTCCGCCTGATCGAGCCGCGAGACGCCCCCGAGTTGGCCCGGGCGTTGACGCGCAACCGTGAGTTCCTGGCGCCCTGGGACCCCGTGCGCGGTGACGCCTACTTCACGCCCGAGGGGCAGCTGTCGGTGATCTCGTCGCTGCTGGCGCAACGATCCCGGGGTGAGGCGCAGCCGTTCGTCATCGTCGACGAGGGTGCCGTGGTGGGCCGGCTGACGCTCAGCGGGATCGCCCGTGGCCCCTTCCGGTCCTGTGACCTGGGCTACTGGCTGTCGGAGGACCGCAACGGGCGCGGCATCATGACCTCGGCCGTCGGCGAGGCCGTCGACTGGGCGTTCGGCGACGCCGGCCTCCACCGTGTCCAGGCGGGGACGCTCCGTCACAACGTCGCCTCACAGCGGGTCCTGCAGAAGGCGGGTTTCGAGCAGTACGGCATCGCGCCGTCCTACCTCGAGATCGCGGGCCGCTGGCAGGACCACGTCCTCTTCCAGCGGGTCGACGACTCGACGTGAAGCCGAGCACGTCAGCGCGATGCCGCGAGCATCGCGGTGATCGCACGCCACGCGCGTGTCCCCAGCTCCTTGTCCGCGACCTCCGTGCCCCCACGTCGCATGGCCATACCGCCCTGCACCAACGACTCCCCGGGCAGGATCGCTCGGTGCCCGGCGAGGGCACCAGCCACCACGACGGTGTCGGCGCCGTGGTCTGCGCGGCGACACCGGATGTTCTCCGCGTACAGCGAGCTCGACCACACCTGGTCGTCGCCCCCTGCGACGACGACGACCTCGGCAATGCGCTCCACCTCGATCGCCGCCGCCGCCACCTGGTCTGCGAACGCCTTTCGGGACCGCTCGTACACGGGGGAGAACCGAGGAGGTTCCTCCGTCCCCCGATACTCCTGGTCGATCGGTACGAACGGTATGGGCGCCCCACCCCATGTCCAGTGCGAGTGTTCGGCACCGGCCGGGTCGTACCCCGCCCACACGACGTCCGACGGGGCGAACGCGAACACACCGGACACCCCGGGCGCGCGGGCGGCCGTCGCCAGGGCGGCCTCCGCCCCGAACGACGTCCCGACGATCCAGACCCGGTCGCATTCCCTGGCGAGGGCGTCCAAACGGTCCACGAAGGTCTCCAGCGGGACGTCCCACGGCCCGGCGCTCTGCCCCTCGCCTCCGAACCACCGGATCGACTCGGCCAATGCGCCGTGCGCCGCAAAGAGCCTGGCGCGCTCGCCGTCCACCCGTCCACTCGACCCCGCGAGCACGAGGACGCCGTCGCCCGACGGTTGGGCCGGTAACCAACGCACCCCTTCGGGCCGCGCGAGGTCGGCCCGACGCATGCCGGGCACGGCGGGCAGAGCAGACGAAGTCGTCACCGCCGGGCGTACCCGTCGAGTGCGGCACTGAGCACTTCGACCTGACGCGGGCCGCCGTGCCCCTCGTCCTCGACCACGGTGAGGGTGCTCGCCGGCCAGGCACGGTGCAGGAGCCACGGCGTGATCGCCGGCCCGCTGACGTCACGACGACCGTGCACCAACGCGGCGGGGACCTGGGCGATCCGTGGCAGCCGCGCCATGATCGACCGTTCGCCCGGGAGGAAGCCGTCGTTGCTCCAGTAGTGGGTGACGAGCGTGGCGAACGCCTCTCGCCGGCCGGGTCCCAGATGCCCCCGCCCGCGGGACCCGGGATCGTCGAGGCTGACATGGACGCTCTCCCACCGGTCCCAACTCGCCGCGGCCGCCGCACGATCGGCCTCGTCGTCGGAGGCCAGCCGTCTCGCGTAGGCGTCGACCGGTCTCTCGTCGTGGCGCCTCCTGCTCTCGCGCTCGAACACGGCCCAGTCCTCAGGGAAGAGCCGCCCGACCCCCTCGGTGATCCAGTCGACCTCGTCGCGACTCGTGGTCGTGACCGCCATGAGCGCCAGGGCTCGGACGCGGTCCGGGTGCTCCTCGGCGTAGGCCAGCGCGAGCGTCGTGCCCCACGACACCCCGCCGACGACCCAGCTGTCGATGCCGAGACCTTCACGGACCTCCTCGAGGTCGGCGACGAGTCGCGGCGTCGTGTGCCGTGCGAGGTGGGCCAGGTCGTCGACGACGTTCGGGGTGCTGCGCCCGGAACCGCGCTGGTCGATGCCGACGAGCCGATAGGCCCGGGGATCGAACGACCGTCGGTAGCCGCCCTGACCGAGCGACCCGCCGGGCCCGCCGTGCAACCAGAGGGCGGGGACGCCGTCGGGACGCCCCGACTCCTCGACGTAGAGCGAGGCGCCGTCGGTCGTCTCGAGGAAGGCCGTCCGGTAGGGGTCGTGGGGCGGGTGGCTCATGCGGCCACCGTAGTCACCAGCTCACCGCGAGCGCGACAGCCCCCCGCGTGGCCCAGGCCGTCGCCCCGTCGGCAACTCCGGGTCGCTGTCGCAGCCGCTCCCTTCCCGCGCGGAAGCCGGCACCCCGCCGCAGCACCAGCCCGGTATTGCCGACACCGGAGTCGGAGCCGGAGGCCCCGGGGGCGTTGTCGAGGGATGGGAGGCACCCGCGGCAGACCGGTAGCCCAGTCAGAGCACCGTGTACCCGGCGGCGAGCGCCGAGCGACCCGTCAGGGCCGTCAGGAGACGCGGCGCGTCAGCCCACGGAGCATCGGCCACGAGGGCACCGAGCACGACCAGCGCCTGACGACCCGCGATCTCGGGCGCCTGCCCGTCGAGCCCGGCGGCCGCCCTGAGGTCGCCCGTGTGCACCACGAGCTCGACGACGCGCGTCGGGAGGTACGCCTCGAGCCGCCATTCGCCGACCGGCGTCTCCACCCGCGCGTCCGCGGTCCGTGCGGCCACCACGCCGGTCACCCGCGGGGTGTCCACCCGGTCGTCACCATGCCCTAGCCTCGCCATCGTGGGGAAACGTCAGATCTACGTCGAGACCGTGATCGACGCCGACCTCGACCGGGTCTGGGCCGCCACCCAGGACCCCGCCCAGCACGTCCGCTGGGACGTCCGCTTCTCGAGCATCACCCCCGGGCCGCCGGACGCCGACGGGTCGACCCCGTTCCGCTACGTCCGCCGCACGCCCGTCCACACCGTCCGGGGCACGGGCGTCAGCATCGGCGAGCGCCACGGCCGGGACGGTTCGCGCACGTCCGCCCTGCGCTTCGCGACCGACGACGTCCTCTCGCCGATCCGGGCCGGTCGCGGGTACTGGCGCTACGTCCCCACCGCCGACGGACGGACGCGCTTCGTGACCGGCTACGACTACGACCCGGGTTGGGGCCCGCTCGACCTGGTCGTGCGTCCGCTGCTCGGTTGGACGACGGCGTACAGCTTCGACCGCCTGCGCCTCTGGCTCGAGACCGGCCGCGAACCCGAGCGGTGGCCGCTCGCCTGCGCTCTCGCGTTCTGGCGTCCGGACCGCCCCCGCGCCTCCCGCACCCTGCGTGCGCCCGTCGGCGGCACGCGCGCGGGCGACCACCTGAAGGAGGCGCCGGTCACCCTGGCCGCGCTGCCCGACCCCGCGAGGCGGTCACCCCGATGACGTCGATCTTCGAGCAGGCCCTCGGCGAGGACTTCACGCGTCTGCACCCGATGATGCAGCGACGTTTCGGCGTCGGTCTCGACTCGGGCGAGGCCTGCGTGGGCCGGGGGGTCATGTCGTCCATCCGGCGGGGCCCGTGGTGGACGGTGCCGTTCTTGCAGATCGGGCGGTTGCGCAACATCCTGGTGCCCGACGTCGGCCACGACGTGCCCTTCGTCATCGAGAACTACCCGTACCGCGACGCACTCGGACGCGAGACGGTCACCTTCGTCCGCTCGTACTCGGTGCCGCGCCGCCGCGCGGGACGTCGGCCGGTCCGATTCGACGCGACGGTGGTGCTCGACCGGGGGCGGGTGCTCGACTACCTCGGCACGCACCAGCACCTCGCGGTCGACCTCGACCTGTCGGTCGACGACCGTGGCGGCCTCGTGCTGCGATCCGGGGCGCAGCGCTTCCACGAGGGCCCCGTCTCGTTCCGCTTCCCGATGCTGTTCAGCGGTCGGGCCGAGTTGCACGAGTGGTGGTCCGACGACGACGAGTCGTTCCACGTCGACCTCGAGGTGCACAACCACCGCCTCGGGTTCCTCTTCGGCTACCGCGGCGCCTTCACCTGCGAGTGGGTCGCCGCCTCCGATGCGCCCGCCCGGCTCAAGCCGCGACGCACCGAGGCGCGCCTCTAGGCCCCGAAGCGGAGCGTGCGTCCCTTGCCCCCCTGTCGGCAAGTCCTGGCTCCCGTCACGCCCGCACCCGTCCCACACCGATCCCGACACCCCACCGCAGCACCGGCCAGGAATTGCCGACACCGCCACCGCCAGCACCACGGACCCAGGCACCGGCACCGGCACCGGCGTCAGACCCCGTCGGCAAGTCCTGGCTCCCGTCACAGCCGCACCCGTCCCACACCGATCCCGACACCCCGCCGCAGCACCAGCCAGGAATCGCCGACACCGCGACCGCCACCGCCACCGCCACCGGCACCAGACCTCGTCGGCAAGTCCTGACTCCCGTCACGCCCGCACCCGTCCCACGCCGATCCACGCACCCCACCGCAGCACCAGCCAGGAATTGCCGACACCGCGACGCCGCGACACCGGCACCGGCACCGGCACCGGCACCGGCGTCAGACCCCGTCGGCAAGTCCTGGCTCCCGTCACGGCCGCACCCGTCCCACGCCGATCCACGCACCCCATCGCAGCACCAGCCAGGAATTGCCGACACCGCGACACAGGCACGGCGTCGGCGTCGGCACCGGCACCGGCACCGGCACCGGCGTCGGCGTCGGTCGCGGGCGTCGGTCGCGGGCGTCGGCGTCGTCGGCCACCGGGGAGGGGCGGGTCGAGTCCCGGCGGAGGAACGACCCGGCCGGTCACATCAGCAGGCGAGGGAGGGCCGTGTACGCGACGACGAACAGGATCGACAGGGCCACCACCGACCCCGCCGTGACGACGGGCACCCACGTCGGGACGGACGACCGGGTCCGCATGGTGCCCCAGGCGAGGAAGCCCGCGCCGAGGACCAGTTGGAGCACCCAGTAGATCGCGCCCGGTCCCTGGTCGAGGACGACGAGCCCGTAGAGCCCCTCCCCCACGAGCACCGTCGAGAGCGGCACGACCGCAAGGGTGCGCCGGGTCGGCGACGACGCGCGGAGGAGTGCGGCGCTGACGCCGATCACCGGGCCCACGAGCAGCCCGAGGATCGTGAAGACGTTCTGGAACGGCTCGTCATAAGGGAAGCCGCGCCATCCCGACATGATCCGGTAGCCCTCGACCAGCAGCACGAACGCCACGGCGCCCAGGACGGCCGACAGGGCGGGACGGGCCTGCACGGTCAGGACCAGCGCGAAGACGAGGATCGACCAGCCACCGGACGAGTTCGCGAAACCGCCGAGCCATTCGGGCAGGACGCCCTGTGCCGGGCTCGTCAGTCCGCCGAGCACCAGTGCTCCGGCTGCCACCGCGGCGACCCGACCGATGCCGTGGACGATCGTCGCAGGCCGGGCCCCCTGCCGTCGGGCGGTCGGCGAGGCGGGGCGGTCGAGTCGGGTCTCGGGCATGGCAGCTCTCCTTCGAGGAGGTGCCAGCGTACGAACGCCCGGCGTCGGGACGCGTCCTCCGCGGGTCGCAGGCCGTGCGGCTCGAGGATGACCCCGCCCGTCGAGACGTCCCTGGACGTCGGGCCGTCGGATCGCTGGCCACGGAAGGACGATTCGCATCCTTCCGGCCGCGATGCCGCTCGGACCCGCGTGCCACCGAGCCCGCGTGCCGTCAGAAGGTGGCCAGGGCGCTCACCCTCATCTGCTGCACCCGGGCGTTCGCACACGCCTCGAAGCTCGACCCCGAGGCGGGGACGAAGATCGACTCGAGCGAGCCGGGCGGGTAGACGCGGAACCCGTCGGTCGCCTGCGGGCGGCACTCGGACGCGTCGTAGTTCCCCGTCTGGGTGATCTGCACGATCGTCTGCACCTCGGCACCGGGGGCGAGCGTGTGGGCCTCGTGCGGCGTCGAGCGGTCGAGCGCGGCCGAGGCGCCGATCTGGGTGCCGTTCCCGTCCCCGACGAACGAGACGCCGGGCCAGCCCTGGAGGGTGCAGGAGCGCTGACCGCCGTTGGTCAGGATGATCGCGACGCCGTAGCTGCCGGCCGCACCCCCGCCTCCGTCGGCGATCTCGGCGGTGAGCTCGCCCACCGTGCACCGCGAGGACGCGTCGCCCGGGGCGCCGTCGCCCAGGTCGCCACCGCCGCCGGACGCCCCGTCGGGACCCGGCGTCGCCGTGGGAGAGGAGGCGCTGGTCGGCAAGTCGGTCGCCGACGAGCCGGTCGTCGGTGAGGCCGTGACGGTCACGGTGGGGGCCGCCGTCGTCTCGGGGCCACCCGGGGCCGAACAGCCCGAGAGCACGACGGCGAAGGACGCCACGACGACCGCGGCGGGGACGAGGGAACGGAACGGACGCGTCATGCCCCCACCGAAGCACGCTCGGCCAGGTTCTTGCACACTCTGCACCTTTACCTGCTCGTTCCCCCGTCTCCGCCGGGACGACGAAGGGCCCGACATCCGCAGATGCCGGGCCCTTCGTGGCGCCGACCGGGGTCGGCGGGACGATCAGTTCTTGCCGAGGTCGTCCTTGGCCTTCTCGGTCTCGAGACGCTCGTCGCTCATGTGCTGGTCCTTGTGACCCTGCTTCGTGAGCTCTTCGTCGTCCGTGCGCTTGCCGACGGCCTCTTCGGCCTTGCCGGCGGCCTTCTGGACGAAATCTTTTGCCTTGTCACCAACGGACATGACGTACCTCCTGGTTGTCGGTCGACCGGACTGACCCGGTACACCCGTGACGGTAGGCCGGGTGTCCGCGGGCCGCCGGGGTTCACAGGCTGTTCCAGGTTCGTACCCGGACCGGGACCCGACCGACCGGTCTCGACCCGGTCCCCGCCGTCGCCTAGGATCGTCGCCGAGGGGGCACCATGGCACGACACACACCGGGGGCGGGCGACGACGAGGGAGTCACGCCCGGTCACGAACCCTTCGCGCCCCCCGCGTCCGACACCGACGACGACGCCGTCACGGTCGACGCGACGGACGCTGCCGGACCTCGACTCGTCGCCTGGTCGCACCCCGGCACCTCGGGTTCGGCCACCACCGTCGGCGCCGCGAGCGCGGCCTCGGCCGACCCGGTCGGCGCGACCGACGACGACGAGGACGACGAACCCGCCCCCCGGTCCGGCCGCCGCCGCCTCGCCGTCATCGGCGGCGTCGTCGCCGCCGCGGCCCTCGTCGCCGTGGTCGTGAGCGCGGTCCTGTCCACGAACGGCTCCGCCCCACTCGCGGCCGGGGCACCGACCGGGTCCGCGAGCCCGACCACGATCGCCCGCACCTCGACACCCACCCCGAGTGCCTCCCCGTCGCCGATGCCGACCGCCCCCGCCACGCCCTCGCCCCGGGCGGCCACCCCGCCGCCCGAGGACGCTGCAGTGCCGGCGCCGTTCATCACCCCGGTGCCCGCGGGCACGGTCGTCGCCGAGTCCGACGTGGCGTCCCCCAAGGGCAGCATCCACTTCCACTACCGGGTGGTCGCCACCGGCGACGGCACCTACACGACCGACGTGACCGACTTCACCTCGAGCCTGCCCGTCCCGGTGGGGGTGTCGTTCTACCAGGTCGCTCCGTCCGTCGGCGACGGCATCACCTTCGGAGGCGACGGGGGTTCCGAGATCGGGGGGCCCACCGCGACCCCGGCATCGGCGTCCTGGAGCTTCGGAGCGGTCACCCAGCCGTCGTACCTCTCGACCCTCGTCGTCCACTCGACCAGCACCTCCCCGGACGTCCCCGTCGAGATCTCGGCCGGGAAGGTGCTCGCCGTCGCCCCGGTCGCCTGGTCGGTGCCGCCGCGTGGGACGAACATCGCCCCGGTCGACTCGGGTGCGGTGGCCTTCGCCACGGGAGCGCTCGAGGCGACCACGGCGTCCGGTTCGCCCAAGCGGTACACCGTGGCGCCCGACGACCTCATCGACGCCGTCGCCCGGCGCTTCGGCATCTCGGTCTCGGCGCTCCTCTACATGAACCAGGGCCTCCAGGTCATCGACGACGCGCAGCACCTGTTCGCGGGCACGACGCTCGTCCTCGACCCCGACAGCGTCTGAGCCGGGACGTCCCGCACGACGACGCCTAGGGTCGGGGTGGTGCCCCGCCTCCCCGTGCTCGTCCGTCACGCCGTGTGGTGGGTGCAGGACTACGCCTACGCCGCCGTCTGGCAGGTGAGGGCCGTCACGAGTCCTCGCGACCCGGAGCGCTACCTCGGCGGCACCGGTCGGCCCGTGCTCGTCGTCCCCGGCGTGTGGGAGACCTGGGCCTTCCTCCGACCGATGATCGAACGCCTGCACGCCGAGGGCCACCCCGTGCACGTGCTGGACGACCTGCGATGGAACAGCCGTCCGGTCGAGGCCACCGCCCGCGACGTCGCCGCCTACCTGCTCGCTCACGGACTCACCGACGTCGTGATCGTCGCCCACAGCAAGGGCGGCCTGATCGGCAAGTACGTCATGGCGCTGCTCGACGAGACCCGCCGCGTGCGGTCGATGGTCGCCGTCTGCTCGCCGTTCTCGGGGTCGCGCTACGCCACCTGGTTGGTGCTGCCCGCCCTCCGGGCCTTCTCACCCCGCGACGCGACGACGATGCGGCTCGCACGGGACGAGTCGGTCAACGGCCGCATCACCTCGGTCTTCGGCGAGTTCGACCCCCACATCCCCGAGGGCAGCGACCTGCCCGGCGCCGTCAACGTGCGCCTCCACGCGGGCGGGCACTTCCGGGTGCTGGCCCACCCCCGGACGATCGCCACCGTCCTCGCCGCCGCCGGCGAGCCCGTCGAGCGGGTCAGGCCGGAGTGAGCAGGTCGTGCGCGAGCACGTCGGCGACGGCCAGCACCTTGTAGCCCTCGCTCTCGAAGAACACCGTCATGCGGTCGGCGTCCGTGCTCATCACGGTGCCCTCGCCCCAGGTCGCGTGCACGACGCGCGCGTCGGGCGCGAACGCAGGAGGCGCGGTGTCGGTGACGTCGTCCTGCTCGCCTCCGCGCGCCTCCCGGGGGTCGCCTGCCCTCTCGGCGGCCCGGCAGCCGTCGCAGTTGCCGCACCGCTCGGGCGAGTCCTCGCCGAAGTAGCCGAGCAGGAAGTGCCGACGGCAGCCGGGCGCCTCGGCGAAGGTGCGCATCATCTCGATGCGCGAGCGCTCGACCCGGTCGCGGGTCTCGGCGACCCCGCGCGCCGCCTCGGCGGCACTCCGGGCGTCGAAGCCGTCGACCGGCTCGAACCCCTTCGTCGACTCGGACAGGGCACCGCCCTCGAGCAGCAGGTCGATGAGGCGCGAGACCGTGCGTGCGCCGAGGGCCAGCTGGTCCGACACCTCCGATCGCCGGACGGGCCGACCCGCCGCCGAGAGCGCGGTGAAGACGCCCCGCAGGTCCGCGCGCCCGGGGAGGCCGGAGGCGAAGAACGAGCGCAGCGAGAGGTCTTCGGGCCGGTAGTGCAGGGTCGCGGTGGCGGGGTCGCCGTCGCGCCCGGCCCGGCCGATCTCCTGGTAGTACGAGTCGAGCGAGTCGGGCACGTCGGCGTGCACGACGAACCGGACGTCGGGCTTGTCGATGCCCATGCCGAACGCACTCGTCGCCACGACCACATCGACCTCGCCCACGTGGAACCGCTCGTGCAGTTCGCCCCGCTCGGCCGAGCGCTGGCCGCCGTGGTAGCCGACGACGGTGCGGTCGGGGCAGCGCTCGGCGATCGCGGCGGCGTAGTGCTCGGTCGCCTTGCGGGTGGCGACGTAGACGATGCCCGGCGTCGTCGAGGCGGCCACCTGCTCGACCACGGCGCGGGCCTTCTCGTCGTCGTCCTCGTGCCGCACGACCTCGAGGGAGAGGGTGGGCCGGTCGAAGCCGTGGCTCAGTACGAGCGGCTCGTCGAGGCGGAGGCGTTCGACGATCTCGTCCCGCACCGGGCCCGACCCGGTCGCCGTGAGGGCCAGCACGGTGGGTCCTCCGAGACGCTCGACGACCTCGCCGAGGTGCAGGTAGTCGGGACGGAAGTCGTGCCCCCACGACGACACGCAGTGCGCCTCGTCGACGACGAAGAGGGCGACCCCGGCGTCGCTCAGGCGGTCGACGGTCTCGTCCCGGGCGAGCTGCTCGGGGGCGAGGAAGACGTACGTGACCTCTCCGGCGGCGAGGCGCTCCCAGCCCTCGTCGTTCTCGGCGTCGGTGTGGCCCGAGTTGATCGCGACGGCGGGCGGGGCGTCGGGGCGTCCGACGAGTCCCGCGACCTGGTCCGCCTGCAACGCGATCAACGGCGAGACGACGACCGTGGGCCCGTCGAGCACGGCTCCGGCCACCTGGTAGATCGCCGACTTGCCGAATCCCGTGGGCATGACCGCGAGGGTGTCCCGGCCGGCGACCACCGCCTCCAGGGCCTCGAGCTGGGCGGGGTGCAGGTCGGTCCAACCGAAGAGGTCGGCGGCGGCACGGGTGATGTCGTCGGTGCGGTGGGTGCTCGTGCGGGCGGTGCTCGTGCGGGTGCGTGCGGGGCGCGTCGTCGTGCTCATGTGGTCCTCGTTCCGGTGGGGCAGAGGTCCATCCCAGGCACGTGCGCGGCGACACGCGCGGGGCTGCCAGGCGATGCCCGGCCCTGCGTACCCCACCCGCCGCGGGTCGCGCATGGTACCCCTCGGTGGGCCCGCCGCGCCGTCCGTCGCGCCTCCCGTCGCGCCGCCGGTCGCACCTCCCGCGCGCCGCCCCCTCGCCGCACGTCACGAGCGGAGGCGCGGGTCCAGCCGTCGCGGACCCCGTGGGCGTAGCGTCCGGTGCATGAGCGACGAGAAGCAGACCGAACCCGTCATGGACGGGGCCACCGAGGCGACCGACCACGAGAAGCTGAGCGGCCTGATCGAACAGGTCGAGGCCGACCACGGCGACGAGGGCGCGGCCTCGATGGCCGACCACCTCCGCGACCGCATGGACGAGACCGCGCAGGCCGACGAGAGCCCGGCGGACGCCGAGGAGTGAGTCCCGGGGCTCCACCGCGAGGTGGAGCCCTCCGGCCCCGGTCGTGACCTAGCGTCGAGGGATGTACTCCAACGGCTTCTCCCTCGTCGGTGTCCTCTACCCCGTCTTCTTCGTGGTGGTGTTCGCCTTGGCCGTCACGCTGGCCGTGCTCCTGATCAGGACCCTGCTCTGGGTGATCCGAGCACTGACGGCCTACACGCGAGAACGAGAACTCCGCATCGACCTGCTGCTCGCCGGTGACGACGACCCGGCCGGCCCGCCGGCACCCGGCGGTCCCGCGATCTGACGACCAGGAGGCGCGGGTTCAGTTCCCGACGCCCGCGACGACCTCGCGGACGAGGTCGGCCACCAGCCCGGGCCGTTCGAGACCCGGCAGGTGGGCGACGTCGGGCAGCACCCGACCCGGTCCCTGCCCGAGACGTCGAGCCGTCTCGGCGTAGAACGGCTCGTCGGCGGGGATGTCGAGCTCGCCCCAGGTCGCCAGGACCGGCGTCGCGACCTCGCCGAGGCGGCTCCACGTGTCGAGCCCGGCGTCTCCGGCCCCGTCCGGTGCGGCGACCTCGAGGATGCGGGCGTTCATCCGCTCGAAGAGTTCGCGGGGGGCACCCGTGACGCGGCCGCTCCGCGCCGCGGGACCGTCGAGCCAGAGGTGGGCCAGCAGACGGACCTGCGCCTCGACGTCGCCGCTGCCGGACGCCTCGTCGAGGGCCTCCATCAGCGGGCCCGACGCCGGGTCGGGGGTCCAGTCGAACGGCGTGTCGTCGTCCGTCATGCCGCTGACCGCGGCACCGATCAGCAGCACGCCCGCCACGCGCTCGGGTGCGGTCACGGCCAGGTCGAGGGCGAGCGCACCGCCCATCGAGTTCCCGACGACGAACGCCCGCCCGACGCCCAGCCGGTCGAGCAGCTCGACGAGGTCGGCCAGGTGCGTGGCGTCGCCGTCGGCCGCGGAGACCGGGCTCTCGCCGAACCCGCGGCGGTCGTGGGCCACCAGGTCGAGACCGTCGGCCGCGAGTTCGTCGGCGACGTCCGTCCAGCTCCGGCGGTCGGCGACGCCGGCGTGCAACAGCACCACGGTCGGGCCCTCGCCCCGCCACCGGGTGGCCGCCAGGGCGGTGCCGTCCGACAGGGTCACGTCCGCGCGTTCGCCGCTCATGTCGGCCACGGTAGCGCTCCGACATGCCGTTGCCCAGACCCGCGTGCCGCCGCTCGGACGACCTGACGGCCCGACGGCCTTACTACCCCGACGGTCTAGACCCGCTGCTGGCGCGGCACGACGACCCGCTCGAAGACGACCACTCCGGCCGTCGCGATCGGGATCGCCACGAGGGCACCGAGGACGCCGCCGAGGGCCCCTCCCCCGAAGGCCGCCACGATGACGAGGGCGCCGGGCACCGCCACCGCTTTGGACATCACCCGTGGGGTCAGCACGTAGGCCTCGACCTGGGCGTAGACGAGCAGCACGATGCCGACGACGATGGCGGTGACCGGCGAGACGGTGATCGTGGCGGCGATGATGATCGCGTAGGCCACGACCGTGCCGACCACGGGGATCAGTGCGCCCAGGAACGCGAGGGTCGCGAAGAGCACCGGCACCGGTCCGCCGGCGATCGTCAGCACGATGAAGACGAACACGGCGTTGACGGCGGCGAGCGCCACCTGCCCGGCGACGTAGCGGCCGACCGACAGGAAGATCTCGTCCGAGATGCTCATGACGTTCTCGCGGTGGCTGCGGGGCACGGCGCGGCTGAGCGAGCGCAGCATCTGCGGGAGGGTGATCGCGAAGTAGAGGGTGAGGATCGCGACCACGATCACCGCGGTGATGGCGTTGGTGATCCCCTGGCCGACGGCGAGCAGGCCTCCGCCGAGGGCGAGCAACTGGTCGGGGTCGAGCAGGTACGAGGTGACGGCGCCGACCGCGTCGTCGACGTCGACGTCGAACCCGACGGTCTCGACGGCCTGCTGCACCCAGGGCTGGCGCGAGAGCTCCTGCAGGGCGGCGGGGGCCGTCTGCACGACGTGCCCGATCTGCTCGATCAGCGCGGGCACGACGGCCGCGACGATGCCCACGACGACCCCGACGACCAGCACGACGGCGACGACGACGCCGACCCAGCGCGGGGCGCCGGCGCGCGCGAGGCGTCGGACGACCGGTTCGAAGGCGAGCGCGAGGAAGAACGCGAGGCCGATGTAGACGAGGATCGTCGACAGGGCCATGAGGGCGACGATGATGCCGACGCCGAGCCCTCCGCCGAGGGTCGCGATGAGGCCGAACCGGAAGGCGCCGGGGCGCTGCATCGGGCTGGGGGGTGTGGCGGTCTGCGTGGCCGTACCGGCCGATCGACGCACGAGACGGGCGCGGGGTGACGAGGGCATCCGACCATCCTGACCTGCTCGAGCCGATCGAGGCCACGCCGACCCCGGTCGGCCGCGGTCCGAGTCGCACGATCACTCCATCGGCAGGGAGCTCCTCCGCCCGGTCACGTGCGAAGGCCCGCCCCGACTCTCGTCGGGACGGGCCTGTCTGCGTCCGTCGGGACGCGGGCCGCGAAGGGTCAGGCTCCTTGCACGTTCTCCTTCGACTGCTGGGCGCTGTCCTTCACGTCGCCCGCGGCGCTCGAGGCGTCGTCCTTCACGGTCGAGGCGGCGTCCTGCGCCGTGCCCTTGACCGAGGCGAACGCCTCCTGGGCGGGCTCCTTCAGGTTCGACGCCACGTCCTGCGCCGCACCCTTGACCGAGTCGATCGCCGGACCCGCTGCGTCCTTGGCGTCGGAGACGAGCTCCTTCTCCTTGTCCGAGGCGGGGATCAGGGACGACACGAGCCAGCCGGCTCCGAATGCGATGAGGCCGACGGCGAGCGGGTTGCCCTTCGCCTTGCGCACGGCCGCCGACGAGGCGTCCGAGACGCTGCCCGCGGCGTCGTGACCGGCACCCGAGGTCGTCGAGGCCGCATCGTGCGCCGCACCCATGACCGACTCCTTGACGCCCGAGAAGCGGCTCTTCACCTTCTCGGTCTGACGATGCGCGATGCTCGACGGGTTCACCTTGTCGGCGAGGGCGTCGACGTCGTTGCCGAGTCCGGCGCGCGTGCGCTCGATCTCGGCGCGGATCTCGTCGGGCGTGCGGCTGCTGCCGTTCTGGTCGGTGGTGCTCATGCGGTGCCTCCAGGCGTGACGGTCTCGGGGATCTTCTTGAGGGAGTCGACCGTCTTCGGTGCCCCCTTGATGCTCTTCAGTTCTTTCCTCCCGCGCATGAACAGCACGAGGGCGACGATCGCGTAGACGACCGCGATGATCAGCGACGACCAGCCGAGGCCGATCAGCACGCCGAGGCCCCACATGGCGGCCAGCGAGACGAACAGCAGGGCGAAGAGGGCGGTGAGACCCGCTCCGCCGAACATGCCCGCACCCTTGCCGGCTTTCTTGGCCGACTCGGTGAGCTCGGCCTTGGCCAGCTCGACCTCTTGGCGGAAGAGGGTCGAGATGTCACCGGTCACGCCGGAGAGCAGGTCGCCGAGCGACGTGGTCGCGGCCTTCTCCTCCGGGGCGGGAGGCGTCGCCACGGGCTCGCGGAACGGGTCGCTCACGCGCGCGTCCCCGAGGTGCCGGGCCACGTCGTGGGCACGCTGGAGTCGGGCGTCGACGTGCCGACGCCGGGGACGTCGCCCTCGGTGACGACGTCGTACTCACCGGCCACGGGGCCGACGTCACCGACGAGACGGCTCGGCGCGGTGGCGGACGCAGGAGGCGCGGGCCGGCTCGCCGCACCTCCGGCGTCTCCGGTCGTGGCGGCGTGCTCGTCCCCGGCCTCGGCCGTCAGCGACTTGACGACGCGTCCGGCGAGCAGGCCGGAGACCGCGGCGATGGCGATGAACGTGCCGGGCTTGCGCGCCGCGTACGACTTCACGTCGTCGAGCAGGCTGCCCGGGTCGCGACCCTCGAGCCAGCCGGCGACGCCGTGGGCGCGACCGGACAGGTTGCGGACCAGCTCGCCCGCGATGCCGCTGTCGGCGGAGTCGGCCATCGAGCCGAGCTGGTCGCCGACCTGGCGGAGGCCGGCCGCGGCCTTCTCCTGCTGGGCGCCGGCCTGCTCCTTGAGCTCGCCCGTCGCCTGGCCGAAGAGCTGCTTGGCCTGGCCGCCGGCCTCGGAAGCGACCTTGGAGACCTGCTCCTTGGCACTGCCGGCGACGTCGGAGGCCGCGGACTTCGCGTCGTCCGCGACCCCGGCCGCCTCGTCCTTCGCGGCGCCTGCCTTGGCCTTCGCGGTGTCGGCGGCGCCGGTGCCGGTGCCGGCGTCGGTGCCGGTGTGGTCGCGCCCGAGGTGCTCCTCGACGACCGGGGCCGCGGTCGCGCTGAAGTCGCTCGCCGTCGCGTCGGGGTCGGTGATGTCGGCGTACGCGCCGACCTGGTCGCCCAGGTCGGTCACGGCGTCGTCGCGGCGCAGGTGGTCGTGCCCGGAGGCGGCGCCGCGAAGCGGCTGCCCCTCGGAGGTGGTGTCGTAGACCGGGGTGGACGGGTCTCCGTCGTAGCGTTCGTCGTCGCTCATGTCGTGCCTCTCGGATCGTCGGCGACCGTCCGGGTGACGGTCGTGATCGGGGTAGGACCTGTCACTCTGTCCCTCTCCCGGGGGGCGGTGACCGCACATGGTGAAAACGCGACGGGGGGTTGACACGGGCCGGCCGGAAGGGTCGTTTTCGGGACGGATCGTGTCGGGGAAACGCGACATGCCGCCCACGTTCGCACGTGAGCGGCATGTCGTGACCTGTCGGGGCCGGAGCCCGGGCGACTAGCTGTCCTTGCCGTCCGAGACCTCGCTGTCGTCGCTCTGCTCGGAGTCGTCGACGAGGCCCTGCTTCGACCCGTCGGCCAGGTCTTCGGTGTACTTCTTGTCGTCTTCGGTCATGTCGGTCGAACCGTCGGGGATGCCGTTGTCGTTGGTCATGCCCGCACCATACTCGCCGGCCCGCCGACCGGGCCGTCAGTGGAACTGGGGGACGATCAGCCACAGTCCGACGAGCACGGCAGCGATCCCCACGGCGAAGCACAGCCCGCCGGCGACCGTGGCGCCCAGCGGTCTCGACCGCGACGGTCCCCCACTCGGGACCGCGGCACCGGCCCCGCCGTCGGACTCGACGGCGCCGTCCGCGAACAGACGGACCCCCGTCGCGAACGCGGTGACGATGACGGCGGTGGCGGCGAGCGCGGTCGCGAAGACCACGACGAAGGCGCCCCAGTCGACTCCCAAGAACATGGTCACTCCCCTCGTCCGCGGCTCGCGCCGACCCGTTCGGCGGCCGGGGCCTCGTCGCTGTCGTTGACGGTCTCGTGGGTCACCGGGTGCCGTCGGGCGAGGAGGGCGAAGGCGAGCCCACCGGCCAGGGCGAGCACCGCGACCACCACCAGGCCCGCCGTGCTCGAACTGGCCAGCCAGGCCGAGAGCCCTCCGACCAGCGCGGCGGCCGGCAGGGTCACCACCCAGGCCGAGGCGATCCTGCCGACGACGCCCCAGTGCACCGTGGCGAGCTTCTTGCCCAGCCCTGCCCCGACGATCGACCCCGACGTCACCTGGGTCGTCGACAGGGCGAACCCGAGGTGGGACGAGATCAGGATGGTCGCGGCCGAGCTCGTCTCGGCCGCGAACCCCTGCGGGGCCTGGACGTCGGTGATGCGCTTGCCCACGGTGCGCATGATGCGCCAGCCCCCGAGGTAGGTGCCGAGCGCGATGGCGAGGCCACAGGCGAGGACCACCCAGAGCTGCGGGGCGCTGCCGGTGCCCTGGTAGCCGGCGGCGATCAGGGTCAGCGTGATGACGCCCATCGTCTTCTGGGCGTCGTTCGTGCCGTGGGCGAGCGAGACCAGGGAGGCGCTGATCGTCTGCCCGTGCCGGAAGCCGGCGGTGGACCCCCGCAGGGTGGCCTGCCGCGTGATCCGGTAGGCCAAGTAGGTGGCGACGAGGGCGACCACGCCCGCCACGACGGGCGAGATCAGGGCCGGCAGCACGACCTTCGACAGGACCACGCCGAAGTCGACGGCCCCCACGCCGGCACCGATGACCGCGGCCCCGATCAGGCCGCCGAAGAGGGCGTGCGACGAGCTGGACGGCAGCCCGAGGTACCAGGTGGCGAGGTTCCAGATGACGGCTCCCACGAGACCGGCGAAGATCATGACCGGTGTCACCTGGACCCCGCCGTCTCCCTCGCGGATGATGCCGTTCGAGACGGTGCTCGCGACCTCGGTCGAGAGGAAGGCACCCACCAGGTTGAGGACGGCCGAGACGAGGACGGCGACCTTCGGCTTGAGGGCGCCGGTGGCGACCGAGGTCGCCATGGCGTTGGCCGTGTCGTGGAAGCCGTTCGTGAAGTCGAAGACCAGCGCGATCACGACCACGAGCACCACGGTGACGAACACGTCCATCGGTACCGCCCTCCGGGACCCTCGCCGGTCACCGACCGATGACCGCGGCACGATGGCCCCGTGCGACGCTAGGCCTCGTGGACGCGCTCGAAGATGAACGCCGAAGGAATCTTGCACATCATGCAAATGGACCGGAGGGCTCGGTGCCCACCACCGTCGGGACCGGCCGTTCCGCTAGGCGCAGCCCCGCGAGGCGCGTACGGTGGGCGCAGGCAGCCCCAGCTCCCGGTCGCCGTCCTCCCGCACCTCGGGAGGTGGTCCGACCGGAGGCACCGAGCACCCCGACCCGACGGACCCCATGGCACGCACCACCCTCCCCGAGACCGCACCCGAGCAACTGACCGAGTGGCCGTCGCTCGACAGCGACGACCACTTCACGGACGATCCCGCCCTCTAAGGAGCGATCCCCCACGGGGCGTCCCGCGCCTCCTCGGCGTCAGGCCGCCGTGCGTGACCGACGCGAGCGGGCCAGGACGAACGGCAACTGCGTCTCGTCGACGACGGGCACCCCGTAACGGAGGGCCTTGCGGACCTTGCCCGATGCGCAGGCGACGTCCGCGGCGACGACCAGCGACGTCTCGGTCGTGACGGCCGGCCAGACGACCAACCCGGCACGTTCGAGCGTCCGCACGAGGGCGTCCCTCTCCTGGCTGAGCGATCCGGTCAGCGCGACGTGTGCGCCGGGTGCCAGCGGACCGACGTCGGGCCGGGCCAGGGACGGCGTGCGGGGCTCCGGTGCCGCTCCGAGGGACTCGTCGAGCCCCTCGATGACCTCGAACTCGTCGAGCTCGTCGTCCTCCGCCGGACGGGGCGCGCGCTCGAGCACCGACGGCACGAGAGCCGCGTCGCGCCGGTGCGGGGCGATGCCGAGCATCTCGGCGACCGCGTCCACCTGCCGCCGTTCGTCGTCCGAGAGCACGTCGTGCGCCCAGACGGTCGAGACGAGGGAGGCGAAGTAGCGGTCGTGCACGAGCGCACGGGACAGGTCGTCGAGGTCGAGCTCGGCGGCGAGGGTCGCGAGGTTCCCGGCCTCGTCCCTCGAGAGGTAGCCGTCGGACAGTGCCTTGTCGAGCATCGCCGCGTACTGGTCCTGACGACGGTCGAGGCCGAGCTGGGGCAGCAGCTCGGTCGCCCGCTCGAGGAAGCGCGGCTCGGTGGGCGCCGGCTCGACGGACAGGCCGTAGACGTCGCGATCGAGGTCGAGGTCGACGGGACCCGCGAGGTGCGTGCCGCCCGCGGGGCTCGCCGGGGGCACCGCCGCCGGCGCCGTGGGCCCCACGGCGCCGGACGCCGAGAGGACGGCGGAGGGGGCGGGCGCGAGGTCGCGCACCCGGGCGACACGGCGCCGGGCCCGCCAGGCCGCGCGGCCGGGGTCGTGGCCTCCGTCGTCGGCGCCACCCGCGCCTCCTGCGTACCGGGGGTGAGGCGTGGACCGCGGGGTCTCGGCCGTCGGCCACTGCTGCAGGGCGGCGTAGCGGCCCCAGTCCTGCCACCAGGCAGACTGGGCGTCACCCATGCGCAGGTAGGCGGACAGCAGCTGGGCGGTCGCCGCCGCGTCACCGAGCGACTCGTGGGCGACGGAGAGGTCGACGTCGATGGCCGCGCAGCAGTCGGCGAGCGTGCGGCCGGCGCCGGGAAGGTACGTGGGGGCGAGCTTCATCGTGCAGAGTGCGCCCGACCCGTCGGTCCCGAGCGGCGACACCAGCCCGAGGCGCGCGAACTCGGCGGCCAGGAACTGCGCCTCGAAGCGGGCGTTGTGCGCGACGACGACGCGCCCGCGCAGGCGGTCGCAGAGGTCGTCGACGACGTGCTCGAACCGGGGTGCCCCGCGGACGTCCGCGCTGCGGAGCCCGTGGACGTGGATGGGCCCGAGGTCCCGCGAGGGGTCGACGACGGTCTCGAACGACGCCTCGACCTCACCGTGGACGTCGAGGTGCACGATGCCGATCTCGATCACCCGATGGTGTCGCCCGGGCCAGAGACCCGTCGTCTCGACGTCGATGACCGCGTAGCCGCCGTGAACCATGTCATCCCTTTCGTCGGGGCGAGCCTGGCAGGTTGCCCGATGGGCATCCAGCCCGCAATCGGGTGACACCCGTCGTGGGGCGGTGGGGGGACGCGGGGTCAGGAGGCGCGGCTCGGTGCTTCCCGTCGGTCCCGTCGTCCGCCACGATGGGGGCATGACCGCCGCCCCCGCCTCCGTCACCGCCGCGACCGCCTCCGTCACGGCCCCGACCGCGTCCGTCACGGCCGTCTGCCGGGTGTCGGCCCTGCTGCCCGACTCGGGCACGATCGGCGTGACCGCCATCGACAAGCGCCCCGTGGACGGGCCCGTCCACGTGCGCCCCCTCGGCCTCCGTGCCGACGTGCAGGCCGACCGCAAGCACCACGGCGGGATCGACCAGGCGGTGTACGCCTTCGCCGACGAGGACGCCGCCCACTTCGCCGAGCTGCTCGGCCGCGAGGTGGTGCCGGGACTGTTCGGCGAGAACCTGCGGACGTCCGGGGTCGACGTCACGGGCGCGGTGATCGGCGAACGCTGGGCCGTGGGCGGCACCCTCGTGCTCGAGGTCACGAAGCCTCGCGTCCCGTGCGGCACGTTCGCCCGCCGACTCGGCGAGGCCATGTGGGTCAAGCGGTTCTACGCCGAGGGTCGCCCCGGCACCTACCTGCGGGTGGTGAAGGCGGGGCCCGTCCAGGCGGGTGACGGCGTCACGGTGCTGTCACGACCGTCACACGGGGTGACGATCGGCGAGGCCTTCACGGGGCTCGGGCCCGACCGGGCCGAGGCCCTCCTCGCGGCGGTCGACGGACCGGACCGCCTGCGGCTCACCGACGAGGTCCGGGGCTTCGCCGAGAAGGCCCTGCGAGGGCGCGTCCCCGCCTGAGCGCCGGGGTGCGCGCTCCACTAGCCTCGACCGAGAGGGCCCGGACGGGGCCCGCGCCAGAGGAGGCACCCATGTTCGAAGCCGAGAACATCCGCGACTGGATCGGCATGCCGGTCGTCGACCCCGACGGCGACAAGGTCGGCTCGCTCGAGAGCATCTACTTCGACACCGCCGCCGACCAGCCCGCCTTCGCCACCGTGACCGCCGGACTGCTCGGCCGCTCGCGCCTGGTCTTCGTGCCGCTGCAGGGTGCCGTCGTCGCCCCCAAGCACCTCAAGGTGCAGTTCGCGAAGAAGCTCGTCAAGGACGCCCCGTCGATCGAGACCGACGGCGAGCTCGAGGCAGCCCGCGAGCCCGCCGTGTTCGAGCACTACGGCCTCGTGTACCAGACCGGTGCGGCCGGCGAACGCCGCCTCGGCCGCCGCTGACCGCCGCCGCTCCTGACCGCGAAGGGCCCCGCCGCATCGGCGGGGCCCTTCGGCGTCCGCTCCGGCGATGGTGCGCGGACGAGTGCAGAACGTGCAAAAATCAGGAGGCGCGGGTCGGTGACCCGCGCCTCCTGCGTCGTGTGCCCGCCCCGACGCCGCCGCCACGTGCTGCGGCCTCGTGCCGCCCCTCCCCCCTCGCCTCGCTCCCGTCGCCTCGCCCCACGCCCCCTTCGCCTCGCCTCACGGCCCGTGCCGCTGCCCGAAAGGCCACCCCATGACCCACGCCCCCGCCCCGACCGGCGCCTCGTCGCCGTCCTCCCCGGGAGCGGGCCCCGGCCAGCCCGCCGGGGTGCCGCGTCACGCCTGGTACGCCCTCGTCGCCCTGCTCCTCGGCATGTTCATCGCCTTGCTCGACACGACGATCGTCAACGTCGCCCTGCCGACGATCCGCACGACGCTCGACGCCTCGGAGTCGACCCTGTCGTGGATCATCTCGGGGTACGCCCTCGCCTTCGGCCTCGCGTTGATCCCCGCCGGGCGCATCGGCGACCGCATCGGCCACAAGTGGGTCTACTTCACGGGAGTCCTGCTCTTCACGCTGGCGTCGCTCGCCTGTGGCCTCGCCCAGGACGACACCCAGCTCGTGGTGTTCCGCGTCGTGCAGGGCCTCGCCGGCGGCATCTTCGTGCCGGCCGTCACGGCGTTCATCCAGTTGCTGTTCCCCGGTCGCTCGCGGGGCAAGGCCTTCGCCATCATGGGCGCCGTCATCGGCGTCTCGTCGGCGCTCGGTCCGATCATCGGCGGCCTGATCATCCAGGCCTTCGGCGACGAGAACGGGTGGCGTCTCGTCTTCTACGTCAACCTGCCGTTCGGCATCATCACCCTCGTCGCCGCCGCCGTCCTGCTGCCCAAGCGCGACGAGTCGGTGCCCCGTCCCGACCGCGGGCTCGACTGGATCGGCCTCGTGCTGGTCTCGGGCGCCTTCGTCGCCCTGCTCGTCCCGCTGATCCAGGGGCAGGACGAGGGCTGGCCGCTCTGGACCTACCTGACCATCGCCGCCGGCGTCGTGCTGCTCGCCCTGTTCGGCCTGTGGGAGGTCGCGTACACGAAGCGCGGCAAGACCCCCCTCGTCCCGCCGAAGCTGTTCGCGCACCCGTCGTTCACCGGTGGCGTCGTGCTCGCGCTCGTCTACTTCGCGGCCTTCACCAGCATCTTCTTCACGATCTCGCTGCTCTGGCAGTCGGGGCTCGGCCACAGCGCGTTGGCCTCGGGCGCCGTGGCGATCCCGTTCGCGGTGGGCAGCATCATCAGCTCGTCGCAGAGCAACCGCATCGCCGCCCGGCTCGGTCGCGGCGTGCTGATCCTCGGCACGGCCCTCGTCACCATCGGCCTCACCTGGATGTGGCTCGTGCTCGTCACGGTCGACGCCTCCGACCTGACCAACTGGATGCTGCTGGTCCCGCTGCTGCTCGCCGGCCTCGGCAACGGCTTCTTCATCGCGCCGAACGTCCAGTTCATCGTCGCGACGGTCGACCGGCAGGACGCCGGCTCGGCCAGCGCCGTCATCTCGGCGATCCAGCGCATCGGCTCGGCCGTGGGCATCGCGATCATCGGCAGCGTGCTCTTCGGCACGCTGACCATCTCGGGCCGCACGCCGGCCGACGTCGCCACCGGCTTCACCGACGCGGCGGCCCACGCCATGCTCGTCAGCGCGATCTTCGCCCTGGCCTCGTTCGTGCTCGTGTTCGCCCTGCCGCGTCGCGTCCCGCAGCAGCGCGGATAGCGCCGTCCGGGTGCCGCCACGCGCGGGTGGGGCCGGGATGCGAACCCGGCCCCCTCGTTCGGGCGGCACCAAGGAAGGTGAGGCACACTGCAACGATGCCCTCAGCCCTGCCGACCACAGAGCCGACCGTCCGCCCCGTCTCGACGACCCGTCGAGACCGGGTGCTGCCGCTCGACGGCCTGCGCACGCTGGCCATAGCCCTCGTCGTGCTCTACCACCTGCACGTGCCGGGCTTCGGCAGCGGTTTCGTGGGCGTCAACGTCTTCTTCGTGCTGTCGGGCTACCTGATCACCACGTTGCTGCTGCGCGAGCACGCGTCGACGGGACGCATCCGGCTCGGCCGGTTCTGGGTCCGCCGCCTGCTGCGGCTCTACCCGACGCTGCTCGCCGTCGTCGTGGTGGGCGTCTCGCTGTGGTGGCTCGTGGGTGACTACCAGGGCTCGACCCTCGGCCCGGTCGGTGCCGCCCTGATCGCCCTCACCTACACCGGCAACGTCGCCCGGGCGTTCTTCGACACCTCGCAGGGCGTCTTCGCGCCGATGTGGAGCCTGTCGATGGAAGAGCAGTTCTACCTCGTCTGGCCGCCGGTGCTGGTGCTGCTGCTCGCCGTCGCGGTCAGGCGCAAGGCCCTGGTCGCCGGCCTCTCGGTGGTCGTGGTCGCCTCGGCCGTCGCCACCTGGTTCCTCTACGACCGCCCCTCGGGCGGTGCGACCCCCGACATCTACTTCAGCCCCGTCCTCAACGTGGCCCCCCTGCTGATGGGCTGCGTGCTCGCGGTCGTCCTGCGGTCCGACCGCGTGCGGGCAGCCCTCGCCGGCCTCTGGGGAGCCCTCGCCACCTGGCTCGGGTTCGCCGGGGTCGTGGGGTCGCTCTTCGTCATCGGATCGGGGTGGCAGCAGAGCGTCCTCACCTTCGCGGTCGCGTTGCCCGCCGTGGGCCTGGCCTCGATGCTCCTGATCGGTGGTCTCGTCACGGCGTCGTCCCCCGTCGCCTGGGTGCTGTCCCTGGCACCGGTCGCCTGGTTCGGACGGGCCGTCTCGTACCCGCTCTACCTCTGGCACGTCGTCTTCATCGCGCTCGTCGAACCGTACGTGCAGGGTGCGCTCGGCATCGTCCTCGTGCTCGCGGCGGCGATCGGCACGTCCGTTCTCTCGCACCACTTCGTGGAGAAGCCGGCCCTCGCGCTGAAGGGCCGTTTCGAGCCCCGGGAGCCTCGCCGCGCCTCCTCGACCGTCTCACGCGACCGCGAGCTCACGAACGCCTGACGCCTGATTTCGGGCGCCTGACGCCAGGTGCCGGGCGCCTGACGCCTGACGCCGGACGGGCCGGGGTCAGAGCCAGCCGCGCTCGCGCGCGACCCGGGCGGCGGTGTGCCGCGACGAACTGCCGGTCTTCTGCATCGCCGACGACAGGTAGTTGCGCACCGTGCCGGACGCGAGGTGCAGCCGGGCGCTGATCTCACGCACCGAGAAGCCGTCGGTCGTCAGTCGCAACGTGTCGAGCTCGCGCTCGGTCAGCGGGCAGTCGTCCATCATCGCCGAGGCCGAGATGTCGGCGTCGATGTAGCGGCGGCCGTCGTGCACCTGCACGATCACCCGTTCGAGCTCGTCGGGGTCGACCGACTTCGGCAGGAACCCCCGCACCCCGGCACGGAGGGCACGACGGAGCACGCCGGGGCGGCCGTGACGGGTCAGCAGCACGACCGCCTGCTCGGGTCGTCGACCCAGGATCGCGATCGCCGCGTCGATGCCGTCCATGCCGGGCATCTCGAGGTCGAGCAGCACGACGTCGGGCTCGTGGAGCGCGGCGAGGGCCACGGCCTCGGCACCGTCGGCGGCCTGGGCGACGACGGTGATCGTGTCGCTCAGGTCGAGCAGGGCGGCGATCGATCGACGCAGCAGGGTCTCGTCGTCGGCGAGCAGCACGCGGATCATGCGGACCTCGTGCCGGTCGACGCCCCGGGGGCCGCCGCGGAGGCCGCCCCGGCCCGTGTCGCCGTCGTCCGGGGCGCTCCGCCGGCTCCCGTCGCCGTCGCCCTCGCCTCGACCCGGAACCGGCCGTTCTCGAGCCGGGTGGTCACCGTGCCTCCGACCGCGGCGAACCTCTCGCCGAGACGGGCGAGGCCGCTGAGTCCGCGCAGGGGCCCGGGGGCACCGTCGTTGACGACCTCGACCGACTCGGGGCCGAGCACGATGGAGACCCGCTCCGCCTGGGCGTGACGCAGCACGTTCGTCGTGGCCTCACGCACGACGTGGCCGAAGAGGTCGTCGGCCGGGTGACCGACGGGAGGGACGCCCGTGATCTCGAGCTCGATGCCCGCCGCCCGGATCAGTTCGGCCGAGTTGGCCAGTTCGCCGGCGAGCGTGAGCGTGCGTTCGCCGTAGGCCAGCCGACGGGTCTCGGCGATGGTCTGCACGATCAGCTGCTCGGCCTCGCGGAGGTGCCGTCGCGCGGCGGCGGGGTCGCGGTCCAGGGTCTTGTCGGCCAACTGCAGCTGCAGGCGACCGACGTGCAGGGCCTGCCCCTGGATGTCGTGCAGGTCGACCGAGAACCGGTACCGCTCGCGCATCACGGCGAGCTCGGACTGGGTCTCGCGGGCCGCGTCGATCTCGAGGTACAGGTCGAACCCGTACCGGTTCAGCCGACAGATCCCGTAGAGCGACAGCAGGCCGATCACGACCACCGCCGACAGCCCCACGAGCGGTGCGGCCGCGTCGACCTCGACGACCACCACGGGCACGAGCGCCGCGACCACGGCGGCGACGACCCATCGCCAGGAGGCGGACGGGGGCGTCGTCGCCAGGTACCCGACCGTGAGGCCGAAGGGGAAGAGCAGCAGGGCGCTGTGCCCGCCGAGCGGGACCGCCAGCCAGACGAGGTACGAGACGACGAGACCGGCGACGGCCAACGGCACGGGTGGGCGGCGTTCCCAGAAGAACGAGTGGGCCGTGACGAGCGCCCCCGCGGCGCCGGCGGCCACCACCAGCCACCAGGAGGCGCCCTCGGCCACCAGCGTCACGACCAGGACGAGGGTGGTGAAGAGCGCGAGCGCCACGAACGACCACGTGACGTACCGCCGCATGCGCGCGAGCGGGGGCAGGTGGCCGCCCGGTCGAGGACGCACGGCCAGCGGGAGGTGGGGCATGCGACCACGCTAACGGAGGCCGCCGACGCACGGAGGTGCCCGATGTCACGGCCGAGCATGACCGATGTCACACGGCACGGGTGGCACACCGGCACTACCCGTCGTCCGCCCGGCACGAGATCGTCGAGGTCATGACGAACTCCACCGACACCACGCCCCGACCGGCCGTCGCGCCCGGCTCCGCCGAGCGCGGCGACGCCGTCATCTCGACGCACGGCCTCCGCTGTTCGTACGGCTCGTTCACCGCCGTCGACGGCCTCGACCTGACCGTCCACCGCGGCGAGCTGTACGCGCTCCTCGGCACGAACGGTGCCGGCAAGACCACCACGCTCGAGGTGCTCGAAGGGCATCGCACGGCCGACGCGGGCCGGGTCGAGGTGCTCGGCGGCGATCCGACCGACCGGGGGCGCATCCGACCGCGCATCGGCACGATGTTGCAGGACTCGGGCCTCGCCCCCGAGCTCACCGTGCGCGAGAGCGTCCAGCTGTCGGGCGCCGTCTCGGGTCGCGACGACGACGTCGACCGCGTGCTCGGCCTCGTCGGCGTCGACCACAAGGCCTCGGCCCGGGTCGCCCGGCTCTCGGGCGGCGAGCGGCGGCGGGTCGACTTCGCGGCGGCCGTCTGGGGCACGCCCGAGCTGGTCTTCCTCGACGAACCCACCACGGGGCTCGACCCCGCGGCACGGGACGCGCTCTGGGCCGTGGTCGCCGGACTCCGGGAGGCGGGGGTCACCTTCGTCCTGACCACCCACTACCTCGAGGAAGCCGCCGAGAACGCGGACCGCATCGGTCTGATGCACCGCGGGCGCATCCGCCGCGAAGGGACCGTCGCCGATCTCACCGCCGGCAGCACGACCTCCATCCGCTTCGTCGCCCCCGGCCCGCTGGACACCCTCCCGCTGGAGGTCGCCCGGACCGAGAACGACCTCGTCGTGATCGAGACCGACGACGCCCAGCGCGACCTCGGGGCGTTGCTCGGCTGGGCGGCCGACGCCGATCGCCCGTTGGCCCGTCTCACGGTGCACGAGTCGGGACTCGACGACGTGTTCCGCGACCTCGGCCGCGCCTCCTGACCGTCGACCGTCACCGGTCTCCGCTCCCCACGCCCCTCTCCGAAAGGACATCCCATGACCACCGTGACCCGTCCCTCCCCCACCCGGTCGGCAGGCTCGCGACGTCGTTCCGGCCCGCTCGCCATCGCCCTCGCCGAACTGCGCATGCTCGTGCGCAACCGCACCGTCGCCCTCTGCGCCCTGCTGCTGCCCCTCGGCTTCGGGGCCCTCACCTACGCCTTCGACTCGTACGGCACCGCCGGCATGCTCGCCGGCGTGCAGATCATCGGCATGGTGGGCCTCGGCGTCTACGTCACCGCGACGACCACCCTCGCGGCCCGTCGTCAGTCCCTGTACCTGAAGCGGTTGCGCAGCGGGTCCGTCGGCGACGCGGGGATCATCGCCGGGCTCGTGCTGCCCGTCGTGGCGGTCAGCGTCGCGCAACTCGTCATCGTGCTCGGTGTGCTCGCGCTCCGCGAGCCCCCGGTGCACCCCGGGCTGCTGATCGTGGCCGTCCTGGTCGCCGAGGCCATGTTCGCCGGCTTCGCCCTGGCCACGGCCGGATTCAGCACCTCGCCCGAGCACGCCCAGTACACGACCATGCCGCTCTACCTGATCACGCTCGGGGTGGCGATCTGGTGGACCGTCACGGGTGCCGACGACCTGCTCTGGCTCAAGCGCATCCTGCCCGGGGGCGGACTGATGGAACTGATCACCCTCGCCTGGAACGGCGGCGACCTGTCGCTCGTGTCCGTGCTGCTGGCACCGACGCTGGTCTGGGCCGCCCTCGGAGCCCTCGCGGCCACGAAGGCCTTCCGATGGGAACCCCGGCGCTGATCGGCCATCGGCCCCGACCAAGTCCCCGGGCCGACGCGGCCGGGCCAGGGCCGACGTGGCCTCGTCAGGGCCGACGCGGCCGGGCGACGGCGGGCACGCCCACCGCGACCGACCCGGCCGGGACGTCCTTGGTCACGACCGCGTTGGCCCCGACGACGCTACCGCTGCCCACGGTGACGCCACCGAGCACGGCGGCCCCGGCACCGATCATCACGCCGTCACCGACGGTGGGGTGCCGGCGGCCGAGCGCGCCTCCTCGTCCCTTGCCCCCGAGGGTCACTCCGTGGAAGATCGTGCAGTCGTCACCGACGACCGCGGTCTCGCCGATCACGACGCCCATGCCGTGGTCGATGAACAGGCGGGCCCCGAGGTGGGCCCCGGGGTGGATCTCGACGCCCGTCAGCGATCGGACCGCCTGCGACAGCAGGCGGGCGGCGAAGCGCGATCCGAGGAGGCGCGGTGCCGGCCCCGCACGCCACAGTCTCGAGGTCACGCGGTGCGCCCACACCGCGTGCAGGCCCGAGTAGACGAGGGCGGTCTCGAGGCGTCCTCGGGCAGCCGGGTCGCGCCTCCGGACGGTGTCGAGGTCCTCGCGGAGGCGTGCGACCAACCGCACCCTAGGCGTCCGCGAGGTCCTGGAACAGCACGGTCGACAGGTAACGCTCTCCGGTGTCGCAGACGATGGCGACGATGCGCTTGCCGGCGTTCTCGGGTCGCTTCGCGATCTCGAGCGCGGCGTGGATGATCGCCCCCGACGAGATGCCCGAGAGGATGCCCTCCTTCGTGGCGAGGTCGCGCGCGACGCGCAGGGCGTCGTCGAGCTGCACGGGGAACACCTCGTCGATCTGCGAGCGGTCGAGCACCTCGGGCACGAAGTTCGCCCCGATGCCCTGGATCTTGTGCGGGCCGGCCTTGCCCTCGCTCAGCAGGGGCGAGTCGGCGGGCTCGACCGCGACGACCTTCACACCGGGGACCTTCTCGTGCAGCACCTGACCGACGCCCGTGATGGTGCCGCCGGTCCCGACGCCCGCCACGAAGAAGTCGATCTTCCCGTCGGTGTCGCGCAAGATCTCGGGCGCGGTCGTGCGGCGGTGGATCTCGGCGTTGGCCTGCGTCTCGAACTGCTGGGCCCAGATCGCGTTCTCGGTCTCGGCGGCGATCTGCTTGGCGCGTTCGACGGCGCCCTTCATGCCCTCGGGTCCGGGGGTCAGCACGATCGTCGCGCCGTAGGCCTTCATCACGGTGCGTCGTTCGACGCTCATCGTCTCGGGCATGGTGACGATCACCCGGTAGCCGCGGGCGGCGCCGACCAGGGCCAGCGAGATGCCCGTGTTGCCGCTCGAGCCCTCGACGATCGTGCCGCCGGGCTTCAGGTCGCCGGAGGCCTCGGCCGCGTCGACGATGGCGACGCCGAGACGGTCCTTCACGCTGGCACCCGGGTTGTAGAACTCGAGCTTGGCCAGCACCTCGGCCCCGCCCTCGGCGGGCAGCGAGTTGAGCTTGACGAGCGGGGTGTTGCCGAAGGCCGAGGTGATGTCGGCGTGGATTCCGGGCATGCGCGGGTCTCTTCCGTGAACGGGGGTCTGTGCGGACGGATCGATGCTCATCTTAGGCAGCCGTCCTGCACCGTCCCCCTGTGTGTCCCCGAGCGACGTGTGCGTCCCCCGCCGCCTGCCACCCCGTCGCGCCACCCCGCCACCCCGCCACCCCGCCACCCCGCCACCCCGCCACCCCGCCACGATGTAAAGATTCCGCCACACAATTCGATGGCGTTGTGTTTACTTCGTGGCGGCGTGCTTTGTTCCGGCGCTGCCCCGCCCCGGCCCCGTCCGGCCCAGCCCGGCCCCGCGCATCGCCCGTCACGACCGACGCCGCAACGGCACACCGAGGTCTCGCATGATCTGCGCGAGTGGCGCGCGCTCGCGGACGTCGTCGGCGTCGCCCTGGCCGATGCGCGTCACCTGGCCCGTGCGCATCAGCCGCCTCTCGCGTGCTTTCTCGGCCTTCACCACCGCCGACGGCGCCAGCCCGCCCCGGACCGCCTCGTGGTCGTACTTGACCTTGCCGTCGAACTCGAGCACCGAGCTGCCGAAGACGAAGTCGCACCGCCCCGCGAGTCCCTGCGCGTCGTGGAACTCGACCTGCAGTCCCGGGGGCGGGGCCCCGAGCTCGTGCAACGCGATGCGACAGAGCGATTCGCCTCCGTTCTCGGACCACGGCGAGGCGAAGGCGACCACGCGTCGAGCGGACTCCGCCCCCCGCGTTCCCGTCGTACTGCCGAGGCGCGCACCCAGCTCGTGCCGGGCGCCGTTCGCCGCGCGTTCGACCCGGGCTCGATGTTCTTCGTAGCCGTCCTGAGGATGCGGGTCCCGCCAGCCGAAGCACCCTGCCCCGACCGCCGCGCGCCGGAGGACCCCGTCGGTGCACAGCACCCCGTCGGCGAACGAACGACCTCGGGCGATGTCGATCGCCGTCCGCGCCTCGGACGTGGCCAGCACCCCGTCGACCTCGACGACGTCCCCGGCATCCGTCGAGCCCGGATGTCGGACCACGCGCTCGCTCGTCCGCACCCGATCCCGACGGGGGTCCAGGACGTGCACCCGTGTTCCCGCGCCCCGGACGGACGGCAGCCCGTGGACGGCGACGGCCGACTCGTGCGACACGACGGTGCCCGGCGGCAACCCGGCCAGGACGGCGCGCACCCTGACCAGCTGCCGGTGCCGCGCCGAGAGACGCGTCCAGTCCTCGCTGGGCACGTACGCACCGGGATGCACCCGGACTACGAGGCCCCGTCTGGTGTCACGTCTGAGCGCTTCGGCCTCGCGACTGTGGGTGCCGTGGGTCGACACGAAGGTGATGGCGGGCAGCGGTTCCGACGACATGCCCCGAGCGTCGCGCACCCATTCTTGGCCCGCTCGTGCGCGCTCGTGGCCTGTGGAGGCATCACGCCGTCCGACGTCTGTGCCCGAGGTGTCACCGACACCGCCGCGTGCATCACCCCGCCACGAACTAAACAACCCGCCACACGTTCGCGTGGCGGGTTGTTTACTTCGTGGCGGGGTGCCGCGGCGCGGCGGCCGCGGCGCGGCGGCAGCGCGGGAGGCGCGGTGCGGGACTACGCGCCCGTCACCTTCCCGGGGTTGAACACGCGCCCCGGGTCGGCCGAGTCGAACAGCCCCTGCATGACGGCCACGCCCTCGGGCGAGACGTCCTGCGCGAGCCACGGCTGGTGCTCGAGCCCGACGCCGTGGTGGTGCGAGACGGTCGCCCCGGTGTCGATGAACGCCTGCTGGATGGCGTGCTTGACCACGTCGTACTCGGCCTCGGCGTCGTCACCGTGCTCGAAGGCGAAGGTGAAGTACAGGCACGCGCCCGAGTGGTACGAGTGCGACAGGTGGCCCATGATCCAGCCCTGCTTGCCGATGCTGTCGAAGGCCTGGTTCGCCGCGGCGTAGACGCGCGACGACACGAGGCGCAGCTTCGACCAGGGGGCGGCGGTCTCGGAGACGTCCGCCGCGCCTCCGTGGTCCATGAAGAAGTCGCGCAGGTAGGGCGTGTCGAACTTCTTCTGGTCGTAGAGCTTGCCCGGCCCCTTGCCGACGCTCATGCCCTTGTTCGCCTTGACGATCTTGGCGACGGCCTTCTGGGTGTGGGCGACGTGCTCGGGGCTGCCCTCGTAGCCGATGAACGACAGGCACATCGCGTCGACGTCCCAGCCCTTGGCCTTCAGGATGGTCGGCAGCAGGTCGGTGACCTTCTGCGAGATGCCCTTGCCCGGCTTCGACGTGGCGAACGAGAAGGCGGTCTCGTGTGCGTCGCTGACGCGGGTGACCGACGGGCTCACGTCGCTCTCGGCGATGGCCTGCATGGCGGCGAGGCCGTCGTGCCACGACGGGAACAGGTAGGCGAGGATCTCGCGCTTCTCGGGCAGGCGGTGCACCTGGGCGGTGACCTCGGTGATGACGCCGAGACGTCCCTCGCTGCCGATGATCATCTCGCGCAGCGACGGACCCGTCGACGCGCTCGGCACGGCGCGGATCGACAGCACGCCGCCGGGGCGCACGACCCGCAGCCCCTTGGTGATGTCGGCGATGTCGCCGTACTTGTCGCTCTGCATGCCCGACGAGCGGGTGGCGACCCAGCCGCCCATGGTCGAGTGGGTGAAGCTGTCCGGGAAGTGTCCGAGGGTCCACCCGCGGGCGTTGAGCTGCTCCTCGAGGTCGGGGCCCTGACCGCCGGCCTGGATGCGCGCCAGTCCGCCGTCCTCGTCGATGTCGAGCACCTTGTCGAGGCGGCCCATGTCGAGCGAGACGATCGTGCGCTCCTCCGCGGGCAGGGGTTCGAGGCTGCCGACGATGTTGCTGCCGCCGCCGAAGGGGATGAGGACGAGGTCGCTCGCGACGGCCAGGTCGACGATCCGCTGGATCTCGTCCTCGTCGGCCGGGTACACGACGACGTCGGGCACCCGGTCGAGACGTCCGGCGCGGATGCGGATCAGGTCGCGGATGCTCTTGCCGTACGTGTGGACGACCCGGTCGTGGTCGTCGGTGACGACCTGGCCGTCGCCCACGATCTGCACGAGCGAGTCGAGCACCTCGGTGCCGACCCGGGACGAGGGGACGTCGAGGTCGTCGAACGAGAGGCCGGTGTCGTGCCCCTGGGACAGCTCGACGCCCACGATCTTCTTGACGAAGGGGGCGAAGGCGGGCTTGTCGTCGTGGTGGAAGGCGACGCCCTCGACGCCCCAGCCCCACCACTTCATGTGCTTGACGCCGTCGACGGCAGGACTCTTCTTCTGTTGGACGTCGGTCACGGGCGTTCTCCTTCGAGCGGGTCTGACGGGCCCAGGATGCGGGCGGTGTTGGCGTCCTTCAGACGCAGGATCTCGGTGCGCACGCGCGTCGAGAAGTCGGTGACGGACTCGCCGTCGTGGGGCCGCATCGGGTCGCCGAACGCGACTCCGACGGGCAGTCGGCCGGGCCGGGGCCAGCTGCGGCCGCGCGGTTGGGCGATGTTGGCCCCGATCAGGGCGAGCGGCACGACCGGCACGCCGCAGGCCGAGGCGAGGGCGGCGGCGCCGGGCTTGAAGGCGGCGACGGTGCCGTCCTTCGAGCGGGTGCCCTCGGGGAACACCAGCACGGGGTAGCCGCGCTGCAGCAGCGATCGAGCACTGACGGTGGGCTGCCCCTGGCGCCCGCGGGCGGCCGCCTTGGCCGCGGCACGTCGGCGGGCCGAGCTCTGCGGAGTCGATCCCGCCGACGCACCGGACGAGGAGGCGCGGGTCGCGTCGACCGCGGAGGCCGGGGTCCCCGAGCCCCGCTGCACCGGGAACGCGTTGAAGAACAGTTCGGTCAGCTGACGCCGCCAGGGCACGTCGAAGAAGTAGTCGGCCGCGGCACCCGTCGCCAGGTAGCGCGCGAGCTTGCGGGGCAGGGCACCGAGGATGAGCGGGGCGTCCAGGTGGCTCGAGTGGTTCGCGACGACGATGAAGCCCCCGGTGAGGCCCTCGACCCGGTCGCGGTCGATGACCGTCACGTCGGTGATCGACCAGATCGTCGGCTTGAGCACCATGCGCTGCGCGACGTAGCGGGCCATCGCGTGTCGCCGGGAGCTGAAGCGGTCGCGGACGTCGCTCGCGACGTCACCGGCACGCTGGGCCACGCCACCGGCCCGCTGGGCGACATCGCCGGCTCGCTGGGCGACGTCGGCCCGGACGTCGTCGACCCGCTGGGCCACGGCGTCGAGGCGGGCGTGTTCGCGGCGTCGTTCTCCGTCGTCCTTCACGCTCACTGCCCCACCGGCTTGCGGCGGCTCGACGAGATCGCGCCGGACGCGGCCCGGACGGCGCCCTTGGGGGCGTGCCGGACCAATCCCATCAGCACCTTGTACCGAAGCGTGGGCATGGAGATCACCTTGCCTTTGTCGACGTCGCGCAGACAGGCGACCACGAGTTGTTCGGTGCTGAGCCACAGGGCGTTGGGTATGGACGACGACTTTATGCCGGCACGCTGATGGAACTCCGTCCGCACCCAGCCCGGCAGGAGGGCCGTGACGCCCACGCCGGTGCCCTTGAGCTCGACCGAGAGACCCTCGCTGTACGAGGTCACCCACGCCTTGATCGCCGAGTAGCTGCCCATGGCCATCAGCCCCGCGGTGCTCGACACGTTGACGATGCGACCGCGGCCGCGCTCGCGCATGGACCTCGCCGCCGCACCCGAGAGCACGAGCACGGCCCGGCACATGACCTCGAACGCGAGGTCGTGCGCGGCGACGTCGGTGGAGGTCAGCGGGGTGTGCATGCCGAAACCGGCATTGTTCACCAGCAGGTCGACGGGGCGGGTCGGGTCGGCCAGCCGTTCGGCCACCCGGTCGACGTCGCGACGGTCGCCGAGGTCGGCCGCGAGCACCTCGACGTCACGGCCGAGCGCGCGCAGGGCGGTCGCCGTCTCGTCGAGTCGGGTGAGGTCACGAGCGACCAGGACGATGTCCCAGCCGCGCATGGAGAGTTGGCGGGCGAATTCGGCTCCGATGCCGGACGTGCCCCCGGTGACGAGCGCTACAGCCATGCCGCTTACGATACGGTGCTGAGAGCAGACTGCGCGCATCGAGACACGTTCGAGGCCCTTCTCGCCTCGTCCACTTCTGCCCCGGAGGACCCCCTGTCATGACGACCAGAGATGCCCCGCGCGCCGACCCCGACTTCGACATCCGCGAGTTCACCAAGACGGCCCAGGGCAACTGGCGCCCCGACCTCGACCTGTCCGGCTTCGCCGACCGCCCCCTGGGCCCCGACGCCCTGCGCCTCGTCCGCCATCTCGGACGTCTCGAGAGCGCCACGATGGAGAACCTGCGCAACCTCCTGGTGACGGCCACCCACAAGGACACGAGGGTCACCGCGTTCCTCGTGACGTGGGCGTTCGAGAAGTTCTGGCTGGCCGACGCCCTCGACGCCGTCCTCGAGGCCCACGGCGAGCCCCGCAACCGCGACGTGACCGAGGGGCCCAAGCGTCACGCCGCCTCCGAGGCCGTCGAGCGCCGTGGCCCGATCACCCGGGCCCTCCAGGCCATCACCGTCGGGTCCCCCATCGTCGCCGTGCACACGACGACGGGGGCCGTCGACGAATGGGTGCTCCGAGAGGCATACGACCGCCTCGACGAGCTCGCGGCACACCCCACGCTGACCACCGTGATCGACCGTGCGAGGGTCGTGAAGGGTCGTCACGAGCAGTTCTTCGCGAGCGAGGCCGACTGGCGCCTGCGCGACTCGCGCCGGTCGGTGAAGATGACCCGCGCCTCCTTGCTGACGGCCGTCTGGCCGATCGGCGCCGTCGAGCGCGCCGACTCCGAGCGCACCTTCTTCGACGCCACCGTGTTCGGCGGGGCCGAGGGCCACCTGCGCGCCGACCGCGTGGGCGCGCAGGTCGCCGACCTGCCGGGCCTGGACGCCTCCGTCGGGGCGGCCGTGACCAGAAAGCTGACCGCATGAGCTCCACCCCCGGCCTCGCGCTGCCCGACCAGACCCCGGGCGCCACCCGAGTCGACCTCGGCGGCTCGCACGTCCTGCTCACCGGCGGCACCGGCTTCGTCGGTCAGGCGATCCTCGAGCGCCTGCTCTCGTCGCACCCCGGCACGACGGTCACCCTCCTCATCCGGCCGAAGGCCGGCACCTCGGCCGAGGGGCGTCTGCGGCACCTGCTGAAGAAGCCGGTCTTCGCCTCGTGGCGCGAGACCGTCGGGGCCGCGGGCGTCGAGAAGGCCCTCGCCGAGCGGCTCCGGGTGATCGAGAGCGGCCTGGGCGACCTGCCCGACCTGCCCGACGACCTCGACGTCGTCATCCACAGCGCGTCCACGGTGTCGTTCGACCCGCCGATCGACCAGGCCTTCGAGACCAACGTCGGCGGGGCGGTCGGGCTCTACGAGGCCCTGCGGAAGACGGGCACCGACCCGCACGTCGTGCACGTGTCGACCGCCTACGTCGGCGGCATCCGCAAGGGCGTGTTCCCCGAGGCGTCGCTCGGCCACACCGTCGACTGGCGTGTCGAGCGCGCCGCCGCCGCCGACGCCCGCGCCCGGGTCGAGGCCGCCTCCCGCCAGCCCGAGACGCTTCGCACCTTCCTCGCCCAGGGTCGTGCGGCGCACGGCAAGACCGGTCCGCAGGCGGTCGCCACGGCCGCGGAGGAGGCCCGCGTCGCCTGGGTCAAGGCCCGTCTCGTCGACTACGGACGCACCCGGGCCGAGACGCTCGGCTGGACCGACGTCTACACGCTGACCAAGGCCTTCGCCGAGCGCGCCGCCGAAGAGCTCTGGGCCGAGGCCGGGCACCGCCTGTCGGTCGTCCGACCGGCGATCGTCGAGAGCGCCCACCGGCACCCCTACCCCGGCTGGATCGACGGCTTCAAGGTCGCCGACCCGCTGATCATGTCGTACGCCCGCGGGCTGCTGCCCGAGTTCCCCGGCGTGCCCGACAGCGTGCTCGACGTGATCCCGGTCGACTACGTCGTCAACGTCATCCTCACCGTCGCGGCGAACCCGGTCGAGGCCGGCAGCCCCCAGTACTTCCACGCCAGCTCGGGCGGCAGCAACCCGTTCTCGATCCTGCGCATGTTCGAGAACCTCAAGGCGTTCTTCACGGCCAACCCGCTGCCCCGCGACGAGCACTCCTCGATCGAGGCGCCGCACTGGAACTTCCCGGGCGTGCGCAAGGTCGAGGGCGCCATCCGCACCGCGAACCGCGTCAACGACGTCCGCGAGGCCGTGCTCACGCGACTGCCGAGCACGCTGCGCACCCGGACGGCGCTGGCCGCGGTCCAGACGCGGCGGGCCGACCTCGAGTCGTTGCAGAGCCTCACCGACCTCTACCGCCACTACGTGCAGTCCGAGATCATCTTCGACGACCGACGCACCCGGGCCCTGCACGCCGGACTCCCCGCGGGCTCGCCCGCCGACATCGGCTTCGACGTGACCGACGTCGACTGGGAGGCCTACTTCCAAGAAGTGCACTTCCCCTCCATCACCTCGATGACCCGGGCGTTCTCGGTGCGACCCGCCGCGTCGGCCGCCGTCGCCGACACGCGGGCCCTGCCGCCGCGCGACGACGTCGTGGCCGTGTTCGACCTCGAGGGCACGGTGCTCGACAGCAACATCGTCGAGCAGTACCTCTGGGTGCGCTCGGCCGGGTTCCGCAAGGCCGCCTGGCCCGGCGAGGTCGCCAGCCTGCTCACCTCGCTGCCGCGCTACCTCCGGGCCGAGGGTCGCGACCGCGGCGAGTTCATCCGTACGTTCTCCCGACGGTACGAGGGCATGCCCGTCGCGCGGCTCTCGGGCGTGGTCCGGTCACGCGGCTACGCCGACACGGTCCTGCGCCACACCCTCCCCGACGCGCTCGCCCGACTGGCCGAGCACCGTGCCGCCGGGCACCGCACGGTCCTGGTCACAGGCTCGATCGACACCCTGACGACTCCCCTGGCACACCTCTTCGACGACGTCGTCGCCAGCACGATGCACCAGCGCAGCGGCGTCTACACGGGTTACCTCGCACAGCCTCCGCTGGTCGACGAGGCCCGCGCCGCCTGGCTGCGCCAGTACGCCCAGGCGAACGACATCGATCTCTCGGGGTCGTACGGTTATGGTGACTCGTTCGCCGACCTCGCCTGGCTGGAGATGGTCGGCCACCCGAACGCGGTCAACCCCGACAGCAATCTGGCACGCGAGGCGCTCCGAAGAAGATGGAGCATCCGCGATTGGACTCGCAGCGGCCCCCACGGCAGAAGCGGCACCAGCACCACGAGCGGCACAAACAGCACCACAGCGAAAGGAGACGGAGGCAGGGCCTGAGCCCGCGCCTCCTGACATCACATGGCCTTCGACATCGACAAGTTCGCCGCGACCTCCGAACGCCTGAGCTGGGACGACCTCGACCTCGACCACTTCCGGAAGAACCCGCTCTCGGCCGACTCGCTGCGGACGCTGCGCTACATGGCCGACGTCGAGTACCACACGGTCTGCTACACCCGTGACCTGCTCACGACTCCTTCTCACAAAGAGAACGAGATGACCACGTTCATGACGATGTGGAACCGCGAAGAGTTCTGGCACGGCGAGGCCCTCGCCGCGATCCTCGAGGTCCACGGCATCACGGTCGACTACGACCAGCTCCGCGCGAACCGGCTCAAGCTCGGCTGGCGTGAACGCCTCGACCCGGTCAAGCAGGGACTGCTCGGCAAGATCGTCGGCTCCGACTTCGTCGCCGTCCACATGTCGTGGGGCGCCGCCAACGAGTACTCGGCCGTGTCGGCGTACAAGCGCATGGCCGAGCTCGAGCAGGACCCGGTCCTCGCCGAGTTGCTGAAGCGCATCGCCAAGCAAGAGGCCCGCCACGTCGCGTTCTACGTCTCGCAGGCCCGTGAGCGTCTGCTCGCGAGCAAGAAGGCGCAGAAGCTGACGCGGTTCCTGTTGTCGAAGGTCTGGGCCCCGGTCGGCTCGTCCATCATGGAGGTCGACGACGTCAAGTTCGTCTTCGGCCAGCTGATGAGCGGCGAAGAGGGCCGCAAGGCCGCCGTCAAGCTCGACCAGAACATCTCGAACCTGCCGGGCATGAGCGGTCTGACGATCTTCCAGAAGGCCCTCGACGGCCTGGGCATCCGCGCGGACTCGGTCGGCGGCTCCTCCGCCGGTTCGGTCGCCACGGCGTGAAGACCAGCCACCTGAGGCACTTCCTGGTCGCGGCCGACGTGCTGCACTTCCCGGTGGCGGCCGACAAGCTCGGCATCTCGCGGCAGAAGCTCGAGTCGTCGATCGAGGCCCTCGAGCTCGAGTTCGGTGCGAAGCTGTTCGACCGCGACGTCACGCCCTACCGGTTGACCAAGGCCGGCAAGGCGGCGGTGGTCGTCGCCGAGGACGAACTGGCGAGTCCTTCCACCCCGACCCCGCCGCCACCCCCGCCGGCCGGCGGCAAGGCCAAGGCGTCGAAGGGCAAGGGCCGTACGCCCGCCGTCAAGGGCCAGCCCAAGCCGTTCAAGAAGCGCCAGGGCCGCTAGCAGTGCCTCCGGCGGGCCGCCCGCCCGCCACCGCATGACACCGCACCACGAAGTGGACACGGCACCGCGTTTTCTCCTGGTGCGGTGTCCACTTCGTGGCGGAGTGCGCCTCATGGCGAGGTGGTCACGTCGTGGCGGCGTCGGACCCGACCGTGGCGAACCAGTCCGCGTACCGCGTGTTCCGTGCCATGCGGCGGGTCTCGTCGGGGGCGTGGTCGTCCCACCACACCGGGCCGCGTTCGCCCAGCGACGTCTTCGCGGCGTCGACCCGGGCCCGCGCGTCCTCGACGGCGGCGGCGTCGTCGGCGGCCAGCGCCGTCTTCTTCGCGCGCCGCGCCTCCATCAGGTCGTGGACCAAGGAGGCGCGGGTCGCCTCGTCGAGGCGAGGATCGGTCCGGCGCCACAGCCGGCCGCGGACCACGAGGTACCGGCCGTCGGGCGTGACCAGGGGTTCGGCGCTCATCCGTCGATTCTGCACCGAGGGCGCACGGCTCGTCGGTGCATCGACGGCGGCCGACCGGTGAGGGCGAGACGGGACGACGACGGACGAGACGTCACGCCCGCGCGACGGCCTGCCTCGCGAGCTCGCGCTGCACGCTGAGGGCGAGCTCGCGCAGCATGACGAGGTCGACGCTCTCGACCGTGCGGGGCTCGGGGTCGGCGACGCAGAGCGCTCCGATGCGGACGCCCTCGGGGCTCTCGACCGGGTAGCCGGCGTAGAACCGCGCCGGCGCCTCGACGCCGAACCGTTCGTCGGCCCAGGCGTCCTCGACGATGAACGGCTGGCCGCCGGCGACCGTGTGGGCGCAGAACGAGAGCGCCATCGGCATCTCGCGGTCGCCGCCCCCGGCGAGGGCCTTGTTCCAGTGTCGGTCGGCGGTGACGAGGGAGAACGCGGCTCCGCTCGCGCCGAGCAGGGTCCGCGCCCGTTCGACGATGTCGTCGAAGCGTTCTTCGGGGTCGGTGTCGAGGAGGCCCAGGGCCCTGATCGCCTCCACGCGGTCGACCTCGGCCTGAGGGGCGTGCCGGCGCGCCCGGGCCACGCCGCCGCCGGCGGACATCTGCGCGTCGAGCATGGGCGCGAGCATCTCGGCCTGCGCCTCGCCCCAGCGGGCGTACTTGGCGATCAGCTTGTCCCGGTCGTCGTGGCCCGAGAGCGGCGACGGGGGCATGAGCACGTGCACGCGGGGGTGGGTCGAGCAGACGTCCCGGATGGTCTCGTTCAGCTCGGCCGCGTGTCGGTCGACGAGGCCCCCGCCGGCGATGCGGAACACCGTCACCTCGCTGGGCGACTGGACGCCCGTGACGAGCACGGGACTGCTCGCGCCCCCGGTCTCGGTCTCGATGTGCACGAGCAGGTCGACGAACGCGCGCCGCCACTTCGTGACGTCGGTCATGGCGAGGGCGTCGTTGATGCCCGTCACCACGACCACGGCGTCGTAGCGCGTGAGGTCACGGTGTCCGAGCACCCGCCGGGCGGACACCGTCCCCATCGAGGGGTCGGCCACGACGTCGACGTCGACCCCGCGACCCGTGGCCTGCGAGACCGCCCGCGCGAGGTGACCCGCGAGCCCCAGGTCGTGACTGCGGACGCCCCACCCGACGGCGGGCCCGCTGCCGAACAGCAGCACGCGATCGGGGCTGACGCCGGGAGCGTGCGTCCGGGCGACGCTCTCGGGCCTGGGCAGCCCCAGGCGTCGGTCGAACCAGCGGTTGCGCTGGCGGATCATCCCGCGCACGAGCGGGCTGACGAAACGGTTCATGCCGGGTTCCTCCCACAGCGGTGGCCTGATCGACGAGGGCTCCGCGTGGTGAGGGCCGAGCGGTGTCCCTCCATGCTCTCGCCCGGGTACCGGGCGGGACAGCCCCAGGTCGGGGGCCGCCGGACGGTGCGTCCGTCAGACCGCGCGGGGGGCGTCCGACCCCGGCGGCGGCTGGGCGAGCAACCGCGCGAGGTCCACCTCGACGAGATCACGGAGGCGCTGGTCGCGTTCGTCGGGATACGCCGGGTCGACCGCTTCGACGGCCGACACCTTCGTGACGATCGCGGCCCCGACGTCGCCCCAGGCCCGGTCGACCGCCGCCGCGACGATGTCGCGCACGAAGTCGTCGTCGGACTGCAGCTCGTCCAGCCGGTCGGCCACGGCCGTGTAGGTCTTCTCACGGAACCAGAGGGTGTCGTCGTCCCCGCGCCGGTAGTCGTGCTGGTGTCGCGACCGTCCCTTGGCCTTGAGGGCTTTCGCCCGTTCGCCGCCGATCCGTTCGTTCTGCTCGCGTTGTTCCGCCGCGAGGCGACCGAGGATGGTGCGCACGGCCTCGCGGGTGCGCTCGTGGTCGAAGTGCTCGTCGTCGCGGAGGGCACGGATGACGATCGAGTTGGCCACCGAGACGACGGCGGCCGCCCGCGAGATGAGCACCCCCTCGGCGACGGCGCGCTCGAGGGCGGCGGGATCGGGCGTCGCCGGCTCGGAGGGGGCCCCGCGCGTCTTGCCGAACTTCATCGCGCCTCTCTCTCGACCGGGTGGGCGCCGAAGCGCCGGGTGACGGACCGACGATGGCCCGACGTCCCATTAAAGACCCACGGCGGGGTCCGTCGCCCCGGAGCGGGACGACGGACCCCGCCGCGACGGAGACGACGGATCAGGCCGTGGCGGCCAGCGCCGACGAGGTCTCACGGACGAAGTCGTCGAGGTCGCCGGGGTCGCGTGACGTGACGAGCGTGAAGCCCTGCTCGACGTCGGTCACCACCGAACGGTCGACCCAGCTGCCGCCGGCGTTGCGGACGTCGGTCTGCAGCGACGCATAGGCGGTGAGCTCCTTGCCCGTCACGAGGCCGGCCTCGATGAGCGCCCACGGGCCGTGGCAGATCGCCGCGATCGGCTTGCCCGCCGTGGCGAAGGCCTTCACCAGGTCGACGGCGTCGCTCTCGGTGCGGAGGGTGTCCGCGTTGATGGTGCCGCCGGGAACGAGCAGGAGGTCGTGGTCGGCGGCGTCGACCTCGGCGATGGTCGTGTCGGGGCGGACGGTCTGCCCCGGGTCCTTGTCGCCGACGAGCGTCTGGATCGGCTCGGTGGAGACGCCGGCGACGACGACGGTGGCGCCCTGCTCGCGCAGCTTCGCGACGGGGACGACGAGCTCGTCCTGCTCGACGCCGTAGTTGGTGACGATCGCGAGAACGCGGCGTCCGGTGAGTTCGGTGCTTGCCATGGTGATGCTCCTCTCGGGGCCGGTCGGGGCCCGGTGTGCGACGCCTCCCGTCTACGCGGGCGGGCTGGGTCGTGGCTGGCTCGGTGTACCCCACCCGCGCCTCCGGACCGCGGCCTCGCCCGATCAGCTGGCCAGGAGCGCCCTGGCGGTCCCCTCGTCGAGGATGAGGTCGGTGACCAGGCCCGCGGCGAGCGCACCGCGGACGCTGACCACCTTGGCCTCCCCCGCGACGACGCAGACGCGACGCGGCGTGCGTCGGATGGTCGCCAGGTCGGGCCCGGTCGCGCGCCGGTTGAGCTCGATGTCGGCCGACGAGCCGTCCTCGCGGAAGAACACGGTCGCGACGTCGCCCACCACGTGGTCGTGGGCCAGGCTGTCGTGGTCGCTCTGCTCGAGGTAGCCACCCGAGTAGACGTGGCTCGGCACGTGTGCCTCGCGCGAGCCGACGCCGAAGACGACGAGGTCCATGGCGCCCTGCAGCGAGAGGACGCGTCGGGTGCTGCGCTCCCGCCACAGGGCGCTCTTGGTGGCCGGGTCGTCGAAGAACGCGGGCACGGGGAACTGCTGGATCAGAGCGCCGTACGCGTGGCCGAACCGACGCAGGATCTCGCTGGCGTACTCGATGCCGGTCGTGCGGGTGTTCGCCGCACCGTTGAGCTGGACGAAGACGGTGTTGTGAGTGGTCTTGGGCACCAGGTACCGGCTGACCGCACTGACGGTGGAGCCCCAGGCGACGCCGACGACCATGTTCGAGTCGACGTACTGGGTGAGCGTTCGTGCAGCCGACAGCGCGACCCGGTCGAGCCGGTCGACGTCGCTCGTCTGGTCGGGCACCGGGACCACGTGCGCGACCACGCCGAACCGCCGGTGCAGCCCGTCGCCCACGGCCGTCGGCTGGTCGAGCGGGGACTTGATCTGGATGTCGACGAGGCCCGTCTCGCGTGCCGCCTTCAGGAGGCGCGACACCGACGAGCGGGACGTCTGCAGTTCGTGCGCGATCGCCTCCATCGTGAGGTCCTGCATGTAGTAGAGGTGCGCGGCGCGCAGGGCCTCCTGCGTGCGTTCGGACGTGTCGCCAGCGACCAACGGGACCTCCTTGCACGTTCGTGCAGATACGTTGCACCTTGTGTGCATCGGGACGACGATGAATCTACCGGCCCGCAGGACGAGTCGGTCACCACCACCTGACATCGCATCTCGAAAGAAGCAGTGACCATGTCGAAGAAGACAGACTCGATCCGTCCCAACGTGCAGCGCATCGTCGACCGCCCGACGGCACAGGTGCTCGTCGTCGGCGGTGGCATCAACGGCATCGCGACCTTCCGCGACCTCGCCCTCCAGGGCGTCGACGTCGTGCTCGTCGAACGGGCCGACTACGCGTCCGGCGCGTCCGCCGCGTCGTCCCACATGATCCACGGCGGCATCCGTTACCTCGAGAACGGCGAGTTCCGCCTCGTCCGCGAGAGCGTCGAAGAGCGCAACGGCCTGCTGAAGATCGCCCCGCACTACGTCAAGCCGCTGCAGACCACGATGCCGATCTTCTCGACGTTCAGCGGCATCATGAACGCCCCCTTGCGCATGCTGACGCACAAGCAGCGCTCCACGAAGGAGCGCGGCGCACTGCTGATCAAGGTCGGCATGACCATGTACGACTCGTTCTCGCGTGACGGCGGCTCGGTGCCCCGTCACAAGTTCCTCGGGCGCAAGAAGGCGCTGGCCGAGATGCCGCACCTCAACAAGGCCCTCAAGTACACGGGCACCTACTACGACGCGTCGGTGCACGAGCCCGAGCGCCTCGCGCTCGACGTGCTGAAGGACGGTCTGGCCGCCGGCGACGACGCCCGCAGCGCCAACTACCTCGAGGCCGTCGGGACCGCCGACGGCGGCGTGACCCTGCGCGACGTCGTCAGCGGGACCGAGTTCACGGTGAAGGCCGACGTCGTCATCAACGCGTCGGGCCCCTGGACCGACCTCACCAACAAGGCCTTCGGTGCCGAGTCGCAGTACATGGGCGGCACCAAGGGGTCGCACATCGTCGTCGACAGCCCCGAGTTGCTCGAGGCCACGAACGGTCGCGAGATCTTCTTCGAGAACAACGACGGCCGCATCGTCCTGATCTACCCGCTCAAGGGTCGCGTGCTCATCGGCACGACCGACCTCGAGGCCGACATGGCCGAGCCGGCCGTCTGCACCGAAGAAGAGGTCGACTACTTCTTCGACCTGGTGAAGCACGTCTACCCCGACATCGAGCTCACCCGCGAGCACATCGTCTACCGCTACTCGGGCGTCCGCCCCCTGCCCAAGCACGACGACCTCGCCGCGGGCTTCGTGTCGCGCGACTACCGCATCGTCGAGACCGAGGTCGCCGAGCTGCCCGGCACGGCCGTCCTCAGCCTGGTCGGCGGCAAGTGGACCACCTTCCGTGCCCTGTCGGCGCACCTCTCGACCGAGGCGACGACGAAGCTCGGCGTGAAGCGCACGGTCGACACCACCGGCATGGCGATCGGCGGCGGCAAGGGCTTCCCCACCACCGAGGGCGCCCGCACCACCTGGGTCGCGGCCCACGCCGACGGGCTCGACCGTGACCAGGTCGACCGTCTGCTCACCCGCTACGGCACCCGCGCCTCCGACGTCATCGAGGTGCTGCTCGACCAGCCGTCGCAGGCCCTCGAGACCGACTCGACGCTGACCACGGCCGAGATCGCCTACTTCGCCGAGCACGAGGACGCCGTCCACCTGGCCGACGTCGTCCTGCGCCGCACGAACCTCGCGTTCGTCGGGGGCGTCACCATCGAGTTGCTCACCGAGATCGCGGACGTCATGGCCCGCTCGCTCGGATGGACGACCGAGCAGCGCGACGACGAGATCGAGCAGACCCTGACGACCCTGCGCGACTCGCACGGCGTCGAGGTCCACTCGCAGCACGTGCCGGCGGCGACCCCCGCCGCGGCGACGAACTGACGACACCGACCCGATCGAGAAGCCCCGCCCCTCCCTCCGAGGGGCGGGGCTTCGTCGTCGTCGCCGGGGATCTCGTGACCTGACATTGACATGTCGACTTCGCTGCCCATCGGGCAAAATGTGACGTTTCCGTATTAGGATGCTGGCCGGGCAGACGCCCGTGAGGATCTAGGAGGCCGCATGCCGATTCCCGTCACTCCCCCTGCCGCCGAACGACAGCTGCTGCGCGACACGGTCCGCAGCCGCATCCGTGACGCGATCATCGACGGCACGCTCGAACCGGGCGAACGCCTGCACGACGACGAGCTGATCGCCTGGCTGCAGGTGTCGCGCACCCCGATCCGCGAGGCACTCGGCGACCTCGTGCGCGCCGGCCTCGTCGAGATGGCGCCGAACCGCTACACGAAGGTCGCGACGCCGAAGGCCGAAGAGGCCGTCCAGGCGGTCCAGACCCTGGGCGTGCTCTTCGGCGGCGCCGTCCGGCTGGCCGTCCCGAACCTGCCCGACGCCGTCAAGCGAGAGATCGTGCGGGCCATCGACGTCTGCCTCGGCGACCTCGACCGTGAAGACGCCCCGGCGTTGAACGCCCACGCCATCGCGCTCTTCTCGACCTACGTCGACCACTGCGGCAATCCGTCACTGGTCAAGGTCTGCACCGACGTCACCGACGGCCTCGCCTACAAACTGCGCGTGCCGAACATCGTGCAGGTGCTGCAGTGGGACTCGATGGCCGACTCGTTCGCCGCCCTGCGCGAGGCGACCGAGGCCGGTGACCCCATCGCCGCCGAACTCGCCGCCGAGGACCTGCACGCCCTGCCCGGCCAGTGCCCCGTCGCCTGAGCGGGCGGGCGCGGCCGACCGGGCGCGCACGGCCGACCGTCCCTCGACCCGTCAGACCGCCGTGACGTCGTCGACCTCGCCGACGAGTTCTTCGATGATGTCCTCCAGGAACAGCACGCCGGTGGTGACGCCCTCGGGCGAGACGGAACGGGCGACGTGCGCGCCGACCCGGCGCATCGAGGCCAGGGCGTCCTCGAGGTCGGTGTCGCGGCCCACGGCGCCCAGGCGGCGGATGCGCTTCTCGGGCACGGGTGCCTCGAAGGCCCCGTCGCCGGTGAGGTCCATGACGTCCTTGAGGTGCAGGTAACCCGTGGGCTGGCCGTCTCCGTCGGTGAGCACGTACCGCGAGTACCCCCGGACCGCCACGGCGCGCTGCACGTCGGCCGGAGTCGACCCCGGCGCCAGGTGCACCATCTCGTCGAGGGGCACCTCGACGTCGCGCACCTTGCGGGTGGTGAACTCGAACGCCGCCGACAGGGTGCCCGACGAGTCCGTCAGCGTGCCCTCGCGGGTCGACTGCTGGACGATCGTGGCGACCTCGTCGAGCGTGTACGAGCTCGTCGCCTCGTCCTTCGGCTCGACCCGGAAGAGCCTCAGCACGCCGTTGGCGATCGCGTTGAGCGACCAGATGACCGGCTTGAACACCGTCGCCACGAAGACGAGCGGGGGCGCCAGGATGAGCGCCGCCCGGTCGGGCACCGAGAACGACAGGTTCTTCGGGATCATCTCGCCGACGACCACGTGCAAGAACGTGACGAGCACGAGCGCCACGACGAACGCGACGACGCCGATCGCCTCGGCCGAGAGGCTGGTGAGACCGAGCGGGATCTCGAGCAGGTGGTGGATCGCCGGCTCCGAGACGTTCAAGATGACCAGCGAGCAGACGGTGATGCCCAACTGGCTGGTGGCCAGCATGAGCGTCGCGTGTTCCATCGCCCACAGGGTCGTCTTCGCGGCCTTGCTGCCGGCCTCGGCACGCGGCTCGATCTGCGATCGGCGTGCCGAGATGACGGCGAACTCGGCGCCGACGAAGAACCCGTTGACGATCAGCAGCACGACCAGCCAGACGATTCCGGGCAGGTACTCGTTCATCGGTCGACCCCTTCGGTCAGCGAGGCGACCACGCGGTCGTGCTCGGTCGTGGGTGCGGCGGCGTCGAGGCCGCCGTCAGGTGGGGCCGGCACGAAACGCAGGCGTTCGAGGCGTCCGTTCGCGACGCGTTCGACCCGCAGGCTGCCGCTGCCGCTCTCGAGGGCGACCTCGTCGCCCACCTCGGGCAGACGGTCGAGCCGGTCGATGACGAACCCGGCCACCGTCTCGTAGTCGCCGTCGTCGGGCACGCGGATGCCCGCCCGGTCGGCCAGCTCGTCGGGCCGGAGGGCACCGTCGAAGAGCACGGTGCCGGCCTGGCGCACGATGCCCACGCGGGCTCGGTCGTGCTCGTCCTCGAGCTCGCCGACGAGCTCTTCGACGACGTCCTCGAGCGTGACGAGGCCGGCGGTGCCGCCGAACTCGTCACGCACCACGGCCATCTGCAGGCCGCCGTGGCGCAGCAGGCCGAGCAGCGAGTCGGTGCCCATGCTCTCGGGCACGAAGCGCGCCTCCTGCATGAGGGCGGTCGCGACGACGGAGGCGCGCTCGGCGAGCGGGACCGCGAACGCGTGCTTCACGTGCACCACCCCGACGATGTCGTCGCTGTCGTCACCGATCACGGGGAACCGCGAGAAGCCCGAGGCCAGGGCGGCCTCGACGACGTCGGCGGCCGAGCCGGTCGACGCGATGGTCGTCATGCGGACGCGCGGCGTCATCACCTCGGAGGCGTCGTGCTGCGAGAAGCGCAGGGTACGGCCCAGCAGGGTCGCGTGGTCCTGGTCGAGCTGGCCCTCGAGGGCCGACCGGCGCACGAGCGAACTCAGCTCTTCGGCCGAGCGCGCACCCGACAGCTCTTCCTTGGGCTCGATGCCCATGGCGCGGATGGCCGCGTTGGCGGTGTTGTTGAAGAGCAGGATGAGCGGCTTGAACACCGTGGTGAACGCGGCCTGGAACGGCACGACGAACTTCGCGGTGGCGAGCGGCAGCGCGAGGGCGAAGTTCTTCGGCACGAGCTCGCCGACGACCATCGAGAAGAGGGTCGCGAGCACGATCCCCGCGACGCTGCCGACGACCGGGACGGCCGCGGCGGGCACGCCGAGTGAGCCGAGCGGACCGCTCAGCATCGAACTGATGGCGGGCTCGAAGGTGTACCCGGTCAGCAGGGTCGTCAGCGTGATGCCGAGCTGCGCACCGGAGAGGTGCGTCGAGGTGATGCGCAACGCCTTGATCGTGGGACCGAGGCGTTTCTCGCCCCGGTCGCGCCGCGCCTCCAGCTCGTTCCGGTCGAGGTTGACCAGCGAGAACTCGGACGCGACGAAGAAGCCGGTGCCGACGGTGAGCACGAGGCCGATGCCGACCATGACCCAGTCATTCATGTCGCCCCTCCCCGTCTGTGACGACCGCGCGGGCGGTCAGGCGTGGGAGAGGCCAGGGCATGTGAGAGGGAGGTTCGTCCATGACCGAGAACAGTAAGCAGATCCCCCGACCGATGCCTGAGAACGTGCAGTCGATGCAGTCGACCCGCGGTCGAGCCGAGGAGGCACGGGTCAGGCCGGAGGGGCCGCCGCCGTCATCGAGGTGGTCGGCGTGGAGGCCTCCGGCGTCGAGATCGTGGGCGTCGGGATGGTCGGCGGCAGGGCGGGCGGCGTGGCCCGCAGGTCGGCCACGCGGTCGGCCGGCTCGGTGCGGGCGAGGAACCCGATGCGCGACTCGCGCACGTGCCAGCCCATCAGCTCGGCGGCCCCGGCCTCGTCGCCGGCGTCGATCGCCGCGAGGATGCGTCGGTGGTCGGGCCAGAGCCGTTTGCCTCGCGAGAAGGTGTCGAGGGCGTACAGCCACTCGATCTTGTTCGACAGCTGGCGCAGCAGGGTGGCCAGGGTGGCGCTCCCGCTCAGCTGCGCCACGCCCACGTGGAACCGGTCGTTGAGTTCGACCAGACGGTCGAGGTCGCCGGCCTCGACGGCGGCGTCCCCGTCGTCGAGCAGCTGGCCGAGCACACGCCGCGTGCGCCACCAGTCCTCGGGCGGGCGCGGCTCGCCGAACAGCTCGCGCGCCCGCAGGGCGGCGCGTCGCGCGGTCGAGATCTCGAGGGCCTCGCGGACGGCGAAGAGGTCGTCGGCCTCGTCGACCGGGATCGCCGCGACCCGGCTGCCCACGTGAGGCGTCGACTCGACGAACCCCTCGGCCTCGAGCGCACGCAGCGCCTCACGCACCGGGACGCGCGAGACCCCGTGGCGGCGGGCGACCGACGCCTCGGTGATGCGCGTCCCCGGCACGAGGGCGCCCTCGACGATCTCGCGACGCAGGGCGTCGACGAGGACGACGGGCGTCGGGCCCTCAGAGGGCGAGGCTGGCACCGGGGATGGCTCCCAACAGTTCGGTCGTGTACTCGGCACGGGGCGACAAGAAGATGTCGTCGACGCTACCGCGCTCGGCCACGGCGCCCTTGCGCATCACCACCACGTCGTGGGCGATCTGCCTCACGACCGCCAGGTCGTGCGTGATGAACAGGTAGCTGAGGCCGAGCCGACGCTGCAGGTCGCCGAGCAGCTCGAGGATCTGCTCCTGGACGAGCACGTCGAGCGCCGAGACGGCCTCGTCGCAGATGAGCAGCTCGGGCTCGAGCGCCAGTGCCCGGGCGATGGCCACGCGCTGACGCTGCCCGCCGGACAGCTCGTTCGGACGGCTCTGCGCGACCGACCGCGGCAGGGCGACCTGGTCGAGCAGCTCGGCGACCCGGTGCCGGCGCGAGGCACGGTCGCCGACGCCGAAGATGCGCAACGGCTCGTCGATCAGCCGCTCGACGCTGGAGGTCGGGTCGAGCGAACCGTAGGGGTCCTGGAAGACGGGCTGCACCCGGCGACGCAGCGCGCGACGGGACGCACCGCGGCTCGTCGTGATGCTCTCGCCGTCGATCAGGGCCGACCCGCTCGTCGCCGACTCGAGGCCGAGCACGATGCGGGCCACGGTCGTCTTGCCCGAGCCGGACTCCCCCACGATCGCCGTCGTGGTGCCGCGCGGCACCTCGAACGAGACGTGGTCGACGGCCCGCACCTGCTCGCCACGGCGACCACGGAGGCGGAACTCCTTGACCAGGTCGGTGACGGTCAGGATCGGGTCGACCCGCGCCTCCTTAGCGTCCGTCGCATCGTCGAGGACGGTCTCGCCGCGACGGAGGGCGGTGGCCGAGGCCAGCGTCGGCGCCGCCGCGACGAGGCGCTTCGTGTACTCGTGCTGCGGGCGACGCAGGATCTGCTCGGGCGTGCCCTGCTCGACGACGCGTCCCTCGAGCATCACGACGATGCGGTCGGTGCGGTCGGCGGCGAGCCCCAGGTCGTGGGTGATGAAGAGCAGGGAGGTGCCACGGCTCTCGACCAGCGTCTGCAGGTGGTTCAGGATCTGCCGCTGCACCGTCACGTCGAGCGCGCTGGTCGGCTCGTCGGCGATGAGCAGCTGCGGCTCCCGGGCCAGGGCGATCGCGATGAGCACGCGCTGGCGCATGCCGCCCGAGAACTCGTGGGGGAACTGCCCCGCCCGGCGCTCGGCCTCGGGGATGCCCGCCTCGCTCATCAGCGCGACGACGCGGCGCTGGACCTCGTCGTGGCCTCGGAGGCCGTGGGTGCGCAGCGCGTCGGCGATCTGCGCGCCGACCTTCATCGACGGGTTCAGGTTGGTCGACGGGTCCTGCGGCACGAGGCCGATCCGGGCGCCGCGCACCTGACGCATGGGGGCCTCGGTCGCCTGCGCGAGGTCGAGGGTGCCGCCGTCGGGCCCCGCCAGCTCGATCGTGCCGCCCGTGATGTGGCCGGCCCCGGGCAGCAGGCGCAGGATGGCGGCGACCACCGTCGACTTGCCCGAGCCGGACTGGCCGACGATCGCCACCCGCTCGCCCGGCAGGACGTCGAGGTCGACGCCGTGGACGGCGGGGGTGTCGCCGAACGAGACGCGGAGGTCGCGCACGCTCAGCAGGGGGGAGGTCGGGTTCTCAGCGTCCTGCGGCATAGGCCTGGGCTCCTCGGGGGTTGGCGGCGGCGGAGAGCACACCGGTCTCGGGGTCTCGCGACACGCTGGACAGCCGGCCCAGGGACCAACCGCCGGCGCGGGTGACGACATGGCCGCGGGCGACCAGCGCGTCGATGACGTCGTCGCCCAGGCGGTCCTCGACCACGACGCCACCGGGCTCCCAGGTGCGCGGCCAGAAGCTGCCCGGGAACGACGTGGTGTGCAGGGCCGGGGCGTCGATCGCCTGCTGCGGGGTGTAGCCGCCGACGATCGTGCGCAGCAGGTAGAGCAGCTGCCACTGGTCCTGCTGGTCGCCGCCGGGCGAACCGAGCGCGACGACGGGCTCGCCGTCCTTCAGCACGAGCGTGGGCGTCAGCGTGGTGCGCGGGCGGGTGCCGGGTGCGAGCGTCGACGCCGTGCCCTTGTCGAGCCACGACATCTGCAGCCGGCTGCCGAGGCAGAAGCCGAGCTCGGGGATCGTCGGCGACGACTGCAACCAGCCGCCCGACGGGGTCGCCGACACGACGTTGCCCCAGCGGTCGACGACGTCGAGGTGGCAGGTGTCGCCGCGCGTCTCGCCGGTGGGCTCGGTGAACGGCTCGGCCAGACGGTCGGCAGGAGGCGCGGTGGCGGTCGCCGGGGCGTCCTCGGTCGGTGCGACGGGTGCGTCGGCTGCGTCGGCTGCGTCGGCGCGAACCGGTGCCCGACCGGGGGCGGCGACGGTGGGCTCGCCGACGCCGGCGGGTGCCTCGCTGAGCGCGGGTGGCAGGTACTCGGTGCGCATCGTGGGCAGGGCGAACGGTTCGCGCCCCGGGACGTCGCCCGGTCGCAGCTCGTGCGACGCCCGCTCGCCGATCAACGCGCGGCGCCGGTCGGCGTAGTCGGCGGACAACAGCACGTCGAGGGGCACGTCCCCGGGGCCGTACCAGGCCTCGCGATCGGCCATCGCGAGCTTCTGCGCCTCGACGATGGTGTGGGCGCCGTCGGCGGTCGACGGGTCGAGCAGGGCGTCGTCGAGCGGCTCGAGCAGCGCCAGCACCTGTAGCAGGGCAGGACCCTGACCCCAGGCGCCGGTCTTGGCGACGGTGTGGCCGCGGAACTCGATCGTGGTCGCCGGCTCGGTCGTGGCCCGGAAGGCGGCGAGGTCGGCGGCCGTGACCACGCCCGCGTGGTCGGTGCCCGACGAGTGACGGTGCGGAGTGCGGACGAACGCGTCGATCGCCTGCGCGACGTGTCCGCTGCCCCACTCGACCCGCGCCTCCTCGATCTTCGCCTCGCGGGACGCGTCGGGGCCGAGGGCCTCGCCCGCCGCGACCAACTCGTCGAGCACGGCCGCGTAGGCGGGGTTCGTCAGCAGGTCGCCCTCACGCGGCACCTCGCCACCCGGCATCCACTGGGCGGCGGAGGTGGGCCAGTGCTCGGTGAACAGGTCGGCGACGGTCTCGATGGTCGACGCCACGCGCGCCACGATCGGGTGGCCGTCACGCGCGTAGCCGATCGCGTAGGCCAGGACGTCGGCCAGGGACCAGGTGCCGTGCTCGGCCAGCAGCTTCAGCCAGGCGTCGACCGCACCGGGGACGGCGGCCGCGAGGGCTCCCGACCCGGGGACGAGCTCGAGGCCCTCGGCCAGGTAGTGCTCGCGGGTGGCCCCGGCCGGGGCGGGGCCCTGGCCGACGAGCACGGTCGGGGCGTCGGGGGCCTCGGCCGTCGCGTAGATCGCCGTGAGGTCGCCGCCCGGACCGTTGAGGTGCGGCTCGACGACGTGCAGGACGAAGGCGCCCGCGACGGCCGCGTCGAAGGCGTTGCCGCCGCGCTCGAGGACCGACTGGGCCGAGGCCGTCGCCAGCCAGTGCGTCGACGACGTCATGCCGAAGGTGCCGCGCAGGTCGGGGCGGGTGACGAACTCGTCAGGGGTGGTGTAGGTCACGAGGGGGTCACTTCCGGTCGCTGGCGGTGGGGTCGAGGGCGTCGCGCAGGGCGTCGCCGAACAGGTTGAAGCCGAGGCAGATCACGGCGATCGCGAGACCCGGCACGACGGCCGCGAAGGGCGCCTTGGCCAGGTACTGCTGCGCGTCGCTGAGCATGATGCCGAGACTGGCCGTCGGCGGCTGGATGCCCAGACCGAGGAACGACAGGAGGGCCTCGCCGATCACGGCGACCGGCATGATGACCGTCGCCTGGACGATGATCGCCGAGACGCAGTTCGGCAGGACGTGCTGGAAGATCACCCGCAGCCCCGAGGCGTCCATGGTCGTCGCGGCGAGGACGAAGTCGGTCGACTTGATGCGGAGCGTCTCGCCGCGCACCACGCGGATCATCGTCGGCACCTGCGCGATGCCGAGGGCGACCACCGCGTTCGTCAGGCTCGGACCGCTGATCGCGGCGAGCGCGACCGCGATGATCAGGAACGGGAACGCCAGCATGACGTCGGTGAGGCGCGAGATCACGCCGTCCAGCCACCGCCAGTAGCCGGCCAGCAACCCGAGCGGCGTGCCGACCACCACGGCCAGCAGCACCGACAGCACGCCGACCTGCAGCGAGACGCGGATGCCGTAGACGGTGCGCGAGAGGATGTCGCGGCCGAGGTCGTCCGTGCCGAGCACGTAGCCGACCGTGCCCGGCACCTGGAACGGCAGCTCGAAGTTCACCCGGGTCGGGTCGTACGGGGCGATGAGGGGCGCGGCGAGGCCGGCCACGAGGACGACGAGCAGCATGACCCCGCCCGTGACGCCGAGCTTGTTGCGGACGAGGCCGCGCCAGACGCGTCCCCGCCCCGACCCGAGGCCCGCCCCTGCGGCGGTGGGTGTCTCGATGACGGTCACGATGCGCCTCCTACCCTGATGCGCGGGTTGATGACGGAGTACAGGACGTCCACCGCCAGGTTGATCAAGATGTAGCCGACCGTGATGATCAGCACGACGGCCTGGATCACGGGGTAGTCACGGGTGAACACCGAGTCGAGCGTGAGCTTGCCGAAGCCCGGCAGCGCGAAGATGCGCTCCGTCACCACGGCGCCCGAGATCAGACCGCCGAGTTGCAGGCCGACGATCGTGACGACCACGATCATCGAGTTGCGCAGGCCGTAGCGCATCAGCACCCGCCCGCGCCCGAGCCCCTTGGCCCGCGCGGTGCGCACGTAGTCGGTCTTCATCGTCTCGATCATCGAGGCCCGGGTCTGCCGCATGATGACCGCGGCGAGGCTCGTGCCGAGGATCAGCGCCGGCAGGGTCAGGTGGTAGAACGCGCTCGCCGGGTTCTCGGCCACCGGCACGTAGCCCGACGCCGGGAACAGGCCGAGGCCCGCCGCGAGCCAGAGGATCGCGAGGATGCCGAGCCAGAAGTTCGGCACCGACAGACCGACCAGGGCAGCGGCGTTGGCCATCCACTCGGGCCAGCGTCCGCGGTAGCGCTCGGCGACGACGCCGAGGGCGACGCCCACGACGACGGCGACCACGATCGCGTAGAGGGCGAGCCACAGCGTCACCGGCAGGGTGGCCCCGATCAACTCGGTGACCGGGGTGCCGGTGCGGGTGGACTCACCGAAGTCGCCGCGGACGAAGTTGCCGACGAACCGGCCGTACTGCACCAGCAGCGAGTCGTCGAGGCCGAGGTCGGCCCGGATCGCGGCGACGCGCTCGGGCGTCGCCTCTTCTCCGGCGAGGGCCAGTGCCGGGTCGCCGGGCAGCTGGCGCACGCCCCAGAACACGACGATCGAAGCGATCACGAGCGTGACGGCCGACTGCCACAGCCGGGTGAACAGGTAACGGGTCATCAGGTCACTCCCCCTCGACGAACGCGGCGTTGCTGAGCCGCACGACGCCGTCGGCGTAGGTGGACACCCCGGCGACCTCGTTCGTCAGCGCGGTCAGGCTGCGGGTGCGGTACAGGTAGATCAGCGGTTCGTCCTCCTGCACCTGCGTCACGGCCTCGCCGTAGAGCGCCGCACGCTCGTCGACGTCGATGGACGCGGCGGCGTCGGCCAGCAGCTCGTCGACCCGGGGGTTGCTGTAGCCCGAGTAGTTGTTGCCGCCACCGGTGCGCAGGAAGTTCACCATGTTGCCGTTCGGGTCGACGCGGCCCGACCAGCCGAGCTGCAGCGCGTCGAAGTCGCCGCGCGACTGGACGTCGAGCAGGGTCGAGTACTCGACCGGGGTGATCGACAGGCGGAACCCGCCGTCGGCGACCTGGGCCTGCAACGCCTGGGCGAGGCGCAGCGTGTCGGCGTTGTTGCTGGCCTGGATCTCGATCTCGTAGGGCGTCGTCACACCCGCCTCGGCGAGGAGGCGCTTCGCCCCCTCGGGGTCGTAGCCCGGGCAGGCGTCGCTGGCATCGGTGGCGAACGGACTCGTCGGCGGGATCGGCGAGCAGGCGGTGTCGTTCCACCCGCCGAACACGCTCTGCACCAGCGCGTCCCGGTCGATCGACATGGCCAGCGCCTGACGGACGCGCACGTCGCTCGCCAAGGGGGTGTCGATCTGGACGGGGTCCGTCCCGACGCCGTCCTGGTTGCCGATGTTCACGGTGATGCCCTGGTAGCCGAACGAACCGACCTGCAGCACCGTGAGGCCGTCGTCCGCCATGAGGGAGTCGACGTCCATCGTTGACATCGAGTCGGCGACCTGCACGTCACCCGCACGGACGTTCGCCGCACGGATGCTGGCGTCGGTGATGATGCGGTACGTGATCGAGTCGAGGTGCACGTCCTCGGCGTCGTAGTAGAGCGGGTCGCGCTCGACCGAGATCGAGGTCTGCGGCACGCGGTCGACGAACTTGAAGGGGCCCACGCAGACCGGGGCGTCGCCGAAGTCGTCACCCTCGGCCTCGAGCGCCGTCGGGGACATGATCATCCCCGCGCGGTCGGCGAGGGCCGCGGTGAGCGGGGCGAAGGGGCGCTCGTAGGTCAGGCGCACCGTGTCGTCGTCGAGGGCCTCGACCCCGGTCACCGGGCCGAGCTCGCTGGCCCGCGACGAGTCGGGCTTGTCGAGGTGACGACGCAGCGTCGTGACGACGGCCTGGGCGTCCAACGGGGTGCCGTCCGCGAACACGGCGTCGGTGCGCACGGGGATGTCGACCGTCAACCCGCCGTCCGACAGCGTCGGCAGCTCGGTCGCCAGCAGCGGCACGAGGTCGCCCTCGGCGTCGATGTCGTACAGCTTCTGGCACACGGTCTCCATGACGTAGCGCGTGTAGAGCGACGACGACGTGGTGGGGTCGAGGGCGTCCGGCTCGGCGGACAGCGCCATGACCAGGTCGCCCCCCTCGACGATGGTCCGGTCGCCGATCGGCGCGGTGGTCACGTCGGTCTTGTCGGGCGGGTTCGTCCCGGCGGGTTGCTGCGGGACGCAGGCCGTCAAGGCGAGCGTCGCGGCGGCGGCGAGGGCCGGCAGCGCGAGGGCCCGGCGCAGGCGGCGACGCCCGGCCGGGGAGCTCGCGGCGCGGGTCGCGCTCGCGGCGCGCGCCGTGCTCGCGGCGCGGGCCGTGCTCGCGTCGCGGGTCGCGCCGGCGCTCGCGGCGCGGGTCGGGCGGGGTGGGCGGGCCATCGGGCCTCCGATGCTCGGGTGGTATCGGTCTGTGCGGAGTGGATTGCATACAATCCAGCCGCACGCCCCAGTTTTGTATACGAATTGTTTCGCGCGGGTAAAACGTGGCCCGGCCGGTCCGGCTCCGGCCCGGGTCGCACCGCGAACTGAACGTCGCACCGCCTGTTTGCGCGGTGCGACGCTCAGTAGGCGGCGCGAAGCGGGACGCCGACGCGAAGGAGCTCGGCCCGGAGCTTGACCGGGTGCTCGAGTTCGTCCCAGACCGTCCGGCCGAACCCGCGGACCTCGGGCCGATCACGGATGCGGTCCTCCCGGATCTTCTCGTCGATCACGACCCGAGACGGGGTCCGCCCGTTCCGCCACCGTGCCCGCGTGTACTTCGACAGGCCGTCGAACTCGAGCACGATGCCGAACTCGGGCCACCAGAAGTCGACGACGTCGCGGCCTCCGGCCCACGGGAACGCCTGCTGCAGCACCGGTGGCGGGGCCCCCAGCTGGTGGAGGAGCACTCGACACCACGACTCGCCTGCCGACTCGGCTCCGGCGTCGGCGAAGGTCAGCGCTCGCCGGGCCCCGACTAGCCCGCGAGCCGTCGGCCGGGCGTCGAGGACGGCCGCCAACTCGTCACGGGTGCACGATCGAGCGTGCAGGACACCGTCGAGGGCCGCGACACCGTCACGGAAGGACGACGTCAGGGCGAGGTCGACGGCGGTGCGCGCCGGGGACGTGACCCGCAGGGAACGGACGACCCGAGCCTCCTCGGGTGTGAGCGGTGCCGCGTGACGGACGACTCCGCTCGACGTCTGGGTCGACCGCCGAGCCGGGTCGGTGACGTGCACCTGCTCGGGCCACTCGCCGATGACCGGCACGTCGTGCACGGCTGCCGCCGACCGGTGCGAGACGACGACACGTGCGTCGAGGCGAGCGACGACCGCCTGCACGCGGAGGACGTGACGGCGACGAGGTGTCGACGCCTGCCAGAGGTCGGCCGCGACGTACGTGCCGGTCGCCAGACGTCGGAGTTCTCCTCGCGCTGCGCGTCGACGCAGCGCGGCGGCCTCACGCGTCTGGTGGCCGACGGAGTCGACACGGAGCAGGGGAGGGAGAGGAGGATCGTCCACCCCGACACTGTGCCCGAGATCGTGCGCATGCCTCGAAAGTTGTCCACAGGCCGATGTGGCACCACGAACTGAACGTCGCACCGCCCATCTCGGCGGTGCGACGTTCAGCGGGCGGTGCCGCGAGGAGGCGAGGAGGCGCGGGGCGGCTACTCGAGGTTGGCGTGACGGGGCCAGAGCTCGTCGGCATCGGCACCCGAGCGCTTCCACAGCGCGTGGAAGACGGCGTCACCGAGCAGCACGACGGTCTGCTCGAACAGCCCGCCGGCGTACTGCGACGACGCGGCTCCCGAGCGGTCCTGCTTGTCGGCGGCAGGGACCACGAGCACGGCCTCGGCGAGGTCGGCCAGCGGCGAGTCGGCGGCGGTGGTGATGGCGGCCACCCGGGCGCCGGCGTCGACGGCCGTCCGGGCCGCGGCGACGATGCCGGACGTCGTGCCCGAGCCGCTCGCGGTGAGCAACACGTCCCCGTCGGCGATCGCCGGCGTCGTGACCTCGCCGACGACGTGGACCTCGAGCCCGAGGTGCATCAACCGCATCGCGGTCATGCGGAGGGCGAGACCCGAGCGACCCGCACCGTGGACGAAGACGCGCTCGGCGTCGTCGAGCAGGTCGGCGAAGGCGTCGAGCTGGCCGGACGTGTCGGACGAGTCGTCGCCTCCGGCATCCGCGTCGAGCACCGCCGAGACGGCGGCGTCGACCTCGTCGGCCACGAGCTCGAGGGCGGTGGCGACGGAACCGTGGTCGTCGTCGGGGGTCGTGCTGTCTGCGGGGGTCACGGGTACCAGCCTGCTCGCCCCGCGCCTCCGGCGTCCAGGTTCGGGCCGGCGGTCCGCGGCGACGGGCTCCGGGTGGGGGTGCGACCAGAAGAGGGGCCACCGTCGACCCGCACTGGGGGCAGCCCGGCTGCCGACCGCTGCCTAGCCTGGGACAGGGGGACGAGACACCGAGAGACACCCGAGGAGCACCACGTGACCAGGACGGTCGACACACCCGCGCACCCGACGCGCAGCTACGAGCGGCTGAGGCCTGCCATGCGCCTGTTCTACCTGTGGACGCTCTCGCGTTCCCGTCACGTGCCCTCCCCGCGCGGACGGCCGACCTACCGGGCGGACTCCCCCGACCCCGACACCGTGCTGCTGATCGGCACGGGCCCGACCCACGGCTTCGGCGTGACGAGCCACGAGCAGGCGCTCACGGGTCAGATCGCCAAAGAGACCTCGAAGAGCACCGGTCGCGCGTGCTCCGTCGACTACATCGGCGACGAGATGATGAACGCCGGTTCGGCCCGTTCGTGGATCGGCGACCACGACCTCAGCCTGTACGACACGGTCGTCGTGATGCTCGGCCTCAACGACGCCGTCATGCTCACCCCGCTCGAGGGATGGCAGCGTGACGTGACGACGCTCGTCACCGACCTGACCCGCCGCGTCCACCCGACCGCCCGCATCGTGCTGGTCGGCGTGCAGCCCGTGCGCTCGGTCACGCGGTTCGACAACCCGTTCGGATCGGTCGCCGACCGGCACGCCGCCCGCATGAACGAGATCACCGAACGGATCGCCGCGCAGCACCCGTCGGCCTCGTACTTCCGGCTGCCCCCGGGAGAGCTGCAGCCCGGTCGCCCGCACGGCTGCGAGACGATGTACCGGAAGTGGGGCTCCGTGGTCGCCGACCGGGTGGCCCCGACCCTCGACGTCGTGCGCCGCGGCGAGACCGTCGAGCACATCGGACGCACGTCCGTCGCACCCGTCGTGCCCGAGCGGGTCGCCGCCCAGCTCGAGGTGGCCCGACTGGCGGCGTCGGTGGCCGCACCGGCCCCGGTCGACCCGGTCGTCGCACGGCTCGAGGCCGCGCGGGCGGCCGTCGCCCGACTCGAGGCCGAGCAGGCCGTCGCCCGACTCGAGGCCGAGCAGGCCGTCGCGGCACGCCCGGCGGACGCACCCGCGTCGGCACGCCCGGCGGACGCAACCGCGTCGGCCCCGGCTGCCGCACCCGCACCCGCACCGACCCCGGTGAACGCACCCGCGACCGCCCTCGGAACCGGGGCCACCCCGACGGCCGACACCGCGCCTCCTGCCCGTCCGCGTCGGGCCCTGCCCGAGCCGACCTTCGAGTGGTCGGGAGCCGAGAAGCTGGTCGAGCTCGCGAGCAGCGGCGGGTCGGACACCCTGCAGGACCTCGCCCGCCGAGCCGAGAAGGAGTTCGGCGTCGACGTCGCGGTCGTCTCGCTGCTCGACGGCAAGAAGCTCTACTACGCGGTCAACACCGAGCTGCTGCCGGTCTCGATCCCCCGCGAGCTGACGTTCTGCGACGTGACCGTCGCGGCCGACGCGCCCGTGATCGTCGAGGACGCCCGCAAGGACGACCGGTTCAAGGACAACCCCTACCTCGACCTCAACCACGGGTACTTCTACGCCGGGCACCCGATCCACTCGTCGTCCGGGGAGGCGATCGGCACCTTCTGCCTGCACAACACGCGGCCCCGCAAGGCGAAGAGCGTGTCGTCCGAGAAGCTGGCCGAGTTCGCCCGGCTCGCCGAACTCGAGCTGCAGAGCTACGAGACGGCCGAGGGCGGTCACGACCTGCCGACGATGTACGAGACCCGGGAGGCGGCGGTCGCGGCGGCCGTGTCGGGTCGCGCCCCACAGGCGGCCGCGCTGGCACGGGGCGTGGCCGACGCCGCGGGCGTCGTCGCCGCGCCCCAGCCCGCGGCTACGCCCACGACTGCGCCCACGGCTACGGCTGCGGCTGCGGCTGCGGCTGCGGCTGCGGGCACGGTCCCCGTGGTCGCCGCTGCTGCCGCATCCACCCCGGCCCCCACGCGCGTCGGCCGCCACGCCGCTCCCTGACCGCGACCTGGGGGCGAGGACGCACCACGTCCGCGTCGTCGAACCACCCGAGAGCGTGGTTCGACGACGCGACGGTGGTGCGACCGGCACACCGGCACACCGGCACACCGGCACACCGGCACGCCGTCACGCCGTGGCGGTCGGTGCGGCGCCCTTCCGCTGCTTCAGCCACAACACGAGCATGAAGCTGAAGATCACGAGCACCATCCACGAGCCGATCTTGCTGGGGTGCACGAGGCTCCAGCCGTCGACCTGCGAGGCGTAGGTCCAGGCGCCGAGCAGGGTCGCGGCGTTCTCGGCGACCCAGATGAACAGCCCGATGAGGGCGAACGACACGAGCAAGGGCATGCGGCGGTCGACGCCCCGCACACGGAAGGTCACCGACCGCCGGGCGATCAGCAGCGCGGCGACGCCGAGCAGCACCCAGCGCAGGTCGGCGATCCAGTGGTTCGTGAAGAAGTTGACGTAGAAGCCGACCGCGACGGCCATGGTCGCCGCCATCGGCACGGGGTCGACGCGGAGGTCGAGCCGGCGCCACGCCTGGCAGATGTAGCTCGCGACGGCCGCGTACATGAAGCCGCTGTAGAGCGGCACGTCCCCCAGGCGCAGCAGGCCGGGCTCGGGGTACGACCACGAGCCGATCGCGACCTTGAAGACCTCGAGCCCGAGGCCCAGGACGTGGAAGACGCAGATGACGAGCAGCTCGTCCCGGGTCTCGAGCCGCGTCGCGACGAGGACGACCTGCACGAGCAGGCACCAGATCAGCATCGCGTCGCAGCGCGGCACGCCCACGTCGACCACGCGGGTCACGGCGAGCCCGGCGAAGATCGCGACGGCGAACGCGCACGAGAGGGCCTGGGCGCGGCCGAAGGCCAGCAGGTCGAGCAGGGACTCGCGCGCCCGGGCGACGCGACCCGGACCGTGACGCGGGACGACCTCGACTGCGGACACCGTGCCTCCTCGGGGTTCGTCGTCGGTGCGGGCCGGGTGGCCGCACCGTCGCGCCCCGCGGGTGCGACCTCGTCCACGCTACGAACCCCGAGGAGGCGCGGCGTCCGCCCCGAGGACCACCCGCCTCCCCCGCGGGTCGCGTCCCCGGACACGCGAGAGCCCCCTCGCCGTGCGGCGAGGGGGCTCTCGTGGGGTGCTCGTCGGCGTCCCGCGCTGCGGGTCGCTGGTACGCACCGTCGACGGGCCGGGCGTCAGCCCGTCCGAAGTCGTTCACCGGGCCGGGGCCCGGGACGGTCAGATCTGGTCGTCGTCCACCAGGCCCGCCACGAAGGGGTAGCGGTCGGCCACGTACTCGTGGAGGTCGGGGTGGACGAGGGTGTCGAGCGAGGGAAGTGAGGAGGTCATGGTCTGGCCGTTCAGTCGAGGTCGTCGGTGTCGTCTAGTGCCGTGTCGAAGTAGGACACGTGGTCGCCGAGCTGATCGGCGAGGATGCGCTGTGCGAACGTCATCGTGCCCGCCTCAGGCCGACATCGCGTGGGCCGGGGCGGCCACGAGGAAGTCGGCGTAGGTGGGCTCGTCGACCCGGGGGACGGCCGAGACGGCTGCCGAGATCGGTGCGGCGAGGGCGACGGCCGCGACACGCGCCCGACGGCGACGCGGGTAGGTCTCGATGCGGACGGCCGGCACGCGGGGGTCGCGGCGGTAGAGACCGGCGTCGACGCGACCGGTGGTCGGGCGGGTCGTCGCGGGGCGGGCCGAAGCGACCGTTCCGCGGACGAGGGAGACGAGTTGCTCGTGGCCGAGGCCCTGGAGCGAGGCGCTGCTGGTGTTCATGTTCTTCTCATTTCTGGCGACCCTGCGTCACCTGAGGAACTTGCTGGAACTTCGGGCACCGCCCGTGAAGTCGGTGCCCGTACCGCCGTGAACCGGTACGTCCATCACTGTGACAGGTGGATTGCTAGATGAACTAGCCAAATCGGCAAGAGTGCGCATTGCGGACATAGCTCGGTCGACTCCTGATCGATCTGCGTTCGTCTTCGTTTTTCTGCTTTTGTCTTGTTTTATCTGTGGAACCGACGTACAGTCGGCCCACACGGCACGGAACACCGCCGAACGGACACCAGCACCACCGGCACCGGCACCAGCAGCACCGGCACTAGCACTGGCACTGGCACTGGCACTGGCACTGGCACTGGCACCAGCAGCACCGCGAGACGACGAGGAGGTCGCATGTACGCCACCGAACGGCACGAGTCGATCGCCGAAGCCCTGCGCTCGGCCGGTCGGGTGTCGGTCAGCGATCTCGCCCTGCGTCTCGACGTCACGGCCGAGACGGTCCGCCGAGACCTCGACGCCCTCGAGCAGGCAGGCCTGCTCCAGCGCGTGCACGGCGGTGCCGTCGCCGCCGGCCGCTCCAGCGTGAGCGAACTCAGCCTGAGCGAACGCGAGACCCGGCACAGCCCCGAGAAGACGTCGGTGGCCCAGGCTGCCGCGCACCTCGTGCCGCCGACGTTCACGGGCTCGATCGCCCTCGACGCCGGCACCACCACCGCCGCCGTCGCCGCCGAACTCGCCCGCTGGACGCCGGCGACGCCCGGCACCGTCCTCACCGTCATCACCAACGCCGTCCCGATCGCCGCCTTGTTGCAGCACAGCCCCCACGTCGACCTGCACCTGCTCGGCGGACGCGTCCGCGGGCTGACCAGCGCCGCCGTCGGGACCAGCACGGTCGAGCAGATCCAGGCGCTCCGCCCCGACATCGTCTTCGTCGGCGCGAACGGCGTCAGCGCCGGCTTCGGGCTGTCGACCCCCGACGAGTTCGAAGGCGCCGTCAAGTCGGCGTACGTCCGTGCCGGACGCCGCGTCGTGGCCGTGGTCGACCAGACCAAACACGGCGAGGAGGCGCTGGTGCGGTTCGCGCGCCTGGCCGAGATCGACACCGTGGTCACCGACGCGCCCCCCGCGCCCGACCTGGGCGAGGCCCTCGAGCTCGCCGACGTCGAGGTGATCGTCGCATGAGCGCCCCGACCCCCACGCCCCGCCCCGTCGTGGCCCCGATCGACACCGCCCCGCAGCCAGGAGGCACCCGCATGATCCTCACCGTCACCGCGAACCCCTCGCTCGACCGCACGATCGAGCTGCCGGGCACCCTGCAGCGCGGGGCGGTCCAGCGCTCGGTCAGCACGACCGACGAGCCCGGCGGCAAGGGCGTCAACGTGTCCCGGGCCCTGGCGGCGTCGGGTGCCGAGACCGTGGCCCTGCTGCCCGGCGCCCTCGACGACCCGGTCCTCGTCGCCCTGCGCGAGCGGGGCGTGCCCACCGTCAACCTGCCGATCGGGCAGCGCCTCCGGGCCAACGTCACCCTGACCGAACCCGACGGAACGACCACCAAGATCAACGAGCTCGGCCCCGACCTCGGCTCTCACGTGGACGAACTCACGGCCCTCGTCGTCGAACACGCGGCCCTCGCCTCGTGGCTGGTGCTCGCCGGCTCGCTGCCGCCCGGCCTGCCGACGACCTGGCTGGCCGACGTCGTCCGGGCCGTGCGCGCCTCCTGCGGTGACGCCGCCCCGCGCATCGCGGTCGACTCGTCGGGCGAGCCGTTCGCCGCCCTGATCGCGTCGGGCGTCGGCATCGACCTCGTCAAGCCCAACGCCGACGAGCTCGCCGAGATCGTCGGCGGCGACCCCGAGGCGTACGAGGCCGACCCGGCCTCGGCCGTCGCCGGGGCCCGACGCCTGCGCGAGCTGGGCGTCGAGACCGTGCTGCTCACCCTCGGCAGCGCGGGCGCCCTGTTGATCGACGACGAGGGCTCGTGGTTCGCCGCCGCCCCCGTCATCACCGCCCTGAGCACGGTGGGCGCCGGCGACTCGTCGCTGTCGGGCTACCTGCTCGCCGAGACCGCCGGGGCCCCCGCCCCGGCCCGCCTCGCCCAGGCCGTCGCGTCCGGAGCCGCCGCCGCGGCCCTGCCCGGCAGCATCGTCCCCCGCCTCGACCAGACCTTCCCTGACGACATCGACGTCGTCCCGGTGGCCCCCGCGGCCGTCGGGCACCTCTGAGCAGCGTCGCCCAACCCCAAGGAGCAGAACAGCATGTCATCCCTCATCAGCACCGACCTCGTCGGTCTCGACGAAGACCTGGGCGGCACGTCGACCGACGTCATCCGCGCGCTGGCCGCGCGCGTCGCGGCCTCGGGCCGCGCCGGCTCGGCCGATTCGCTCGCCGACGACGCCATCAAGCGTGAAGCCTCGGTCGGCACCGGCGTCCCCGGCGGCATCGCGATCCCCCACGCGCGGTCGGCCTCGGTCACCGAGCCCACCCTCGCCTTCTCCCGGCTCGCGCGCACGGTCGGCTTCGGAGCCCCCGACGGCGACGCCGACATCGTCTTCATGATCGCGGTGCCCGAGGGCGCCGACGGCGACCACATGACGGTCCTCTCGACCCTCGCCCGCGCCCTCATCCGCGACGACTTCACCGCCGCCCTCCGCGCCGCGAAGACGCCCGCCGACATCGTGCAGCTCGTCGACGACGAGGTCAGCGGCGAGGTCGCCGAGACGCGCGGCGCCACCGCCGCCTCCGCGGCCGGGGCGACCAGCGCCTCCTCGTCCGCGGCCGACGCCACGGGCGACGGCGCGCGGCGCCCGAAGCTGGTCGGCGTCACCGCCTGCCCCACCGGCATCGCCCACACCTTCATGGCCGCCGACGCCCTCGTCGCCGCGGCGAAGCGCCTCGGCGCCGACCTGCAGATCGAGCCGCAGGGCTCGGGCACGGTCACCCCCCTCGACCCGGCCGTCATCGCCGAGGCCGACGCCGTGATCTTCGCCGTCGACGTCGACGTGCGCGACCAGGGCCGCTTCGCCGGCAAGCCCGTCGTCCGCGGACCGGTCAAGCGCGGCGTCGACGCTCCCGACGCCATGGTGAAGGAGGCGCTGGCCGCCGCCAAGGACCCGAACGCCGCCCGCGTGGGCGGCACGGCCGGTGCCGCCGGTGCCGCCGCGGGTTCCGCCACCGAGAAGCAGGGCTTCGGCTCGTCGCTCAAGCGCTGGTTGCTGACCGGCGTCTCGTACATGATCCCGTTCGTCGCCGGTGGCGGCCTGCTGCTCGCCCTGGGCTTCCTGCTCTCGGGTTACGAGATCGCCGGCAACGCCGCGACCGTGCTGACCGACTACTCGCTCGTGAACCTGCCGCCCGAGGGCCTGATCTACTTCCTCGGTGCCGCCGCGTTCCAGATCGGCAACCTGTCGATGGGCTTCCTCGTCGCCGCCCTGGCCGGTTACATCGCCTACGCCATCGCCGATCGACCCGGCATCGCCCCCGGTTTCGTCGCCGGTGCCGTCGCGGTCTTCATGGGGGCCGGCTTCATCGGCGGTCTCGTCGGTGGTCTGCTCGCCGGCTTCGCCGCCTACTGGATCGGCAAGCCCGACGTGCCCCGCTGGCTGCGCGGCCTGATGCCCGTCGTGATCATCCCGCTGCTCGCGTCGATCTTCGCCTCGGGCCTGCTCGTGCTCGTGCTCGGCGGCCCGATCGCCGCCCTGACCGTCGCCCTGACCGACTTCCTCAACGGCCTCAGCGGCACCGGGGCGATCGTCCTCGGCGTCATCCTCGGCCTCATGATGTGCATCGACCTCGGTGGTCCGGTCAACAAGGTCGCCTACTCGTTCGCCGTCGCCGGCCTGTCGGCGGGCTCCATCAGCGACAACCCCGCTCCGCTGATGATCATGGCCGCCGTGATGGGTGCCGGCATGGTGCCGCCGCTGGCCATGGCCCTCGCGTCGACCGTCCTCTACCGAAAGGGCTTCTCGCAGGTCGAGCGCTCCAACGGCACGGCCGCCTGGCTGCTGGGCGCCTCGTTCATCTCCGAGGGCGCGATCCCCTTCGCCGCGGCCGACCCGCTGCGCGTGATCCCCGCCAGCATGGTCGGAGGCGCGGTGACCGGAGCCATCTCGATGGCCGCCGGCGTCACGTCGCAGGCCCCCCACGGTGGCATCTTCGTGTTCTTCGCGATCGGCAACCTGGGCATGTGGGCGTTGGCGATCGTCGCCGGCACCGTCGTGAGCGCGTTCGTGCTCGTCCTCCTGAAGAAGTTCGTCCGCCGGGGTGCGGCCGCCGGGGCCGACGCGTCGGCCGAGGCCGCCGAGGCCGGTTCGGTCGTCGGCCAGCGCAGCCCCGTCGCCGCGTAGCAGCGACGCGGCCCCGCACCGACGCCGTCGAGGCGACCACACGAGGAGGCGCGTTCCGGGAAGTCCCGGAGCGCGCCTCCTCGGCTGTGGACGAGCCGCGGACGGGCGGCCGCGTCCTCTACCCTGGCGTGAGCAACCGATTGGACCCCACGCCGTGACCGACATGAGCCTGAGGCTCCCCACCACCCATTTCCGTGCCGTGTTCGACCTGGGCCAGCGCCCGGCCGCGCAGACGCCGCTGCCGACCGCGCTCGGCAAGCCCAACCTCTACGCCGAGTACGACGACGACGACCTGATCACCGCCCTGTACGTCGGCTACGAGACCGGACAGGTGCACCTCGAGACCACGCCCTCGGGCGACGTCGAGCACCACTTCCACCTCGCGAACGGTGACGACAGCGACCTCAGCCCCTTCGGCGTCGCCGACACGCGGGTGCTCGTCGAGTGGTCGACCCGGCTGATAGTCGACCTGCACCGCCGCATGCCCGACCTGCTCGACGAGGTCGACGAGGCGGCGGCCTGGCACGACGCCGGCTTCGACCTCTACGTCTGCGAGGTCGAAGAACCACGCAAGCTCGACCTGGTCGAGGTCGACATCGAGGGCGAGCTGCTGACCCTGCCCTGGCTCGGCTCGGGTGCCGTCGAACACGACCACATCGAGGGCGACGACCACCCGATCGCGCTGACCTGGACGCCCCAGGGCGCGTCCGAGGGCGTGCCGATCGCCGAGGCCTGGCTCGACCCCCGGACCGACCAGCCCCGGACGAAGGCCCTGCCCGGCGTCGACTGGGAGGCCGTGGGCTGGGGTCGCGACGAGGTGCTGCCCTGGCTCGAGGCGATCTACATGAACCACCACGTGCTGCCCGACGCGGCCGGCACGATCCTCACGGGCGTGCTCGAACGGCTGGGCGGGATCGACGGCACCGACTAGCCGGGGGCCTTCGGCCCTCGGCCCTCGGCACAGCGTTTCGTGCACGGCACCGCGTCTCGTCGCGGTGCGGTGCACGAAACGCGGTGCGAAGCGCTGCGGTGCGGTGCGGTGCGGCCGGGGCTGCCAGGATGGCGCGATGAGCGACTCGCCCGCACCGCGCCTCCTGAACCTGTTGCTCCTCGACGTCACCGACGAGGCCCGCGACGACCCCGCGTTCGAGCGCGAGCTCGACGCCCTGTCCACGTCGGTGGTCGCCGCCGCCGAGCAGGTCGGGTTCACGGTGCGCCGGGTGCCGGCCAACCGGCTCGGCGACGTGCGCGCCGCCCTCGCCGAGGCGGACGCGGTGCTCGTCACCGGTGGCGAGGACGTCGACCCGAGCCACTACGGCGGTCCCCTCGACCACCCGGGGCGGGGCCAGACCTTCGCCGACGCCGACCGGGTGCAGATCGAGGTGGTGCGCGGGTCCGTGGAGGCGCGGCTGCCGCTGGTCGGCATCTGTCGCGGCATGCAGGTGGTCGACGTGGCCCTCGGCGGCGACCTCGTGCAGCACCTCGAGCACCCCGGCCACGTGAACCCGGACGACGTCTCGGACAGCATGGTCGACCACCCGGTCCGCCTCGCCGACGACAGCACCCTCGCCTCGATGCTCGGCACGACGTCGCTGGTCGTGCGCAGCTCGCACCACCAGGCGGTGGGACGCCTGGGCGAGGGACTGCGCGCGGTGGCCTGGGCCGACGACGGCACGGTCGAGGCCGTCGAGCACGTCACGGCTCCGGTGTGGTGCGTCCAGTGGCACCCCGAGGACCGCGGGGCCACCGGCACGGTGCTGACCGACCTGCTCGTCGCGGCGCGCGACGCCGCCCTCGGTCGAGCCGGCGACCGGTCGCGTCGCACCGCCGACTGAGCGTCGCACCACCGATGTGGGCGGTGCGACGTCCAGTGGGCGGTGCGTTGCTCGACCGCGGTGGGCGGGCCGGTGGCCGGGCCCGGGGCCGGGCCCGCGGGCCGGGGCCGGGGCCGGGGCAGGACCCGGGGACCCGGCCCGGCTCCTAGCGCTCGCGCACGATCAGGGCCGAGGCCGCGGTCACGAGCCGCCGGGGCAGGAACCGGTGCGCCTGGGCACCGATCGCGTTGCCGAGCCCGCTGACCACGACGGCACGGCGACGACGCACGGCCCGCAGCGCCGCGGTGACGACCTGCTCGGGCGTCTGGCGGCCGCTCGTGAGGAAGTCGCTCCCGGTCGCGGCGAAGAAGCCGGTCTCGGTCGCGCCCGGGCAGAGGGCCGTGACGGTGACGCCCGACCCCCGCACCTCGGCGTGCACCGCCTCGCTGAACGAGAGCACGAACGACTTGGTCGCCCCGTAGACCGCCATCGTCGGGATCGGCTGGAAGGCCGCGGTCGAGGCGACGTTGACCACCGTGCCGCGGCGTCGCTCGACCATGCCCGGCAGCAGCGCGCGCGTGAGCGCGACCACCTGCGAGCAGTTGAGGTGCACCTGCGCCAGGACGGCAGCGGGGTCGGACTCGACGAACGCCCCGTGGGAGCCGACGCCGGCGTTGTTCACCAGCACGTCGATCGCGCGGTCGCCGACGGCGGCCAGCACGGTCTCGACCCCCTCGGGCGTCGACAGGTCGGCGACCACGGCCGTGAACGACCCGGAGGCGCGGGTCGCCACGAGCTCGGCCCTCACCTGCTCGAGACGGTCGCCGCTGCGCGCCACGATCACCACGTCGTGGTCGGGGGCGAGCCGCCGGGCGAACTCAGCGCCGATGCCGCCGGAGGCGCCGGTGACGAGTGCGGTGGGCAGGGACGTGGTGGGTGCGGGCATGTCGCCCATCCTGCCGCGCCCGCCGTCGGAGGAGGTCGCACCACGCTCGCGTGGTCGAACCACCCCGGGGGCTGGTTCGACCACGCGAGCGTGGTGCGACCGGCCCCCGCAGCCGGGCCCCGCAGCCGGCGCCCGCAGCCGGGCCCCGCAGCCGGGCCCCGCTGCCGGGCCCCGCGGCGGGGCGGTGCGACACACGGCGTCACGCGGCGACGCATGACGTGACACGTCCTCGCGAACGCGACCCGCGCCTCCTTATGCTCGGCGACACCCCGAACCCACCACCTCAGCCGACACCCTGGAGCCCCCATGATCAGCCTCGAGCAGCTGACGAAGGTCTACGAGACCGGATCGCACCGCACGACCGTCCTCGACCGCGTCGACTTCCGGGTCGACACCGGCGAGATCGCCGCGGTCGTCGGCCCGAGCGGCGCCGGCAAGAGCACCTTGGCCCAGTGCGTGACGCTGCTCGAACGACCGACCTCGGGCTCGGTCGTCGTCAACGGCGACGACCTGACCCGGCTCGGCGAGCGCGACCTGCGGGTCGCACGCCGTCGGATCGGCACGGTGTTCCAGTCGGACGGTCTCTTCGGCCGTCGGACCGCCGCACAGAACGTGGCCCTGCCGCTCGAGTACCTGGGCGTGACCAAGGCCGAGACGGGGCGACGAGTCGCCGAGCTGCTCGACCGTGTGGGGCTCGGCCACCGTGCCGACGCCCGGCCGCACGAGCTCTCGGGCGGCCAACGCCAGCGCGTCGGCATCGCCCGGGCCCTCGCCCTGCGGCCGACCGTGCTGCTCTCGGACGAGGCGACGTCGGGCCTCGACCCCGCCTCGACCACCTCGATCGTCGACCTGCTGCGCGAGTTGCGTGACGACCTCGGCCTGTCGATCCTGTTCGTCACCCACGAGATGGACACCGTGCTGCAGATCGCCGACACCGTCGCGCGCCTCGACCACGGACGCATCGTCGAACGGGGTCGCGTGCTCGACCTGCTGCGCGACCCCGCGTCGGCGCTCGGTGCGGCGCTGCGACCGACCCGACCGGCGGCCGGCGCCCCCGACGGCTCCCGCACCTGGCGCCTCGACTACGTCTCGGCCGACGTGCCGACCGACTGGCCGACCACGCTCGGATCGGCCCTGGGGTCGCCCGTGTCGCTGCTCGGAGCCTCGATCGAGACCCTGGGAGGCGCGACCGTCGGGCACGCGACCGTCGCCGTCCCCGAGGCGGTCGCCTCGCGCCTGCCCGGGGTCGCCGCCGCACTCGGGCTCACCGCCCGCTCCCTCGACCCGACCCCGGCGTCCACGCCGGCGCCCACGCCCACGCCCGAACAGGAGCTCGTCCGATGAGCGTCGCCAGCACCGTCGCGCCGATCGCGACGACCGTCCTCGCGTCGGGCACGAGCCCGTCGACCGCGTACGACAACTCGGTGCCGGGGGCGCAGATCCCCGCCCTGGTGCTCCCGGCACTCGGCGACACGTTCGTGATGGTGGGCATCGTGATGGCGATCGTCGTGCTGGTCGGGGTGCCGCTCGGAGCCCTGGTGCACAACCTCGGCCCCGCGGGCCTCGTGCCGAACGCGCCGGTGCACACGGTGCTCAGTGCCGTCATCAGCATCGGACGCTCGCTGCCGTTCTTGATCCTGATGGCGTCGATCGTCCCGTTCACCCGGTTCGTGACCGGCACCAACATCGGCATCGCGGCCGCGGTGGTGCCGATGTCGATCGCCGGCATCGCCTTCTTCACCCGCATCGTCGAGAACTCCCTGCGGAGCGTCCCGAGCGATCGGGTGCGCGTGGCGACCGCGAGCGGGGCGTCCCGCCTGCAGATCGTCCGCACCGCACAGCTGTCCGAGGCGCTGCCCGGCCTGATCGGGGGTCTCACGATCAACACGATCGCGATGATCGAGTACTCCGCCATCGCCGGCACCATCGGCGCCGGCGGCATCGGCTACGTCGCCGTCACCTACGGCTACCAGCGCTTCGACCACACCGTGATGATCGTCACGATCGTGTTGCTCGTCGCGACGGTCGCGGCCGTCCAACAGCTCGGCGACCTCGCCGTGCGGGTGACGAGCCCCGAACCGCTCCGCCGGCGCCGCTGGTGGCGGCGCCGCGCGACCGACCTGCCCCCGGTGGCCGCCGCGGTCTGAGCCGCACCGCGCCTCCCCGTTCCCCCCTGCGGTCCCGCACCGCGCCTCCCCGTTCCCCCCTGCGGTCCCGCACCGCGCCTCCCCCCACCCGCAGGCGCCGCCTGCCCCCTCCCGAAGGACAGCCATGCCCGAGAACACCCCCACCCCCGCACCCGGCACCCCGTCCGTCACGGACGACCACGGCTTCGAGCTGAGGCGTCGTCGCCGCTGGCCCTGGATCGCCGGAGGCGCGGTGGCGGTCGTCGCCGTCGCCGCCGCCGCGATCGTCGTGCCCCTGACCGCGCCCGCGGGGCCGGCCGTCGCCGAGGCCGGGGCGACGCTGACCGTCGCCACCGCCGAGGGCAACGCGTCCGAGCAGGCCCTCGTGCAGTTCGTCGCCGACGAGGTCGCCCCGAAGTACGGCATCACCGTCGCCTTCACGGGCCTGAGCGACAGCAACACGATCAACCGGGCCGTCAGCGAGGGCGAGATCGCCGGCACGGTGTACCAGCACGAACTCTGGCTGGACCAGGTGCTCGCCTCGAACCCGGACTTGCGGGAGGAAGCGGCGACGCCGGTGTTCCGCTGGGGCTTCGGCCTCTGGTCGTCGACGTACACCGATCCCGGCCAGCTGCCCGACGGTGCCACGGTGTCGCTGTACTCCGACCCGGCCAACGAGGCCCAGGGGCTCTGGGTGCTCGAGCGCGCCGGCCTCATCACGCTGAAGGACGGCGTCGACAAGGCACACGCCACCCAGGACGACATCGCCTCGAACCCGAAGGACCTGCAGTTCACCCTGCTCGACTTCGCCGCGCAGTCGCGGGCCCTGCCCGACCTCGACGCAGCCGTCGGCTACACCGAGTACTACCTCGCCGCCGGCGTGCCGATCGAGCAGCAGATCTTCGCCCCCGCCGCACCGGACGAGTTCGCCGGCCAGCTCACCATCGGCAGCGACTACGCCGACGAGGACGCCGTGAAGAAGCTCGTCGCCGCCTTCCAGGACCCGGCCGTGCAGGAGTTCCTCGCGACCGATCCCCGCGTGAAGGGCATCCTGCTGCCGCTCCACGCGGAGTAGGTCGCACCGCGGAACGAGTCGCACCGCCGAATGGACGTCGCACCGCCGAAACGGGCGGTGCGACATTCATCCGGCGGTGCGACACGGGCGCGCCGGCGTGCGGGCCGGGCGTGCAGGCCAGCGCACCGGCGGGCGGGCCCGCGGGCGTCCGGCTCAGCCGGCGGGCGCGACGACCACGTCGACGCCGGCGGCCGCGAACTCGGCCAGAGCCTCGGGCGTGGCGGTGGCGTCGGTCACGAGCGTCCAGCCCTCGGGCAGCGCCGCGCGGGCGTGGAACGTCGCGCGACCGAGCTTCGACCCGTCGGCCAGCACGTAGACGCGTTCGGACTGCCGGCACATCAGCTCTTTGAGCCGGGTCTGCACGAGGTCGGCCTCGACCACGTGGCCCGAGGCGAGCACGCCGTCGGCGCCGAGGAACACCCGGTCGAAGGTCAGGCGCTCGAGGGCGGCCTCGGCCAGCGGCCCGACGAAGCCCTGGCTGGCCGGGCGCAGCGTGCCGCCGAGGCACTCGAGGTGGATGCCGTCCGAGTCGGCGAGCTGCTGGATCACGGCGATCGAGGTGGTGGCGACGGTCGCGACGAGACCCGAGCGCGCCTCCCGGGCGAGGGCCGCGACCGACGAACCGGCGTCGAACAGCAGCGTCTCGCCGTCGTGGACCAGCGTGCGGGCGTGCCGCGCGATCTCGGCCTTGGCCACCCCGGCCTCGAGGTTGCGCTGACGGAAGGTCGGCTCGGCACCGGGGGCACCGAGCGGCATGGCACCGCCGTAGGTGCGGGCGATCTCGCCGCGCCGGGTGAGCTCGGCGAGGTCGCGGCGGATGGTCGACGGGGTCACCTCGAAGCGACGACTCAGCTCGTCGACGCTCGCCAGGCCGGTGGTGTGGGCCAGGTCGACGATGTCGCGGCGTCGCTCGCGTGCCGTGGTGCTCATGCGGTGGTGCTCATGCGATGGCCGTCCTGATCGGTGGGGCGGGCGGCGTCACGCCGACGACGCACCGACCCGGGCGGCGTCAGCCGGGCTGGGCGACATCTCGACCGCCTGGCGCAACGCCTCGATCATGCTACCGACGGCCACGACGCCGGTGCCGGCGATGTCGAACGCGGTGCCGTGGTCGACCGAGGTGCGGATCACGGGCAGTCCGACGGTGATGTTGACCCCCGCCTCGATGCCGAGCACCTTCACCGGGCCGTGGCCCTGGTCGTGGTACATCGCCACGATGAGGTCGTAGTCGCCGCGGCCGCCGAGGAAGAACGCGGTGTCGGCCGGCAGCGGCCCGACGGCGCGGATGCCGTCGGCCTGGAGCACCTCGAGGGCCGGGGTGATCTTCTCGGCCTCCTCGCCGTAGCCGAAGAGCCCGTTCTCGCCGGCGTGCGGGTTGATCGCGCAGACGCCGATCCTGGGGTCGTCGACGCCGGCCCGGCGCAGCGCCTCCCAGCCGCGGCGCACGGTGCGCTCGACGAGACCGGGCTCGATCTTCGCGATGGCGTCGATCAACCCGATGTGGGTCGTCACGTGGATCACCTTGATCTTGGGCGTCGAGAGCATCATCGACACCTCGCCGACGCCCATGAAGTGCGCCAGCAGCTCGGTGTGGCCGGGGAACACGTGGCCGGCCTCGTGCAGCGCCGCCTTGTTCAGCGGGGCGGTGCAGATGCCCTGCACGAGACCGGCCATGCCGAGCTCGCAAGCGATGCGGATGTACTCGTACGCCGCGTGGCCGGCCTCGGCCGAGACGGCGCCCCAGGGCAGGTCGGCCGAGAGCAGGTGCGGGTCGACGACGTTGATGCGGCCGGGGGTGAAGACGGCGTCGGCGGGCCCGTCGACCTCGACGATCTCGGCGTCGACCCCGAGCGCGGCGGCGCCGAGCCGCAGGCGGTGGGCGTCCCCGACGACGACCGGTCGCGCGTCGCGGTAGGCGGCCTCGTCGAGCAGTGCGCCGACGGTGACCTCGGGTCCGACGCCGGCGCCGTCGCCCATGGTGACGGCGATGAACGGCCGCGTGTCGGGGGTCGTCGTGGTCATGGGGTTCTCCGTTTCGTGGGGGCGCCGGACGCTGCCGACGCGGTGAGGTCCTGGGGGTCGGCGCCGGCGCGCGTGCGGCGCACCAGGTCGACGAGGTCGGCGAGCACGGTCGGGCCGCCGAAGCTGCCGGGCTTGGTGGCGACGAGCCGGTCGTCGCCCGCGGCCCCCCGCCCGTCGCCCGCGAGGCTGAGGACGGCGCCGTGCTCGAGTTGGGTGAGCGGCCGCAGGGTGGTCGTCGTGAGCCGGTCGAGCACCGCGCGGGCGGTCTCGCCACCGGTCAGCACGAGGTCGAGCTCGACGTCGGCGTCGATCCGGGCGACGACCTCGGCGAGGGCCGCCGATCCGACGAGCGGGTCGGGCAGGCGCCGGGCGGTGACCGTCAGCACGGCGACGGACGACCGGGACAAGGAGGCGCGGGCCGCGTCGACGAGGAGGCCGGCGTCGTCCGCCGGGTCGAGCACGTGCACGTCCGCACCGGTCGCGGCGAGCGCGTCGGCGTGGCCCCGGGCCACCTCGGCGGCCGAACCGACCACGACGAGGACGGGCCGCTCGGCCCCGGCCCCGTCGCGGGGCCCGGCCTCGTCGCGGGGCGCGGCCTCGTCGCGGGCCCCGGCCTCGTCCGACGCGTGAAAACCGGCCTCCGGGCTCGACTCCGGAGCGACCGCGTCGGCCAGGGCGGCGGCGAGCGCCGCGCTGCCCGCGAGGGCGACGGGCCGTCGGACTCCGGGAGCGGCGACCAGTCGGAGGACGGCGTCGACCACGGCGGCGAGGTCGTCGTCGGTCTCGGCGTCGACCAGGAGCACCGCTCCCCCGGCGAGGGCGGCGTCGAGGTGCACCGCGGACGCGTCCGGCCCCGACCGCACGACGTCGAGGCCGACGAGCACCGTCGGCCGGTCGACGAGTTCGGCCAGGGTCGAGGGGGCGCCGTGCGGTTCGAGATGCCAGAACGGCGTCTCGGCGAGCGGTCGCCCGTCCACCAGGGGCCGCCCGTGGACGACGGTGCGCCCGAGGGCGGGCAGCGCGCCGGCCACGACGAGGTCGTACCCGCGGGCGGCCAGGGCCTCGAGCTCGGGCCCGACGTGGCCACGCCACAGGGAGTCGGTCTTCTTGAGCACGAGGGCGCCGGCCGTCAGGGGCAGCGTGTCGATCGCGACCCGCGCCTCCTCGGCGGTGCCGGAGCGGGTGCCGACGTCGACGACCGTGACCGCCGCGGCGGGACCCGCCGACACGCCGAGCGAGACCACGGTCTCGTGACCGCGCAGCCGGAACTGCTCGGCGGTCTCGGCGGCGCCGGAGAGGTCGTCGGCGATGACGGTGATCGGGCTCATGATGCCGCCATCCTGACACGACTGCGCGTTATGCGCCACTGGTCTTGCGCGAAACGCGCAGCGGTGGCACAGTGTCATCCAGCCCGGACGAGGGCGTCGCAGCGCTGCGGGACCGGGCGCCGTCGACCTCGTCGAACCCCTGGATCGAGAGGTCGATGATGACCGTTCCGTTCGCGGACCACGAGATGTCTCGCCGCACCCTGCTCCGCTGGGGTGCCGCGGCCGGCCTCTTCGTGACCGCCACCAGCCTCGCCGGCTGCGCCGGACCGACCGGGTTGCCCGGACCCGGCACGCTGACCCTGGCCCTCAACCGCTCGCTGGTCAGCCTCGACAACAAGCTGAACCAGTTCGACGCGGCCGTCACGGTGCAGCGGGCCGTGCGCCAGGCCCTCACGCAGATCGGCCCCGACATCACGCCCGAGCTCGTGCTCGCCGAGAGCTTCGAGCCGACGAGCGACACGCAGTGGACGGTCCGACTGCGCGAGGGCGTGCGCTACTCGGACGGGACGCCCGTCACGGTGGCCGACGTCGCCACCGCGCTGCAGATGTACGAGCAGGTGCAGGGCTCGTTCGTCGCCAGCTTCTTCCCCGAGTTCCCGACCGTGACCGCGATCGACGAGCGCACCTTCACGCTCGACTCGTCGCAGCCGATCCCGGTGCTCGACGCGTTGATGAGCAACATCCTGATCACCCCGGCCGCGGCGAACAAGCCGGAAGAGCTGCAGGACGGCGTGGGCAGCGGCCCGTTCGTCGTCACCCGGTTCAACCGCGGCGCCGGCACCTACAGCCTGAGCCGCAACGAGCAGTACTGGGGCGAGGCGCCGGGCGTCGACCGGGTCGAGGTGCGGTTCCTGCCCGAGGAGTCCAGCCGCGTGATCGCCCTGCGCAGCGGAGAGGTCGACGTGATCGACTCGATCACGCCCGACTCGGCGACCCAGTTGCAGGGCCTGCCCGGCATCGTCCTCGACGAGGCCTCGAGCCTGCGCATCAACCAGATCTTCTACAACTTCCGCAAGCCCGAGGGGCACCCGCTGGCCGACGCCCGGGTGCGCGAGGCGCTCAGCCACGCGATCGACGGCCGGGCGCTCGTGCGCGACGTGCTGACCGACTCGGTCACGCAGGCCGACGGCGTCGTGCCGCCGAGCCTGCTCGGCTACGCCAAGACGGGCGAGTACACCTACGACCCCGACCTCGCCCGCCGCACGCTCGCCGAGCTCGGGGCGAGCGACCTCACGTTGCGCATCATCTGGGAGACCGGCGAGTTCGCCGGCGACACCTTCATCATGGAGGCGCTCGTCGAGATGTTCGGCGCGATCGGCGTGCGGACCACGCTGCAGCAGTTCGAGCCCGGCGGCGACATCCTCCAGTGGCGCCAGGGCAAGGCCGGCGACTGGGACCTGCTCGGCAACGGCTTCTCGGCCCCCACCGGCCTCGCGCTGACCATCCTGCAGGGCATGTACGCGGGCACCGCCGAGAAGGAACAGACCCGCGACACGTACCAGGGCTACGTGCAGCCCGACGTGGCCGAGGCGATCGCCCGGGCGTCGACCGAGCCGGACGCGACCCTGCGCCAGCAGCGGCTCGCCGAGGCGCAGCAGGCGGCCTGGGACACCTGGCCCTGCGCCTGGGCCTTCGTGCCCAAGTCGGTGCTCGCCCGTCGCGAGCGGGTCGAGCGCCTCGCCCTCGCGTCGTCCAACACGTATCCGCTCGCCGACGTCCGACTGGGGGCCTGACCATGGCGACCTACATCCTCAAGCGCCTCGGCCAGGGCCTGCTCACCGTGTTCCTCACGGTGTCGACGGTCTTCGTGCTGATCCGCCTCGCCCCCGGCGACCCGGCGGTGGCCTACGCCGGGCCGCTCGCGACCAACGAGCAACTCGCCGCCGTGCGCGAGCAGTTCGGCCTGGACGACCCGCTGCTGCAGCAGTACGGCGTGTTCCTGCAGCAGTTGTTCACGGGCAACCTGGGCACCTCGTACTCGTTCCAGGCACCGGCCGTACAGGTCGTGCTCGAACGGCTGCCGTACACGCTGACCCTGTCGTTCGCGGCGATCCTGTTGGCGGCGGTCGTGTCGATCCCGCTCGGCGTCTGGATGGCCCGTCGCACCGACACCCGCAGCGAGACCGGCGTCAACGTCGTCGCCATCGCGGGTCAGTCGATGCCCGACTTCTGGACCGGCATCCTGCTGCTCAGCGCCTTCGCCGTCGTGATCCCGATCTTCCCGGCCTCGGGCTTCGCCACCTGGGGCGGTCTCGTGCTGCCGACGGTGACGATCGCCATCCTGCAGGTGGCCCTGATCTCCCGGCTCGTGCGCCGCGAGATGGCGACCAACTTCTCGGCGCCCTACCTGACCGTGGCCCGGTCGCGCGGCGTCTCGGAGCGGGCCCTGACCTGGCGCTACGCCATGGGCAACTCGGCGATCCCCGTCTTCACGGCCCTCGGCACGCGCTTCGCGGCGATGCTCAACGGCGTCGTCGTGGTCGAGGTCGTGTTCGCCTGGCCCGGCGTCGGGTCGCTCATCGTGCGGGCGCTCGAGACCCGCGACTACCCCCTCATCCAGGCGACCGTGCTGGTCACGTCGCTGCTCGCCGTCGGCGTCCAGCTGCTGATCGACCTCGCCTACCCCCTGCTCGATCCGCGTGTGCGGCTCGGAAAGGCGAGTGCCGCATGACCCGCACCGAGACCACCGGACAGCCGTCCGGCACGTCGACCGCCGGCGCGGCCGGTCGCACCCCCGAGGAGGCGCGACGCACCGCGGTCACGCCTCGCCTGTTGAAGAGGTCCGAGGCGGCCCGGCGGACCTCCGCCGCACGGGTGAAGCTCTGGGTCGGCGCGATCTGCGCCCTCGTGGTGATCATCCCGATCGTGCTGGCCCAGGCCCTCCCGCTGCCCGACGCGAACGGCCAGGACCTCGGCAACCGCCTCGCGCCTCCGTTCACCGCCGGCCACCTGTTCGGCACGGACCAGCTCGGTCGAGACCTGCTCTCGCGGGTGCTGCACGGCGGTCAGGTCTCGCTCGCGATCGGCGTGCTGGCGGTCATCGTCTCGGGCGCCATCGGCGTCGTCCTCGGCTCGATCGCCGGGTTCTACGGGCGCTGGGCCGACACGCTGATCAGCCGCCTGCTCGAGGCCCAGATGTCGCTGCCGCTGCTGATGATGCTGCTGCTCGTCGTCGCCCTCTTCGGCCCGTCGATCCCGGTGATCACCTTCGTCATCGCGATCGCGCAATGGCCGGAGGTCGCCCGCCTGACCCGGTCGCTCGTGCTCGTCGAACGTGAGAAGCCGTACGTCTCGTCGGCCCGCACGCTCGGCCTGAACCGCTTCACGATCCTGCTGCGCCACGTCGTCCCGAACGTGATCAAGCAGGCGACCCTCGTCGTGCTGCTGCTGCTCGCGCAGGCCGTGCTGCTCGAGAGCGCCCTGAGCTTCCTCGGGGCCGGCCCGCAACGACCGTTCGCCACCTGGGGCCGCATCATCTCGGACGGCCAGGACTACGTCACGACCGCCTGGTGGATGGTGACGATCCCGGGTCTGTTCATCGTGCTGCTCGTCGTCGGGGTCAACCTGCTGGGCGACGCCCTGCGGGACCGGCCGCGCCGGTCGACGGCCTCGCGCCTCCGTCGGTTCGTCGGGCTGCGCCCGTCGACCCCGGCCTCGACCCCTGCATCGACCCCGGCGTCGACCCCGGCCCCGGCCCCGCAGAAGGGAACGATCGCATGACCTCCGTGACCGACGACACCGTCGACCCCGACCTGCTGCTCGAGGTGCGTGACCTGCAGATCGAGCTCATGACGACGAACGGGATCGTGCGCGCCGTCGACGGCGTCTCGTTCCACATCGCCCGGGGCGAGACCGTCACGATCATCGGCGAGTCGGGGTCGGGCAAGTCGACCACCGCCATGGGCGTGCTGCAGCTGCTGCCCGCCGACCTCGCCGTCGTCTCGGGCCACGTGCGCATCACCGGACTCGACGTGCTCGCCTCGGCCTCAGCCGTGCGCACGGTGCGCGGTCGGGCCGTCGCCCTGATCCCCCAGGACCCCATGACGGCGCTCAGCCCGGTGCGGTCGATCGGCTCGCAGCTCGGCGAGGCCATCCGCATCGCCGGGGCCGCCAGCGGTCGGGCCGCCGTCACCGCGCGGGCCGTGCGCCTCCTCGAACAGGTGCACATCCCCGACCCTGCGGCCCAGCTGGGGAAGTTCCCGCACCAACTCTCGGGTGGCATGCTGCAACGCGTGCTGATCGCCATCGCGTTGGCCTGCGAGCCGCAGCTGATCGTGGCCGACGAGCCCACCAGCGCCCTCGACGTCACGGTGCAGGCCGGCATCCTCGACCTGCTGCTCGAGCTGCAGGAGCAGCGTGGCATCGGCCTGCTGATGATCACCCACGACCTCGGCGTCGCCCGGCTCGTGTCGGACCGCATCCACGTCATGAAGGCCGGCGTGTTCGTCGAGTCCGGCGACGTGCGGCAGATCGTCGAGCACCCCGCCGAGCCCTACACGCAGGGGCTGCTCGCCGCGGTGCCCACCCTGGGCGCCTGGGACGAGACGCCGTCCACGCCCGCCACGACCAGCACCGACCGACCGGAGGCCACCCGTGTCTGACACCATCCTCGAGGTCGACGACCTGGTCGTCGACTACGGCAGCGGCTCGAGTGCCCACCGCGCCGTCGACCACGTGTCGTTCTCGGTGCGCCGCGGCAGCACCTTCGCCATCGTGGGCGAGTCGGGCTGCGGCAAGTCGACGATCGCCAAGGCGGTCATGCGGTTGCTGCAGCCGACCAGCGGGCGCATCGTGCTCGACGGCACCGACCTGGCGACCCTGTCGGAGGCGCGGTTGCGGCCCCTGAGGCACCGCTTCCAGATGGTGTTCCAGGACCCGTACGGCTCGCTCGACCCGCACCTGAGCGCCCGCGACATCGTCGCCGAGCCGCTCCGGCTGAAGGGCGTGCGGTCGGCCCAGGACCGGGCCACCGAGGCGGCGCGCCTGATCGACCGCGTCGGCCTGCCGTCGACGGCGCTCGACCGTCGCCCGCACGAGTTCTCGGGCGGCCAGCGCCAGCGCATCGGCATCGCCCGGGCGCTCGCCTCGAGCCCCGACCTGCTGATCTGCGACGAGGCGACGAGCGCGCTCGACGTGTCGGTGCAGGCGCAGGTGCTCGACCTGCTGCGCGAGATCCAGGTCGACACCGGCATCACCTACGTCGTCATCTCGCACAACCTCGGCGTCGTGCAGCAGATCAGCGAGAGCGTCCTCGTCATGAAGCAGGGTGCCGTCGTCGAGCAGGGCGCCACGGCGCAGGTGCTCACGTCGCCCGCCGAGGACTACACGCGGCGGCTGCGCCGGGCCGCCCTCGACCCCGCGACGATGACCGGCGTCAAGCCGCGCCACGTCGTCCGCAGCCTCTCGTTGGGAGCCACCACATGACCCGGACCGACACCGCCCGGACCGACGCCACCCCGCTCGACCCCACCCCGGTCGACACCGCCCCGCTCGACGCCGCGGACACGGTCGCCGAGGCGGCCACGCGCCCCGCGCCTCCTCGGCTCGTGCTCGGCACGATGACCTTCGGCGACACCGTCGACGAGGCCACCGCCGCCCGCATGCTCGACACCGCGCGCGACGCGGGCGTCACCTGGATCGACACGGCCAACGCCTACGTCGGCGGCACGACCGAGACGATGCTCGGCCGCCTGCTCGCCGGGCGGCGCGACGAGGTCGTGCTCGCCTCGAAGGCGGGCATGCCGCACGCCGACGCGGGCGGACTGCCGCCGCTCTCGGCCGTGGCCCTCCGCGCGAGCGTCGAGGCGAGCCTGCGCCGCCTCGGCACCGACCGTCTCGACCTGTTCTACCTGCACCAGCCCGACCGGGCGACCCCGCTCGACGAGACCCTCTCGACCGTCGCCGCCCTGGTCGCCGAGGGCAAGGTGCTCTCGCTCGGCGTCTCGAACTACGCCGCCTGGCAGATCGGCGACGTCGAGCGCGTCGCCGACGCCGTGGGCGCACCCCGGCCGGTCGTCGCCCAGCAGCTGTGCAACCTCGTGGCCCGCCGCCTCGACGACGAGTACCTCGAGTTCGCGAGCGTGCACGGGCTCGAGACGATGGTCTACAACCCGCTCGGCGGCGGCCTCCTGACCGGTCGGCACCGCTTCGACGAGACGCCGGCCGACGGGCGCTTCGGCGACTCGGCCCTCGCCGAGATGTACACGAAGCGCTACTGGGACGCCGACCTGTTCGCCGCGATCGACCGCCTGTCGGGCGTCGCCGCCGAGGCCGGCGTGACGCTCGTCGAGCTCGCCCTGCGCTGGGTGGCGTACCGACCCGAGGTCGGGTCGGTGCTGCTCGGAGGCTCCCGGCCCGAACAGCTGACGGCCAACGTCGCCGCCGTCGCCGCCGGGCCGCTGCCCGACGAGGTGGTGGCGGCCTGCGACGAGGTCGGGCGTCAGCTGCGGGGGCCGATGCCTCCGTACGCGCGCTGAGCCGCGCCTCCCGACCCTCCGCACCGCGCCGCACGCCCCCGAACCGCACCGCACCGCACCGCACCGACCGCACGCCCGCACGAGAGAGAGCACCATGAGCACCGCCAGCGACTTCGCCCGTACGATCCGCCGCCGCGAGAGGGCGGTCGGCTACTGGATCACCCTCGACGCCCCGCCGGCGACCGAGCGCATCGCGCGGCTCGGCTACGACTATGTCTGCCTCGACGCGCAGCACGGCCTCTTCGGCTACCAGGGCATGATGACCGGCCTGCTCGCCATCGACGCGGGGCAGACCTCGGCCGGCCTCGTGCGGGTCGAGGCGAACGACATCACGCCGATCGGCAAGGCCCTCGACGCCGGGGCGGCCGGCGTCATCGTGCCGCTCGTCGACACGGCCGAGGACGCCGCCTCCGCCGTGCGCAGCGCGAAGTACCCGCCCCACGGCCGCCGCTCGTACGGCCCCATGCGGTCGAGCCTGCGCATCGGCCCCGTGCCGGCGGACGCGAACGACACGACGATCGTGCTCGCCATGATCGAGACGCCCGACGGACTCGCGAACGTCGAGGCGATCGCCGCGACGCCGGGGCTCGACGGCCTCTACGTCGGGCCGAGCGACCTGTGCATCGCGGTCGGCGGGGCCTACCCGGGCGACCCGGCCGTGCAGGAGGCCTTCGACGCCGCCCTCGTCCGCGTCGCGGCGGCGGCCGAGGCCGCGGGCATCGCCGCGGGCATCCACACGCCGCACGGCGACGTCGCCCGACAGCGGCTCGCCGGGGGTTACACGTTCGCCACGGTCGCCGGCGACCTCAACCACCTCGAGGCCGCCGCCCGCGACCACCTGCAGCGGGCCACCGCGACGGACGACCCCGACACGACCGCCGGAGGCGCGGCGTGAGCAGGCAGGACGCGGTCGCGGACGACGCGGTCGCGGACGACGCGGTCGCCGACGGCGTGGGCGACGACGGCGTGGTCGCGGACGACGTGGTCGCCGACGGACGACTGCGGCCCGACGCGGCCGGTCGCGCCTGGGCGTACCTGCCGACGGCCACGGTGCAGTCGCACGCGGCGAACCTCGCCGAGCTGCCCGACGGGCGCCTGGCCTGCGTCTGGTTCGGCGGCACGCAGGAGGGCGTCTCGGACATCCACGTCTGGTGCTCGGTCCTCGACGGCGAGGTGTGGTCCGAACCGGTGCGCCTCAGCGACGACCCCGCACGCTCCGAGCAGAACCCGGTGCTCTTCACGGCCCCCTCGGGCGACGTCTGGTTGCTCTACACGGCGCAACGGGCCGGGAACCAGGACTCGGCCGAGGTGCGCCGCCGCATCTCCACCGACGGCGGCGCCACCTGGGCCGAGCCCGCGACCCTCTTCGCGGCCGACGAGACGGGTGGCGTCTTCGTCCGGCAACCGCCGGTCGTCACCCGCGCGGGCGACCTGCTCGTGCCGGTCTTCCGCTGCGTGACGACCCCCGGGCAGGCGTGGGTGGGCGACCACGACACGAGCTCGGTCATGATCTCCCGGGACGGCGGCTCCACGTGGGGTGAGGTCGCCGTCCCGGGGAGCACCGGAGCCGTGCACATGAACGTGCACGAGCTTCCCGACGGATCGCTCCTGGCCCTCTTCCGCAGCCGCTGGGCCGACGCCGTGCACGCGTCGCGCTCGACCGACGGCGGACTCCACTGGTCGGCACCGGTGCCGACCGAGCTGCCCAACAACAACTCCTCGGTGCAGTGGGTTCCGCTCGCCGACGGGCGCCTCGCGATCGTCTACAACCACCGCCGCGCCGACGCGACCACCCCGCGCCGCCTCGGGCTCTACGACGAGATCGACGAATCCGGCATCGTCGAGCAGGCCGTGCTGCCCGGCGCGGACGCGGACCTCGACCAGGAGGCGCGGGCCGGGTCGCCTGCGGAGGGGGGCCGGACGGCGTTCTGGGGCACGCCCCGGGCTCCGATGTCGCTGGCGGTGTCGACGGACGGCGGGCGCAGCTGGCCGCACCGCGTCGACCTCGAGGACGGCGACGGGTGGTGCCTCTCGAACAACTCCCGCGACGGGCTGAACCGCGAGCTGTCGTACCCGAGCATCACGCAGACCGGCGACGGGACCGTGCACGTGGCGTACACCTGGCACCGCCGGGCCATCCGCCACGTGCGACTGTCGGCCGCCGATCTGCCCGGACCCGACGTCGAGGGCTGAGCCGTGTCGGACGACGGGACGCCTGACGCCGACCGAGCAGGTCGCGGTGCCGGGACCGACCGGCACGCCGTGGTGACGGGCTGCAGCTCGGGCATCGGACGGGCGATCGCCGAGTTCCTGCTGGCCGACGGGTGGCGGGTGACCGGTCTCAGCCGACGCGCGGTCGACCTGGGCGACGGGTTCTCGTGGCTCGGCTGCGACCTCTCCGTGACCGCCGACGTCGCGCGAGCGGTCGCCGACGTCGGGTCGGTCGACGCGATCGTCCACGCGGCCGGCTACCAGGTGGCCGCCCCGCTCGGGCGGCTCGACCCCGCCGCCCTCGAGGGCATGTTCGCCGTGCACGTCGGGGCCGCGGCCGCGCTCGTCGACGCACTCGTCGACCGGCTGTCCGACGGCGGTCGCATCGTGCTGATCGGCAGCCGCACCGCCGTCGGCGTCGCGGGCAAGAGCCAGTACGCGGCGACGAAGGCGGCCCAGGTCGCACTGGCCCGGAGCTGGGCGGCGGAACTGGCGCCGCGCGGCGTCACCGCCAACGTCGTGGCGCCGGGGCCCACCGACACGCCGATGCTCGCCGACCCGGCCCGCGCCTCCTCGGCTCCGGTCGTGCCGCCGCTGGGCGCGCTCGTCGACCCGGTCGACGTGGCGGCCCTCGTCGCGTTCGTGCTCGGGCCGCACGGACGGAGCATCACCGGGCAGGCGCTCGTCGTGTGCGGCGGCGCCTCGCTCTGACGTCGCACCGGGTCGAGGTCGCGGCGGGTCGAGGTCTCAGCGGGTCGAGGTCTCAGCAGCTGCGAGGCCGCACCACGCCCGCGTCGTCGAACCATCCGCGGGCCTGGTTCGACGACGCGGGCGTGGTGCGTCCTGTCCCGAAAACGACGATCGGGCCCCCATTGTTTTGATTCGTTCAAAAGAAGGCGTATGGTGGTGTCAACGCCGACGGAGGCCAGGGCCACCGTCGAACACCTCGGTGTCGCCCTCCTCACCTCCGCTGGCCGCCCGCTCGATCGCCCTATCGCGGGCCCCCGACCAGCACGACCCGCCCAGCCCCGAGGAGTCACCGTGAACACCACCGCCACGACCGCCCGCACCGCCACCACCCCGCTCGGCGGCCGCTACGTCGGCACCACCACCGCCCCGACGGTCGGCAGCTACGTCGGTTCGCTCGCCGCCGACGTCGCGCCCGGCTCGTACGTGAGCACCTCGGCACGCCGCGACCTGTCGATCGGTCGCTACACCGCCAGCGCACGGCGTCGCCTCTCGGCCGCCACGGCGTCCGTCCGGACGGCCACGGGCTCGATCCACACCGCCACCGGCTCGATCCGCACCGCGTAGTCGGTGCCGGTCGGGGTCACCCCTCCCCGACCGACCCGGACGGGCCGCCCCACCAGACCCGGGCCCGCCGCGCGACCTGAATCCGCGCGGCGGACCCGCTCCTCTGGGCGATGTCACGACCTACCCGGTCCGCCCACCTCGCCCAGGAGACACGACGTGCCGCTCACCCCCGAAGGTGAGCGGCACGTCGTGTCTCCGGGACGACCGGGCCCGAGCCCGGCACGCCGGACTAGAGGGTCGCGGCGGAAGGGTCCCAGCTCTCGTCGAGCGGCACCGGCTGCTGCACGGCGGACTCGACGGAGACCGGCGCACCCTGCTCGGCGGCCGACGAGATCGCCAGCAGGACGTCGAGCACGTGCGAGGCCACGGCCCCGCTGGCGCGCTCGGCGTCGCCACCGCGGATGGCCCGCGCCAGGTCGAGCACGCCCGAACCGCGTCCGTAGGTCGAGCCCGCGGCGGTGAGCGTCTCGGGCTCGTCCCGGCCGAACCGCCAGAGGCTCGAGTCGCCCTCGAAGGTGTTGGGGTCGGGCAGCACGAGGGTGCCCTCGGTGCCGCTGATCTCGACGAAGCCCATGCGGGGCAGCGCGTTCTGGAACGAGAACGTCGACTGGGCCGACTGCCCGCCCGCGAACTCGATGAGCGCCGCGTGGTGCGTCGGCACCTCGACCGGGAAGGTCTCGCCGGCCCGGGGACCGCTGCCGATGGTGCGGGTGTCGAACGACTTCGACGAGACCGCGCTGACGCGGCTGGCCGAGCCGAACGCGTGCACGAGGGTCGTCACGTAGTAAGGCCCCATGTCGAAGAGCGGACCGGCCCCGAGCGCGAACAGGAAGTCGGGGTTCGGGTGCCACGACTCGGGCCCGGGCACGTGGAACATCGTGGTCGCCGTGAGGGGCTGACCGATGTCGCCGCGGGCGATGGCGCGCATCGCGGTCTGGATGCCGGCACCGAGCACGGTGTCGGGGGCACACGCGACGCGGACGCCGGCCGCCTCGGCGGCGGCGAGCAGGTCGCGGGCCGACTCGTGGTCGAGCGCGAGGGGCTTCTCGCTCCAGACGTTCTTGCCGGCGGCGATGATCTGACGGCCGACCTCGGCGTGCACGGCAGGGATCGTGAGGTTGACGACGATCTCGATCTCGTCGATCGCGAGCAGCTCGTCGACCGTGCCGTGACCCGGGACGCCGTACGCCTCGGCCTGCGCCTGGGCGCGGTCGAGGTCGAGGTCGGCGACGAAGAGCACCTCGAGGTCGGCGAACTGCGTCATGTTCTCGAGGTAGGTGCCGCTGATGACGCCCGCGCCGATGACGCCGACGCCCACGCGTCCCGTGCGGCCGGCGGTCGTGTCGACGCCGCTCACTTGTCGTTCTCCTGCAGCCAGGCGAAGGACTCGGCGACGCCGTCGAAGACGTCCTTCGCGTAGTCGTCGAACTCGACGACGCGCAGCGCGTGCGGCGCGGCGGCGAGGACGGCGGCGACGTCCACGTCGCCCTGACCGGCCGGGGTCTGGTTCTTGAAGGCGGCGGCCAGCGCGTCGGGCACCTCGAGGGCGCTCTCGCTGCTGGGCAGGGCGGTCGCGATGTCGCCGGAGATCTTGCCGTCCTTGACGTGCAGGAACTGCACGCGGTCACCCAGCGAGCGCAGCAGCGCCGGGGTGTCCATGCCGCCGACGGTCGACCAGAAGGTGTCGATCTCGAGGACGACTTCGTCGTTCAGTCGCTCGAGGAAGAAGTCGTAGACGGGGCGGCCGTCGACCTTGTTCGCGAACTCCCACTGGTGGTTGTGGTAGCCGAACTTCAGGCCCGACGCGGCGGCCAGCACCTGCAGCTCGTTGACGCGGTCGGCGATCTTCGCGGCGTCGTCGGCGGTCTGCCAGCGGTCGCTCGGGATGAACGGGTCGATCACGGTGCCGATGCCGAGCTGGGCCGCGGCGGCGAAGGCGCGCTCGGGCTCGTCGGAGTCGATGACGGGGGCGTGGCCCGAGGGCGCGGTGACGCCGGAGGCGGCGAAGGCCTTCTCGAACTCGTCGGCACGCTCGACGAACGAGTAGGGCTCGACCTTGGTGAAGCCGATCTCGGCGATGCGGGCGACGGCGCCCTGCAGGTCGGCCGAGACGGCGTCTCGGACCGTGTAGAGCTGCACTGAGGGTGACGAGGTCATGGGAGTGACTCCTTTGTCGTGTGGGGTTCAGGTGGTCTGGCCCAACTCTGCCACTTATGTCGACCGATGACAAAAGTTCGTTCCGAATCGACGCATTCTCTTGCCCGGACGACACCCGCTGTGTATTCTGCGAACACCTAGCGCGACTAGGTTTTGACTCGAGGAGGCGTCATGGCCAACCCAGGCCCCATCGGCACGCAGGGCGTGCTCACCCAACCCATCAGCACCGTGCGGGTGTCGCGGGGCTACATGATCGCGCTGGGGCTCGCCCAGTTCGGTCTGTTCGCGGCCCTGCTCTCGCCGGTCTACGTGAGCATGCAGCTCAAGGCGCAGCAGTTGAACCCCGACGACCCGGCGAGCATCATCGGGCTGGTCCTGCCCTTCGGTGCGTTCGGCGCGCTCCTCGCCAACCCGCTCGTCGGCGCGCTGAGCGACCGGACCCGCACGCGGTGGGGCCGTCGTCGGCCCTACCTGGTGGGCGGCATCGTCGTGTTCACCCTCGCCCTCGCCTGGCTCGCCTTCGCCCCCACCGTGCTGCAGCTCGGCATCGCCTGGGTCGTCGCGCAGATCGCGGCCAACGCCGTGCTCGCCGCCCTGACCGCGAGCTTCGCCGACAACGTCCCGCAGTTCCAACGCGGCAAGGCCTCGAGCGTCATCGCCCTGGCCCAGAACGTCGCCGTCCTCGCCGGCACCTACCTGGCCGTCCTGTTCGTCGCGAACCTGCCGGTTCTCTTCATCGCGCCGGGCGTCCTCGCCGTCGTGCTCATCCTCGTCTACGCGGTCGTCGCCCGCGACGACCTGCCCGAGTACGAACTCAAGCCCTTCACGTTCGTCAACCTGGTCAGCTCGTTCTGGACGAACCCCCTGAAGCACCGCGACTTCGCCTTCGCCTGGTGGTCGCGGTTCCTGATCATCCTCGCGACGTTCATGTTCACGACCTACCGGCTGCTCTACATGCAGGAGCACCTCGGCATCGCGGACGTCGCCGACGCCACGGCCGCGGTCGCCTTCGGCGTCCTGCTCTACACGATCGCGTTGATGGCGAGTGCCGCGCTCTCGGGCTGGCTGAGCGACAAGCTGAAGATGCGCAAGGTCTTCGTCGGGGGCTCCACCGCCCTCTTCGCGGTCGGTCTGATCCTGCTGGCCCACGCCGAGACGGTCACCGGCTTCTACGTCGCCGAGGTCGTCATGGGCTTCGCCTACGGCATCTACGCGGCCGTCGACACGGCGCTCGTCGTCGACGTCCTGCCGAACGCCGACCGCCCCGGCAAGGACCTCGGCGTCATCAACATCGCCAACGCCCTGCCCCAGTCGCTCGCCCCGGCGATCGCCCTGTTCTTCCTCGGCGTCGGCAACGCCGGTTCGGGCAACTACACGCTGATGCTCTGGGCGGCCGGCGTCGCGGCGATCCTCGGCGCCCTGGCCGTCATCCCCATCAAGCGCGTGCGCTGAGTCGGACGCATCGATCAGGAGGCGCGGGTCGGGAGGCGCGAGCGCTCACCGACCCGCGCCTCCCGCACGTCACCGTCGGTCGGCCGTCTCGCGGTCGTCGACCGTGCGGACGGCGCCGGTCTCGATCCGGTCGGCCAGGATTCGACGTCGACGTCGACCCAGGGACAGCGCCCCCGGCACGACCAGGACGACCGCGATGGCGATCCACAGTCCGATGGTGAGCGGGCTCGACACCAGGATGCCCGGGTCGCCCTCGGACAGGATCATCGCCCGGCGCAGCTGCTGTTCGAGCAGCGGCCCGAGGATCAGCCCCACGACCGCGGGGGCCACGGGGATGTCGCCGATCCGCAGCAACAGGCCGAGGGCGCCGATGCCCGCCAGCAGGAACAGGTCGGTGGTCGACCCGCCCGCCGAGTAGGCGCCCAGGCAGGCGAACACGACGACCGCCGCGTAGATGGCCCAGGCCGGGATGGTCAGCACCCGGGCCCACACCTTGACCAGCGGCAGGTTGAGCACCAGCAGCATCACGTTGCCGATGTACAGCGACGCGATGAGTGCCCAGACGAGGTCGCCCGACTCGGCGAACAGGGTCGGTCCGGGCTGCAGCCCGTAGGACTGGAAGGCCGTGAGGATCACGGCCGCGGTGGCCGAGGTCGGCAGTCCGATCGTCAGCAGCGGCACGAGCACGCCGGCGGCGGCGGCGTTGTTCGCCGCCTCGGGCCCGGCGACGCCCTCGATGGCGCCGTGGCCGAACTCGTCCTTGTGCTTCGACAGGCGCTTCTCGGTGGCGTACGACAAGAAGGTCGGGATCTCGGCGCCCCCGGCCGGCAGCGACCCGATCGGGAAGCCGAGCGCCGTGCCGCGCAACCACGCGGGCCACGACCGCTTGAACTCGTCGCGGGTCAGCAACGCCCGCCCCTTGACGGGTTGCACGGTCGTGCGGCCCGTCTTGGCCAGGACGTGACCGAGGGCCTCGCTGATGGCGAAGAGACCCACCACCACGAGCACGACGTCGATGCCGTCGAAGAGGCCGCCGGCGCCGAAGGCGAGCCGGGCCTGGCCGGACTGCGCGTCGATCCCGACGAGTCCGATCGTCAGGCCGATGAGCAGGCTCGCCGCCCCCTTCAGGAGGCTCGGGCCGAGCAGGGCGGACACGGTCACGAACGCGATCACCATGAGGGCGACGTACTCGGGTGGCCCGAGTTGGACGGCGAAGTCCGCCACCCAAGGGGCGACGAACGTGATGGCGACGGTGCCGACCGTGCCGGCGACGAACGACCCGAGGGCTGCCGTGGCCAGGGCCGACGCAGCACGACCGGCCTTCGCCATCTTGTTGCCCTCGATCGCCGAGACGATCGAGGCGGACTCCCCCGGGGTGTTCAGCAGGATGGACGTCGTCGACCCGCCGTACATGCCGCCGTAGTAGATGCCCGCGAACAGGATCAGTGCCGCCGCGGGGTCGAGGCGGAAGGTGATGGGCAGCAACAACGCCACCGTCAGGGCCGGGCCGATGCCGGGCAGCACGCCCACCGCGGTGCCGATGGTGACGCCGAGCAGCGCCCAGAGCAGGTTCTCGGGCGTCAGCGCCGCCTCGAAGCCCTGCATCAACAGGTTCAGCTGGTCCATGGTCTAGAACCCCCAGGGCCCGGCGGGCAGCGCCAGGCCGATCACGCGGTCGAACAACAGGACGATGACGCCGGCCACCACGAGGCCGTAGAGCGCCAGGCGCCACCACGGCCGCGGCGAACCCAGCACGAGGGCGCCGGCGACGAACAGGGCCACCGAGACGACGGTGAAGCCGACGAACGGCAGCAGGACGCCGTAGACGACGATGCCGGCCAGGAGGCCGAGGACGCTCCACAACCGCGGGCTCACGGGGCCCACTCCTCGCCGCAGGACGACCAGGACGAAGCGCAGGTTCACCGCGACGAGGGCGACGCCGACCACGGCGAGCAGCACCCCGATGATGGTCGGGAACGCCGCGGGCCCCAACGGTTCGCTGGTCGGACGCAACGACGCGGCGTCGGCGAGCACGACGATCGCGGCGACGACGAGGAGGAGGCCGACGACGGCCGTGACCGCACCGCTGACCACCGCAGGGTGGTCGACGGCTCGGGAGGCGACGGACGACGGAGGCGCGGCCCGGCGGTCGCGGACCGTGCGCACCTCGGTGGTGTCGAGGCCGGGAGGGGCCTGCTTCTCGCGACGGCGGGCGCTCATCGGTCGCCCCCCAGTCCGATGTCGTCGAGGACGGTGCCGATCGTGGCCTCCTGGTCGGCGACGAACTCGTCGAACTCGGGCCCGGTGAGGAACTCGTCGCCCCACCCGCGGGTCTCGACGATGTCGGCCCAGGCCTCGGTGTCGTGCATCTCGGTGAGCATGGTGACCAGCGCCTCCTCGTCCTCGGCGCTGATGCCGGGGGGTGCCGCGACGCCGCGCCAGTTCTGCAGCTCGACGTCGAGGCCCTGCTCGTGGAACGTCGCGACCTCGGGCAGGTTGTCGACCCGCTCGGGGCTCGACACCGCGAGGGCCCGGACCGAACCGTCGGCGATGTACGGCGCGATCTCGCTGATGCCCGAGATGCCCGCGGTCGACCGCCCCGAGAGCAGCGTGGTGAGTGCCTCGCCACCGCCCGAGTGCGCGACATAGGACACCTCGGCCGGATCGGCACCGGCCGCCTGGGCGAACAACCCGGCGAGGATCTGCTCGACCCCGCCCGCCGAACCGCCCGAGATGGACTGGGCCCCGACGTCGTCGCGCATGAGCCCGGCGAACTGCTCGAGGCTCTCGATCTCGGATTCGGCCGGCACGACGAGCACGAGGTACTCGGTGCTCAGCCGCGCGAGCATGGTGACGTCCTGCAGCGAGTAGGGCGACTCGTTCGTGATGACGGCGCCGATCATGATCGCCCCGGTGGCCATCAGCTGGCTGGCGTCGCCCCGGTGCTGGACGAACTGGGCGAGCCCCGGGGTGCCTCCCGCGCCTCCGACGTTGTAGACCTCGCTGCGGCCGATGACGTCGGCGAGCGAGGACTGCATGGCACGGGCGGTCTGGTCCCACCCTCCACCAGGGTTGGCAGGGGCCATGATGCGCAGCTGTTGCCCGCCGAGAGCGGCCTGGATGGCCGTCGCCGGGCTGGCGCTGCGGGCCACGTTCGTGGCCACGAGGGCGACCACGACGGCGATCGCGAGGGCCACGACCACCCCCAGGCCGACGCGGTCTCGAAGGCCTCCGCCGGGGGCACGTTCGTCTGCGGGCATCGTTGCTCCTCATCGATCGTCGACGTCTTCGTCACTCTCTGTATACAGTGACGGACGGTCGGCGTCAACGAGGAGGCGCGTGGCCGGGTCGGTCAGGCGAGCTCGGCGTCGACCTCCGAGCGCAGCAGGTCGAGCCGGATCTCGCGGGCCCGCTGCATGTGCCGCCGCGCGACGGCGCCCGCGCGCACGGCGTCGCGGTCGCGGATCGCCGCCACGACGAGCGCGTGCTCGTCGAGGGCCTCGCCCCACCGGTCGCCGACCGACAGGGTCGAACTCGGGGTGTGGATCAGGTGGACCGACAGCCGCTCGAGCAGGTCGAGCAGGACGGGGTTGTGCGCGGCGTCCCAGAGGGCGGCGTGGAACTCGAGGTTGGTGGTCATCCGGAGGCGGTCGGACGGGTCGACGAGTGCCCGGTCCCGGGCCACGAGCCCGTCGAGGCGCTCGAGGTCGTGGTCGTCGCGGGTGTTCGCCGCCTGCGCGGCCACCTCGGCCTCGAGCATGATCCGCACGTCGTAGACCTGCACGACCTCACGGGCGTCGACGCGTTTGACGAAGAGGCCTCGCGCGCCGCGTTCGAGCAGTCGTTCGTGCTCCAGACGTCCCAGTGCGGCACGGACGGGGGTGCGCGACACCCCGAAGCGCTCGGCCAGCACGACCTCGCGCAACGCCGTTCCGGGAGGGAGGACGCCCGAGAGGATCTGCGTGCGCAGCTCGTCGTGGATGGAGTCGCCGTCGTGACGCGTCGGCCGTGCCGCGACGTCGACGCGGGCGTCACCGGGCGAGGTCATGCCCTACGCGGCCAGACCGGCCCGCCGGCCGAACACCGCCCCCGCCGCGAGACCCGAACCGCCGGGGTAGTTGCCCGAGAACAGACCACCGAGCGCTTCACCGACGGCGAAGAGCCCGGGCACGGTGGTCCCGTCGTCGCGTCGCACCCGCCCGTCGACGTCGCCGGCGAGGCCGCCGAAGGTGAAGGTGATGCCACAGGTCACAGGGTAGGCGAAGAACGGACCCGTCTCGAGGGGCGTCGCCCAGTTGCTCTTCGGCGGGGTGACGTCGGCCCTGCGGCCGTCCTTGACCGTCGGGTCCCACGGCACCGAGCGGTCGATCGAGGCGTTGTACTCGCGGATGGTGGCGACGAACGCGGCGGCGTCGACGTCGAGAGAGGCCGCGAGCTGCTCGAGCGTGTCCGCCTCGACGACGCTGATGCCGGGCATGTCGTACTCCTCGGTGCGCAGCATCGGACGGAGCGACGCGTCGAAGACCTGGTAGGCGATGCCGCCCGGTTGTTCGAGGATGCGACCGCCGAACTTCGCGTACGTGTAGTTGCGGAAGTCCTCGCCCTCGTCGACGAAGCGTCGACCCTCACGGTTCACGATGACCCCGAGCGGGTAGCTCTGCCTCGTGAAGCGGTTGGTCAGCTCGCGGTTGCCCTCGTTGTCGGGGTGGAAGGCGTCCCACTGCACGCTGTGGGCGGTCGACCAGTCGCCCCCGCGGGCGGCGCCGAGGTCGAGGGCGGCCTCGATCAGCTCGCCCGTGTTGAGGGGCGTGCCGCGGACGACCGCCGATCCCCAGCCCGGGCCGAGGTGTCGCTCGCGCAGCTCGGGGCTCGACTCGAAGCCGCCCGACGCGACGACCACCGACTCGGCGCGCACCTCGTGCTCGCGGCCCTCGGCGTCGACGCAGGTCACGCCCGTGACCGAGACGGGCACCGTCGCCCCCGCCCCTTCCCCTGGCCCTGCCCCCGCCGCCGCCTCGGTGGGGGTGGTGAGGAACCCCGTGACGCGGACGCCGTACGCGACGCGGTAGCCCAGGCGTTCGGCGACCGCACGGTGGTCGGCGACGAGGCCCTTGCCCCCGTCGACATTGCCGAGGTGGAGACCGCCCCAGAACAGGTAGCCACCACCGTCGCGCTCGTACGCCTGACGCTCGTACATGAGGCGGTAGCGCAGGCCCAGGTCGTGCAACCAGGCGACCGCGTCGCGCGACTCCTCGACGAGGACGGCGGTCATGTCGGGGTCGTTGCGACCCGAGGTGACCTTCCGCAGGTCGGCCGCGTACTCGCCGGCGGGATAGGGCGGCACCTCGGTGACGGCATGCCGATCATCCGGCTCGACGATGTCGACCAGGTCGGCGAGGCCGCCGTGCGCGATGCGGGTCGCCCCCGCCGTGTAGTAGCTGTTGCCACCCGACTCGGCCTCGTCACCGCGCTCGAGCAGCAGCACCCGACGACCACGGGAGGCCGCCGCGTGGGCCGCGGTGAAACCGGCGTTGCCGCCGCCCACCACCACGACGTCGACGGACTCGGGCAGGGGTGTGGCGGTCATGGTTCTCCTCTTCGAGATGGAGCATTAGTGTATACACTAATCACGCTCATTGTCGAGCCCAGGCCGACCTCTGCGGCGAGGCTTCCGCGAGCCGGGCGGAGGCGTGTGCGACGGCCTACCGTCGCACACGTCATGACGCCCCCGACCGACCCCGCACCCGCACCCGCCGCCACCACCGGTCCGGGTGCGGACCGGGTCGTACCCACGGTCGGGCCGGTCGCTGCACCCGATCTGCACCTCATGACCTACAACGTCCGTCGCCGCATGCCGCAGGTGCTGACCACCCGTCACGCGCTGGCCGACCGGTGGTCGACCCGGTTGCCGGCGCTGCGCCTCCTGCTCGAGGCCGAGCGCCCCTCGGTGCTCGGACTCCAGGAGGCGCTGCCCGACCAGTCCGCGCAGCTCGCGGACGCCCTCGGTGCCGACTACGCCTCGGTCGGCACGGGTCGCGACCGTGACCGCGGCGGCGAACGCGTCGAACTGCACGTCGACACCGCCCGCCTGCGGATCGTCCGCCACGAGGCGCTCTGGCTCTCGGCCACCCCCACGGTGCCGGGGTCGCGCTCGTACGGCAACATGATCCCCCGCACGGCCGTCCACGCCGAGCTCGACGACCTCGTGACCGGGGCCCGGCTGCACGTCGTCGTCACGCACTTCGACCACCTCTCGGCCCGCTCGCGGCGTCACTCCGCCGTGCAGCTGCGCACCTTCACCGACGCCCTCGACGGACCCGTCGTCGTGATGGGCGACTTCAACGCCGTGGTCGACTCCCCCGCGCACCGCGAGCTGACCCGCGGCAGGCTGGTCGACAGCCGCATGGTGGCCGCCGCGCGGCTCGACCCGGGCTGGGGCTCGTTCTCGAACTACGGCCCGCCCCGCACCGGCGGCCGCCGCCTGGACTGGCTGCTCGTCGACGCCGGGGCCCACGTCGAGCGGGCCGGCGTCGGCGGGGTCCGTCCCGGCGGCGTCGCCCCCTCCGACCACGACCCCGTGCACGCCGTCGTGCGCTGGCCGTCCGGGCACCCCGCCCCGCGTCCGCCCGACGAGCCCACCGCCGAGCACCGCACCACCGAACACCGCCCCGAGGAGTCCTGAGATGTCCACCGTCGCCGAGACCTTCCTCCGCCGCCCGCACGGGGTCCTCGAGTACGTCGCCGACGCGGTGCGCGTGGTCGCGGCCCTGAGCGTCGTCGTCGCGGGCATCGGCTGGGGCGTGGTCGAGATCGCCGTGCTGATGCTGGCGCTGCTCGGCACCCTCGTGCCCCGCATGCTCGGCCTCCGGGCGAGCGTCGACCTGATGGTCGGCGTCGCCGCCCTGGGCGCCGCCTGGAGCAGCGTCTTCGAGCTCTACACCCGGGTCACGGGCTACGACACGGTCGTGCACTTCCTGCTCAACGGCCTGCTGGCCGCGGTGTTCGTCGTCCTCGCCCGCCGGGCCGGCTGGATCGCCTCGTCGGGCGACACCGGTGGACGAGGAGGCGCGGGTCGCTCGGCCCGCGTCGGCTCAGTCCTGACGACGGTCGCGTTCGGCCTGGCGGCCGGCACCCTGTGGGAGATGGGCGAGTGGGCGGGCCACACCCTCGTCGACTCGGCGATCTTCGTCGGTTACGACGACACGATCGGCGACCTCGCCGCGGGAGGCCTCGGCTCGCTGCTGGCCGGGCTGGCGCTGCCGTTCCTCGTGGGGGGCGACGTCCGCGGTGGAGCCGCCCGCGCCTCCTCGTCCGGAGCCGATGCCGGTGCCGGTGCCGGTGCCGGTGCCGACGGACCCGGGGTCGACGCCGTCGGCCACGGCCGCCCGCGCGTCCACCACCGCTGACGGCGTCCAGCCGAGCCGCGTGAAGACGCCGGCCGGGTCGGCGCGCAACCAGCGCGACCACGGCAGGCCGTCGGTGCCGTGGACCGTGAACGAGTGCAGCGCCCGGTACGTCCGCAACCAGGGGGCGTTGCCCGGGTCGAGCGGCCGGGCCGAGATGCCCGTGACGACGTCCCGGCGATAGGCGATGCGGCCCCGCCCGGCGAGTTGGCGATCGCCGAGGTGCAGGGCGAGGTCCATGTCGTCGTGCAGCAGGGTCTCGTGCCGGTGCACCTCGTCGCGCACGTCGAGCCAGGCGGTGCGGCGCATCATCATCGTCGAGCCGAACAGCGGCCAGTGCGCCAGGGCGGCCCCGATCACGAGGTGGTACGCGCCCACGTAGAGGGCGGAGAGCAGGCGCTCGACGCCGACGGGTGCGTCGTAGAAACGGGCGTTCGTGCTGACGGCGAGCACGTCCGGATCGTCGACGAGGGTGCCGACGAGGTCGGCGACCCAGGTGCGGGGCAGGACGCTGTCGGCGTCGACCCGACCGATGAGGTCGACGGGTGCGGCGGCGCCCGGTCCGGCACCCACGCCGGCGGCGGCGTCGTACCCCGTGCTCGCGGCCGCGGCGATGCCGACCTCGGCCTCGGTCACCACCCGGGCACCGTGTCGCAGGGCCACCTCGACGGTGTCGTCGGTGCTGCCGTTGTCGACGACGATCACCTCGTCGGGCACCCGGGTCTGCCGCGCGAGCGAGCGGAGGCAGGCGTCGAGCAGGGCTCCGTCGTCGCGGACGGGGACGACGACACAGACACGCACTCGCCCATCCAACCCGGTCGGGGCGGGTCACGTCGAGCGTTCACACCCCAGGACGTCGCCGAGACCCGTCGGCGCGCACGGGGTCTCGGCGGTTTCGTGGGGTCTGGCCGCACGCCCGCCCGGCGAGAGCAGACTCGGCGCATGATCCCGACCGCCGCCGAACCGATCGTCCCCATGCTCGCGAAGGCCGTGGCCGACGTGCCCGAGCCCGACTCCGTCGAGGGCGGGCTCGTCTACGAACCCAAGTGGGACGGGTTCCGCGGCATCGTCTACGCGGAACGCGCCGACTCCGACGCCGAGGACCCCGCCGCCCCGCTCACCGTCGAGATCGGCAGCCGCGGGTCGAAGATGCTGACGCGCTACTTCCCCGAGCTGGTCGAGGCCCTCGGCCGCCTCCTGCCGGGGCCCTGCGTGCTCGACGGCGAGATCGTCGTGCGGACCGGCGACCCCGGCCACGAACGCCTGGACTGGGACGCACTCGGCCAGCGCATCCACCCGGCCGCCTCGCGCGTCGCGAAGCTCAGCGCCGAGACCCCCGCGATGTTCGTCGCGTTCGACCTGCTCGCCCTCGGCGGGCGCGACCTGCTCGACACCCCGTTCGCCGAACGCCGCGCGCTGCTGCTCGAGACGCTCGGCCCCGAGGGAGGCGTCGAGGGAGGCCCCGACGGAGGCGCCGACGACACGGCAGGAGGCGCGGACCACCCCCTGCACGTCAGCCGGGCCACCGACGACGTCGCGACCGCCCGTCGGTGGCTGACCGAGTTCGAGGGCGCAGGGCTCGACGGGGTCGTGGCCAAGCCGGCCCGCGCCTCCTACGCTCCGGGCAAGCGCACCATGCTCAAGGTCAAGCACCACCGCACCGCGGACGTGGTGGTGCTCGGCTACCGCGTCCACAAGAGCGGTTCGGGCGTGGGGTCGCTGTTGCTCGGGCTGTACGACGCCGACGGCGAGCTGACGAACGTCGGAGGCGCGTCCGCGTTCTCGGACGCCCGTCGCCTCGAGCTCGTCGACGAGTTGGCGCCGTTCGTCGACCGCGACGACGACGGCGAGGTGCGGCACGCCGAGACCGAGCGCAGCCGCTTCTCGTCGGGCAAGGACGTGTCGTTCGTCCCGCTGCGCCCCGAGCGCGTGGTCGAGGTGCGGTACGACCAGATGGAGGGCTCCCGCTTCCGCCACACCGTGCAGGTCGAACGGTGGCGCGACGACCGCGAGGCGCGCTCGTGCGGTTTCGACCAGCTCGAGGTCCCGGCGGCGTACGACCTGGGCGAGGTGCTCGCCTAGGCGACCCGCGCTTCGTCGGGCACAGGGCACCGCGTTTCAGGCATCGCACACCGACGAGACGCGGTGCCGTGCACGAGGCGGGGTGTGGTGCGGGTCAGTCGGCGGCGGGCTTCCGCGCCCGGCTGGGCTGCACGCGGGGCGGCTCGCCGGGCATCTTCGGGAAGTCCGGCGGGAACGGCAGTTCGCCGAGGCCGTCGGCGACGTCGCGTTCCCACCAGGCGAGCAACGTGTCGATGCGCCCCGGCGACTCGTGCATCGAGGCCCACGGGTCGCCGTGGGTCTGCAGCCGCTCGGGCACCGTCAGCACGGTGTGCTCGCCCGGGTCGATGCCGGGCAGGTCGTCCCACGTGACCGGCAGCGACACGGAGGCGCGGGGCAGCGCCCGGGGAGACCAGGCCCCCGCCATGGTGCGGTCGCGATTGGCCTGGTTGTAGTCGACGAAGAGGCGGTCGCCGCGTTCCTCCTTCCACCACGCGGTGGTGACTCGGTCGGGGGTGCGGCGTTCGAGTTCGCGGGCGGCGGCGATCACGGCGTGCCGCACCTCCAGGAACTCGTGCGTCGGCTCGATCGGCGCGAAGACGTGCAGACCCCGGTTGCCGCTCGTCTTGACGAACGCGGTGAGACCGGCCTCGTCGAGCACGGCCCGGAGGTCGAGCGCGGCCGTCACGGCGTCGGCGAAGCTCGTGCCCGGCTGCGGGTCGAGGTCGATGCGCAGCTGGTCGGGCAGGTCGGGCTGCTCGGCGCGCGAGGCCCACGGGTGGAAGACCAGGGTGTTCATCTGGGACGCCCAGACCGCGGCGGCGGGCTCGTCGATCACGAGCTGCGGGTGCACGCGGCCGCTCGGGTAGGTGACGTCGACGGCTCGCACGTAGTCGGGCGTGCCGCGGGGCGGGTTCTTCGAGAAGTACTGGTCGCCGTCGACGTCGCCGCCGAACCGCTGCAGCGAGATCGGACGGTCGCCGTTCGCCGCGACGAAGGGCGTGCCGACCTCGACCAGGTAGCGCGCCAGGTCGAGCTTGGTCACGCCGAGGTCGGGCCAGAGCACGCGGGACGGACTGCTGATGCGGACGTCGCGGTCGCCCACCCGCAGGGTCGTCGCCTCGGATGCCATGTGCGTGACGCTAGTCCCGTCGCGCCGCCGGGGCACGAGGTGCCGGCGTTCACGGGGCGTTCACCCGGGCGTCGCTTCCGTCCGAGATGGTTCGGTCCACACCCGACGAAACGGACACCCGAATGCGCACGCCCCTGCTCCGCCTCGGCGCCCTGACCCTGGCCGGCTCGATCGCCGCCGCCGGGCTCGTGGCCACGAGCGCCCTGCCCGCCCTCGCGGCCGACGCCGACGTCGTCGTCAACGAGATCGACACGACCGACGACTGGGTCGAACTGCTCAACACCGGCCAGACCGCGACCGACGTGTCGGGCTTCGTGCTGCGGGACGACAAGGACACGCGGACGCTCGCGCTGCCCGCGGGCACGGTCCTCGCCGCCGGCGAGCGCCTGGTCGTCGACGTCGCCGACGACGCCGTGTGGGGCGCCGCCGCCTACGGACTCGGACGCGCCGACGCCGTCCGGCTCTACGCCGCCGACGGCACGACCCTGCTCGACTCGTACGCCTGGACGCAGTTCCCGACGACGACCTACGGCCGCTGCGCCGACGGCACCGGCGAGTTCGCGACGACGGCCGCCGGGACGCGAGGCACCGCCAACGAGTGCGCGACGACACCGGCTCCGACCGACCCGACGGACCCCGCCCCGACCGACCCGACGACCCCCGCCGTGCCCGCCACGACCGACGTCGTGATCAACGAGGTCGAGTCGAACGGCGACGACACCGACTGGGTAGAACTGACGAACGTCGGCACGGTGCCCGTCGACGTCTCGGGCTACACCTTCCGGGACGAGGACGACGTGCGCACGCCCTTCACCCTGCCCACCGGTTCGGTCGTGCAGCCCGGCGCCTTCTTCGTGATCGACCAGGCCTCGGGCTCGAACCCGGTCGGCTTCGACTTCGGACTCGGCCAGCCCGACTCGGCACGCCTGTTCGACACCGCGGGCACGCTCGTCGCGTCGTACGCCTGGAGCGTCCACAGCACCGTCAGCTACGGCCGCTGCCCCGACGGCACCGGTGAGCTGACGACGACGACCGCGACCACGAAGGGCGCGGCGAACGACTGCTCGTCGCCCGTGCGCATCAACGAGGTCGAGAGCCAGGGAGGCGCGCCCGGCGACTGGGTCGAGCTCACGACCGTGGGCACCTCGTCGGTCGACCTCGGCGGCTACGTGCTGACCGACTCCGACCCGACGCACCGCTACGTCGTCCCCGCCGGGACCGTCGTCGCCCCCGGCGGCTTCGTCGTCCTCGACGAGCAGACCCCGACCTCGGCCGGCTTCGACTTCGGACTGGGCGGTGCCGACTCGGTGCGCCTGCTGCTGCCGGACGGCACGACGGCGGCCGACGGTTCGACCCTCGCCGACGAGTACTCGTGGGCCTCGCACGCCGCCACCACCTACGGCCGCGGCCCCGACGGCACGGGCGACTTCGCCGTCACGTCGGCCCCGACCAAGGGCTCCGCCAACACCTTCGCCGGCGTCTCCGTGCCGACGGCCTGGCCCGGCGGACCCGACGAGGTCCCCCTGGACGACGAGGGCACCTTCACCGGTGACCTGAGCGGTCTCGACTACGAGCCGACCGGCACCGCGACCCCCGGCACCCTGTGGGCGGTGCAGAACGGCGACGGCCTGCTCTACCGCATCGTCCCGGACGGCGCCGGCGGGTGGGCCCCGCAGACGACCGACGGCTGGGCTGCCGGCAAGAAGCTGCTGTACCCGAGCGGGGTCGCGACCGACATCGTGGACGCCGAGGGCGTCACGGTCGCCGACGACTCGTCCGCGGGCGGCGTCTACGTGTCGACCGAGCGCAACAACGCCTCGGGCTCGGTCAGCCGCCCCTCGGTGCTGCGCTACGACGCCGCGACCACGAGCCCGGCCACGACCCTGGTCGCCACCGACGAGTGGGACCTCGCCGCGGACTTCCCCGACCTGGGAGCCAACGCGGGCCTCGAGGGCATCACCTGGGTGCCGGACGCCTGGCTGACCGAGGCGGGGTTCGTCGACGAGGCGACCGGCGCCTCCTACGACCCCGCGACGTACGCCGGCCACGGTGACGGGCTCTTCTTCGTCGGCGTCGAGGGCACCGCGAGCGTCTACGCCTACGCCCTGATGGACGACGGTTCGTTCGAGCGCGTCGCCACCATCGCGACGTCGTTCGCCCTGGTCGCCGACCTGCAGTTCGACGCCGACCTCGACGCGCTCTGGGTCGTCTGCGACGAGGCCTGCTCGGGCCGCACGGCGCTGTTCTCGGTCGACGAGTCGGGGGCGTTCGCCGAGGACGTCGTCCACGAGGCACCGGCGAACGCCGACCGCGGGCTCGCCAACGAAGGCTTCGCGATCGCCCCGGCGGCGACGAGCGTCGACGGGTTCCGCCAGACGTTCTACGCGGACGACAACGACACCGACGGGTTCTCGCTGCGCGCCGGGACGTTCCCCGGCGTGGCGGCCGAGCCCGGGACGCCCGGCGACCCCGGCACCCCCGGGACGCCCGGGACTCCCGGCACGCCCGGCGACCCCGCCGCCCCCGCCGATCCCGGCACGGGCGTGACGCCGATCGGTCAGGGCTCGGGCCCGGCGACGGTCGACGGGCAGCTCGCCTTCACCGGTTCGGACGCCCGGTGGGCAGCGGCCGCGGCCCTGCTGCTCGTGTTCGCCGGGGCGGGCACCCTGATCGCCCGCCGCCGTCGACTCACCCGCGACTGAGTCACGACGCCCCACGACCCCGTGTCGAGCGATGCACCCGGAAGCGTCCGGGCGCGTCGCTCGACACGGGGTCCGTCGTCGTGGGGCGCGCGGCGTGCGGCCGCGGAGGCCGACCGGCCAGCGGGTCAGCGGGTCAGCGGCGTCGCCGTGCCGGTGACCGTGACGCCGCCGACGACCGGGACGTCGACCACGAGGCGGCTCGGACGCCCGACGTGCCGCCCCTGCCTCACCACGACGCGGGCAGGAGGCGCGATCAGGTCGAGCGCGCGGAGGTAGCCGCCCAGCGACGCGGCCGCCGACCCCGTCGCCGGGTCCTCGGTGAGGGAGCCGACGGGGAACAGGTTGCGTGCCTCGACCACGGTCGCCCCGGACGCGTCGACACCCTGGGCGTGGATCACCGTGATCGTGCCCGCCCAGCCCTGTTCGTCCATGAAGGCCCGCACGGCGACCGGGTCGAACCCGAAGGCGTCGAAGACCCGCTGGTCGCGGACGGCCACCACGGGGTGCCGGTTGCCCGCGAAGGACTCCCGCAGCGGACGACGCTCGTCGAGGTCGGCGTGCGTGAGGCCGAGCACCGCCAGCAACCGGTCGGCGACGGTCGGGTCCAGGTCGCGCACGACGGGGTCGACGCTCGTGAACGACGCCGTCACCGGGCCCGCGACGACGTCGGCACCCCCACGCGAGGTCTCGATCACGACCGGCCCGACCGCCGTCTCGAGCGTGAACGCTCCGACCCCGCGACGCTCGGCCAGTGCGACGGCGGTGGCGATCGTCGCGTGCCCGCAGAACGGGACCTCGGCCCCGGGCGAGAAGTAGCGCACGGCCACGTGCCGGTCGTCACCGGCGCGGGACGGATCGACCACGAACGCCGTCTCGGCGTACCCCACCTCGGCGGCGATCCGCCGCATGTCGGCGGCCGAGAGGGCCGACGCGTCCAGCACGACGCCGGCCGGGTTGCCGCCGCCCGGTCCGTCGGCGAAGGCCGTGAGGTGCAGCACCTCGACGGTCGGGGCGGACGGCGACGGAGCGGCGGGGCCGGCGGGCGGCGAGGGTCTGCGGTCGGTCACGACGCCACTGTGCCGCACCGCGCCTCCTCGTCGCCAGCGCCACCTCGGGCCGGGTGGCCCGCCCGGACCTCGAGACCGTGCCGGACCGTGTCGGACCCCAAGCCGCCTCACACGACCCGACCGGCCTCGAGCCGCACCACGCGGTGCGCGGCGTCGAGCAGCAGCGGATCGTGCGAGACCGCGAGCACCCCCGTGCCCCGGGCCGCCTCGTCGAGCAGCGTGGCCCGGATGCGGTCGGCGCTGTCGGCGTCGAGCCCGGTCGTGGGCTCGTCGAGCAGCAGCAGGTCGGCCCCGCGCGCGAGTCCGTGGGCCAGGAGCGCACGCTGCCGCTGGCCACCCGAGAGCGCGGCGAAGGGTCGGGGCGCCAGGTCGGCGACGTGCAGGCGCTCGAGCGCCTCGTCGACGGCGGCGCGGGCTCGACGGTCGAGGGGACGCCACCGGCCCACGCGACCCCAGGCACCGACCGTCACGACGTCGCGCACGGTGACCGGGAGCCCGTCCGGGATCGACGTGCGCTGCGGGACGAAGGCGATCGTCGACGTCGTCGAGCGCGTGCCCGACGACGGTTCGCGGACGCCCGCGACGACCTCGAGCAGCGTCGACTTGCCGGCGCCGTTGGGGCCCGCGACCACCGTCAGGGCACCGCTGCACACCTCGAGGTCGACGTCGGCCAGGGCCACCCGGTCACCGAACGTGCACCCCACCCCGAGGAGGCGCGCCAGGGACGAGGGAGCGGCGGCGGTGGTCGTCGTCATGCCGTCAGCCTAGTTGATAAGCGTTCTCATTCTCAGCTACGGTCGTGTCTCGTGCCCTTCCTCTCCACCGCCGTCCTCGAGCCGTTCTCGCTCGACTTCGTCCAGCGCGCCCTCGTCGGCGGCGGCCTCGTCGCGATCCTCTGCGGCGTCGTCGGCACCTGGGTCGTGGTCCGCGGCATGGCCTTCCTCGGCGAGGCGCTCGCGCACGGCATGCTGCCCGGCGTCGCCCTCGCGACCGTGATCGGTGCGCCCGTCCTCGTCGGCGGGGCGCTCAGCGCCGTCGTGATGAGCCTCGGCGTGGCGGCGCTGCAACGACGCGGTCGCCTGTCGTACGACACGAGCATCGGCCTCCTCTTCGTCGCGATGCTCGCCCTCGGCGTCGTCGTCATCTCGCACTCGGGCAGCTTCGCCACCGACGCCACGTCGATCCTGTTCGGCGACGTCCTCGCGATCACGACGGCGGACCTCGGCCTGCTCGCCGGCGCGACGATCGTCGGCGTCGGCCTCGCGGCCGCCTTCCACCGCCCCCTGCTGGCCCTCGCCCTCGACCCGCGACTGGCCGCCGTGCTGGGGCTCGGTCCGCGCTCGGCCCAGGCCGTGCTCGTGGGCCTGGTCACGCTCGCCGTCGTCGCCTCGTACCAGGCCGTCGGGTCGTTGCTCGTCGTCGGACTGCTGCTCGCACCGGCCGTCGCCGCGGGCCACTGGACGACGCGCCTGCCCACGCGGATGGTCCTCGCCTCGGTCGTCGGCGTGCTCGCCGTCGCCGTCGGCCTGCTCGTCTCGTGGCACGCCGCGACGGCCGCCGGCGCCTCGATCGCGGCGACGGCCATCGCGTTCGCCGGCCTCTCGGGGGCCGGCCACGCCGCCCTCGGCCGTCGGCGGACACGACGGGTCGACACCGCCGCCCCGGGTCGCACGGGCACGGCGCCCGTCGCGACCCCCGCCTCCTGACCCGCCCGCACTCCCCCACGTCCACACTCCCCCGCCCGTCTCCCCGACCCACCCCACGCCCACCCGGAAGGACCGCATGCGATCCCCCCTCCTCACGACCTGCCTGCTCGGCACGCTCGCCCTCGGGCTGACCGCCTGCTCGCCCGACGCCTCGCCGGGCGGCGACCCCGCCGCCGGGACGACGGCCGACGAGACCGGCACCAGCGGCGAGGGCCACGGCGCCGTCGCCGGTGCCGAGGAACTCGCCGAGCCCCGTCTCGGCCTCACCACGATCGACCCGTCGGGCACGGTCGCCCACCTCGACCTGCTCGACGAGGGCGTCGTCGAGCTCGGGTCGGTCGACGCCCCCACCGCCGTGGAGACCGACGGGCGGTACCTGTTCGCCGAGACCACCGGCGGCCTCGAGGTCGTCGACAGCGGGGTCTGGACGTGGGACCACGGGGACCACTTCCACTACTACCGGGCCGACCCGCGCCTCCTCGGCACCGTCGAGGGCGACGGCGCGGCGACCGTCGCGACCACGAACCTGTCGACCTCGGGTTCGACCGGCGTGCACTTCGCCGGCTCGGGCGACGCCGTGCTGCTCGACACCGAGGCGCTGTCGCGGGGCGAGCTGCGGGAGCGGTTCCGCCTCGACGGCGAACCGGGCACCGGCATGGTCGTCCCCGTGGGCTCGTACGCCCTGGTGACCGAGGGTCGCGGCGAGGCGACGACGCTCGTCGGACGCACCGCCGACGGTGACGAGACGGGCCTGCGCGAGGCCTGCCCGGACGCCTCGGGCACGATCACGACCCGCGTCGGGGCGGTCGTCGGCTGTTCGGACGGCGCCCTGCTCGCGACCGTCGCCGACGACGAGCTCGTCGTCGAACGCATCCCCTACCCGGCCGGCTCGACCCCGTCGTCGGGCGGCACGGCGGCCCCGGCCACCGCGTTCGACAACCGGGAGGGGCGACCCACCGTGGCCGGGCTCGCCGGCTCCGAGGGCGTCTGGCTGCTCGACACCCGGGCCCGGGCCTGGACGCTGCTGCCGGCACCGACCCCGCTGGTCACGGTGACCGCCGTGGACGACGCCGACCAGCGCCTCCTCGCCCTCGCCCGGGACGGCCGCGTGCTCGTCCTCGACGGCGCCACCGGCCAGGTCGTCGCCGAGACCGCGCCGCTCGTCGCGGACTCGCTCGCCGCGGGCCGGACGCCGACGCTGATCGCCGACCAGCAGCGCGCGTACCTCTCGGCCCCGGTCGAGGGGCGGCTGTACGAGATCGACGCCGCCGACGGCGCGCGGATCGCCCGCAGCTTCGAGACGGCGGGCGAGCCGGCCTTCGTCGCGGAGACGGGTCGATGAGGGCGCCGTCGACGGCCCGCCGCCGGGCCGGGCTCGCCACCGCCAGCCGCAGCACCGCCGCCCGCGTCGCCGCTGTCGCCGTCGCGGCCGCGCTGGCCCTGACCGGCTGCGCACCCGCCGGCGACGACCGTCCGGTCGTGTTCGTGTCGACGAACATCCTCGGCGACGTCGTCGACGAACTGGTCGGCGACCAGGCCGAGGTCGTCACCCTGATGAAGCCGGACGCCGACCCGCACTCGTTCGAGATCTCGGCGCAGCAGGCGGCACGGATGCGGGCGGCCGACCTCGTCGTCTCGAACGGCCTCGGCCTCGAGGAGGGGCTGCAGCAGCACCTCGACGCGGCGGTCGACTCCGGCGTGGCCTCGTTCGTCGCCGCGGACGCGATCGACGTCCTCGACTACCGCGACGGCGACGCCGCCGGCACCCCCGACCCGCACTTCTGGACCGACCCGGGCCGCATGCTCGACGTCGTCGACGCCCTCGGGCCGGTGCTCGCCGAGGTCGACGGCGTCGACGCCGCGGGGCTCACCGCGCGCACCACCGACTACCGGGCCGAGCTCGAGCGACTCGACGCCGACATGGTCGACGCCTTCGCCGCGATCCCCGCCGAACGGCGCGCACTCGTGACGAACCACCACGTCTTCGGCTACCTCGCCGACCGGTTCGACTTCGACGTCGTCGGGGCCGTGATCCCCGGCGGCACGACGCTCGCGGCGCCGTCGGCGTCCGACCTCGCCGACCTGGTCGACGCCGTCGAGACGACGGGCGTCCCGACCGTGTTCGCCGAGTCGTCCTCGCCCGACCGACTCGTGCAGGCCCTGGCGAGCGAGGCGGACGTCCACGTCGACGTCGTCGAACTGTTCACCGAGTCGCTCACCGCGGCCGACGGGGACGCCCCCGACTACCTGACCATGATGCGCGTCGACACCGAGCGCATCGCCACCGGACTCTCCCCGTGAGCGTCCGACCACCAGAAAGAGGAACACCCATGCGCACCACCCACCTGCGACGGACCGGCGGCACGCTGCTCGCCCTCGGCGTCGCCGCGACCCTCGTCGCCTGCTCGACCGGCGGACCCGGCTCCGCGTCCGACGCGACGGGCGGCGCCGACGCGACCGGCGCCTCCTCGTCCGGCCCCCGCCTCGCCGTCTCGTCCGAGGGCCGCGTCACCGTGCTCGACGGCGAGACCCTCGAGACCGTCGGCGCGTTCGACTCCGAGGAGTTCACCCGCCTCAACCCGGCCGGCGACGGCCGACACGTCATGGTCACGACGAGCGGAGGGTTCCAGGTGCTCGACACGGCGGCCGGCAGCTCGTCCGAGCCCGCCCTGACCGACCTGGTGTTCGACGCCGACACCGCGGGCCACGTCGTCCGGCACGGCGGCAAGACGATCCTCTACGCCGACGGCACGAGCGACACCACGGTGTTCGAGTCCGCCGACCTGACCGACGCCGTCACCGACGGCGAGCTGCCCACGGTCGAGACGATCGAGGGCGTCGAGGCCCACCACGGCGTCTCGGTCGTGCTCGAGGACGGCACCTTCCTCACGACGGTCGGCGACTCCGACGGCCGCACGGGCATCGAGGTGCGCGACGCCGACGGTGCGGTCGTGGCGCAGAGCGACGAGTGCCCGGGCGTCCACGGCGAGGGCACCGCGGCCGACGAGGCCGTCGTCCTCGGTTGTGAGGACGGAGCGCTCGTCTACCACGACGGCACGATCACCAAGCTCGCCTCGCCCTCGCAGCCCTACGGCCGCATGGGCAACGCGTACGTCAGCGAGACCAGCCCGCTCGTCGTCGGCGACCACAAGGACGACCCCGACGCCGAGGGCTACCTGCTGCACGCGGTCACCCTGATCGACACGGCCGCCGACACCCTCGACGTCGTCGACCTGCCCGAGGGCGTCGAGTACACCTTCCGGGGCGTCGCCCGCGGCCCGGGCGACCTCGCGTACCTGATCGGCACCGACGGCGCCGTGCACGTGCTCGACCCCGCGACCGGCGAGCTCACGGCGTCGTGGCCCGTGATCGGCGCCTGGGAGGGCCCGGCCGAGTGGCAGGACGCCCACCCCGCGATCGTCGTCGCGGGTGACGTCGGCTACGTCACCGAGCCGGCGACGGACAGCGTGCACGCGGTCGACCTGACCACGGGCGAGGTGCTGTCGTCGCGCGAGCTCGACGTCACGCCCAACGAGGTCGCGGTGGCCACGGCCGACTGACGCGACCACCCCCGGGACGAGGAGGCGCGGTGCGAGGGCACCGCGCCTCCTTCGTGGTCGGGGGCTGCGCACGGCTCGTCCGGCCGGCCCGGCGCGCCCGGCCGACCCGGCCGGCCCCACCCCGCCGGCCCCGCCCGCCCGCCGGTCGCCGGCCCGTCCTCTGGGGGCACCTCGAGCCCCGTCCCCGCGTCCCGCGGCACCGAAGACCGGGAGAGTCCGACGAATTCGTGACGTTTCGCCCTCGGGCCACGTCTCCATCGTGTGCCGCCCACGGCGGCGCCGCAGGACCACGGATCGAGAGGACCCCATGCCGAGCTTCTACGTCAGCGCGCCCGACGGAGAACCGGAACCCACCGGCGGGGTCTCCGCGCACCCCGTCGACCTCGCGGGCGGCGGCGGCGACGACGGGGGCGGCGGCGACGACGGGGGCGGGTCGACCTACCGGCGCGTCCAGGACGGCGGCACCGACCTCCGCGAGGCGACCCGCCGCCTCGAGACGCACTACCGGGGCCGACGATTCCGGTCCCAGTCGGGAGGCAGCCCGTTCGAGTACTCGTACGTGCTCGCCGGCGACGACCGCCTCGTCATGCAGACCTCGTCGTTCAGTGCACCGATGCAGGGCGAGATCCCCTTCCCGGGGCAGTACATCGTCGCGTGGAACCGCAGCGGACGCACCACCCTGCACCAGCGCGGCCACACGTTCACGAGCGAGGGCTCCACGCCGTTCCTCATGCCGGCCGAGGAGGCCTTCTCGTTCGAGTCGACCCCGCGGAGGAACGGCATGGTGCAGGTCGGAAGCGACTTCCTCGAACGGACCGCCGCCGAACGCCACGGCGGACCGTCACAGCGCGTCGTGTTCGACTACGCGGTCACCCCTCGCCCCGAGGCGGTCGCGGCCTGGCGGACCGCCGTCGGGTCGAGCGCCGCGACCGTCGTGGCCGAGCAGGCGTCACCGCTCGTGCGGCTCGAGGCCCAGCTCACCCTCGCCCGGGCCATGCTCGACCTGTTCCCGTGGCGAGCCGTCGACGTGCCCGTCGGCCTGCGCACGCAGGAGGCGGCCCGCGTCCGGCACGCGGTCGAGTACATCCACGCCCACGCGGCCGAGCCGCTCACCCCGGCCGACATCGCCGAGGCATCGGGCATGCACACCCGCACCCTGCAGACGTCGATGAAGGAACACCTCGGCACGTCGCCAGCGGCGTACCTGCGCCAGGTGCGCCTCGACCGCGTCCACGACGAACTGCTCGCGGCGGCACCGAACGAGACCCGTGTCTCGGACGTCGCCCGACGCTGGGGCTTCGGCAACTTCGGCCGGTTCGCGGGGTCGTACGCCGCGCGCTTCGACGAGTACCCCCGCGACACGCTCGCCCGCTAGCGACGCCCTGCCCTGCGCAGCCCCGCGCTGCCCCGCCCCGCCCCGCCCCGAGGAGGCGGTGGTCGAGTGGGCAGAAATCGTCCTTCCCGCTCGCACGAAGGACATTTTCTGCCCACTCGATCGTCAGTCACCCTGCTGCTGGGCGTAGGCCTCGGGGCCCTGTTCAGCCGTTGACGGGTCCACCCAGCCGAACTCGAGGATGTTGCCGTCCGGGTCGGTCAGCTGGCGCTGGTACATGAAGCCGTAGTCCGACGCGGGGCGCGCCTCCGTGCCTCCGGCGCCGAGGCCGGCGGTGACCGTCGTGTCGACCTCGTCACGCGAGTCGAGCATGACGGCGGTGGCGACCGAGGGAGCCGTGGTGGGATCACCGATGGGCAGGTCGGTGAAGGTCTGGAAGTACTCACGCCGGAGGATCATGAACGCGCTGTGGTCCTCCTCCACGATCACGCACGCGGCGTTCTCGTCCGTGAAGAGCGGGTTGATGGTGAAGCCGAGGGACGTGTAGAACGACTTCGCCCGGTCGAGGTCGGTCACGGGCAGGTTGACGAACATCATGGCCACGGGGTTCTCCTTCGAACGGTCCACGGGTGGTGACGCACAGCGTGGCCCCGCCCGTGTCGGCCGTCAAGACCTCGGCGGCAGCTCAGAAGTCGAGCAGGCGCACCGTGACGCCCACGGTGTCGCCGACGCCGAGGCCCTCGGCGTCGCGCACGGCCCGCTTGACGGGCAGGGCGTAGGCGTTCTCGTCGCCGAGGGGGAAGACCGACGTGGTGAACGTCGACGAGCCGACCCGCGCCTCCACCCGGACGGAACCCCAGCCGCGCAGCAGGTCGCCGGCCACCATCAGGACGTGGTCCTCGACCTCGGGCGGCAGGCTGACGAACGTGTAGAAGGCTCGCCGACTCTCCCACCGCCACAGGTCGGCGTCGAACGTGAACTGCATCTCGACCCCTCCTCCCGCCGCGAGCCGTCCTCCGAACCTAGTGCCGGTGCCCCGGCCCGGCCCCCGGCCCGCTCCACACCGGAAACGGGTCGACGAAGTCGCGCCAGCCCGCCGGGTCGCCCAGCAGCTCGTCGTCGGCCAGGAGGCACGTGTCGAGCTCTCGACGGATCGTCGCGACGTCGAGGTCGAGACCGAAGAAGGCGATCTGCTGGCCGTGCGGCGAGTCGGGGTGCCACGACGGGCTCGAGGTCGGGTCGAGGCTCAGCATCTGCCCGACGCTCGACCACGAGCCGACGCGGTCGCTGCGGGTCGCGAACTGGGTGAAACCGCGCGAGCGCAGCACCGTGCCGACGGCGCCCGGGGCGAAGGTGTGCTCGACCGCGACGGCGAGGCGCCCCGGGTGGAACGGACGCTCGTCCCGGTAGGCGTACGTCGTGACCACGCCGTCGTGGTCGAGGTCGGGGGTGTGCTCCGAGAGGGCCTGCATCCAGCCGGCGGCGCCGCCGAGCTGCGCCGCGCCTCCCGGGCTCTCGAGGGTCTCGCGTCGCACGGCGTCGACGCCGGCGACGCGGCTCTCCGGCGCCAGTCGCGCGAGCAGCCGGCGGATCGTCCGCAGGTCGCGCGGGGACACCCCGGCCGTGTCGACCAGGACGATCACGGTCGCGTACTCGACGAGGTCGACGACGTGCTCGGCGGCGAGGAACCGGTCGTCGACCCCGCCGAGCACGAGGTCGACCAGCTCGACCGCGCTGACGACCGAGACGACGTGCTGCAGCAGCGACCGACCCGAGGGCCGCCCCAGGGACGAGTCGAGCAGCGAGCCGAGCAGCAGGCCGGTGGCCCGACTCGGGGTGCCGGCAGCGAGCGTGGCCACGACGTCGACCGGGTGCCCGTCGTGGGCGAGGTCGAGCGCGAGCCGGTGCACGGCGTCGGCGGCGTCGTGCGCGTCCGGACCCGCGACCAGCCGGTGGCTCGTCGATCCGAGCAGCCCGTCGGCCACCTGGTCCACCGCCGACGGGCTCTGGCCCGTCACGAGGACGACGCCCCGGTGGCGTGGGGACGAGGAGGCGCGGGTCGGTTCGGTCATGCCCCCACGCTAGGTGATAATGGTTCTCACTAACAACCGACACCACCCCATCGACTCCAGGAGGCAACCGTGAAGGTCCGCAACTCGCTCAAGGCGCTCAAGAAGATCCCCGGTTCGCAGGTCGTCCGCCGCCGCGGTCGGGTCTACGTCATCAACAAGAAGGACCCGCGGTGGAACACGCGTCAGGGGTGACGGCGTCTGGCAGGATCTCCTGATGCCTGCCGACCCAACGCCCCGCCGCCCCGCCGTCACGACCACCGAGATCGTGGGTGGCGCCGAGGCGGTCCGGGTCGCCCTGCACGACTACGACGAGCGCTGGCCGGCCGAGTTCGCCGAGCACCGACGCCGCATCGTCGAGGCCCTCGCGCCGTCGGGCATCGCGGTCGGCGTCGAGCACATCGGCTCCACGTCGGTGCCGGGCCTCGCGGCGAAGCCGATCGTCGACGTCGTGGTCGCGGTGCCCGACATCACCGCGGAAGAGGACTACCTCGACCCGTTGCTCGCCGCGGGCTACGAGCTGCGGGTGCGCGAGCCGGGGCACCGACTCGTGCGGACGCCGGAGCGCAGCGTCCACGTGCACGTCTACGAGCAGGGTGCCGACGCCATCGCCGGGTACCTGCTGCTGCGCGACCACCTGCGCACCGACGCCGCCGACCGCGAGCTGTACGCCGACGTCAAGCGGGCCCTGCTCGACCGCCGCTGGGACGACATGAACGACTACGCCGACGCCAAGACCGAGGTCGTCACGGCGATCACGGCGCGGGCTCGCGCCGCCCGGGACGCAGCCCGGGACTCAGCCCGCGAGGGCTGACCCGAGCGGGCACGGCCTCAGCCGGCCGAGGTCGCCGCCATCGACTGCAGCCCGGTGACGCGCAGCAGGTCGAGTCGCGCCTCGTCGTCGGACCCCGGCGCCACCGTGTAGACGACGATCCTCAGGTCGCCGGGCGCGGTCAGCACGTCGCAGTCGATCGCGATCGGGCCGACCGGGGTGCCCGTCACGGTCTTGCGACTGGCCCGGTGCTCGGCGACCTTGGCCTCGGCCCAGCGGCGTGCGAACTCGGGCGACGTCTCGAGCAGGCGCGACACGAGGTGGCCGAGCGAGGGGTCCGACGGATAGCGCCCCACCGCCGCCCGCAGGTCGGCGGCGAGGTCGCTCGCGAAGTCCTCCTCGTGCCGGGCGTCGAACTCGGTGCCCTCGTGGCCCGACGTGAAGTGACGCCAGACGAGGTTGCGCTCGAGCCCGACGAGGCGCGACGGGTCGCCGTTCACCGCGGCCCAGAGGGGGTTCCAGAGCAGGATGTCGTGGGTCGCCGAGAAGACGGCCAGCGGCACGTCCCCGAGCCGGTCGACGATGCGCTGCACGCCGGGCCCCACGTGGCGCGGGACGATCCCGGCCGACGGAGGCGCGGCGCCGGCCGAGCGGTAGAGGTGGTCGCGTTCGTCGTCGCTCAGGCGCAGGGCGACCGCCAGGGCGCGGAGCATCTGCGGAGACGGGTTGGTCGCCCGACCCTGCTCGAGGCGGACGACGTAGTCGACGCTCACCCCGGCGAGCGCCGCCAGCTCTTCGCGGCGGAGACCCGTCGTGCGGCGCCCCGCCCCCGCGGGCAGCCCCACGTCGGCCGGGCCGACCCGGTCACGCCACGACCGCAACACGTCCGCGAACTCGCTCATGCAGCCATCCTCCCCCGGCCCGGTCGCCCCAGGGTGGTACCGGCAGTCCTCCCGTCGTGCGGGGCCTGGGTGCCGAGGCGGGGCCGGGCGCAGCATGGACCCATGACCACCACACTCATCACCGGGGCCAACAAGAGCCTCGGACTCGAGACCGCCCGCCGCCTGCTCGAGGCGGGCCACACCGTGTACGCGGGCATGCGCGACCTCGACTCGGGCGACGCCGTCCGGGCCCTGGGCGCCCATGCCGTGCAGCTCGACGTCACCGACCAGGCCGGCGTCGACGCGGCGCTCGCCTCCCTGCCCGAGCTCGACGTCCTCGTCAACAACGCGGGCGTCCTCGGGTCGTCGTTCGGCGTCGACGACCTCACCCCCGAGACGATGCAGGAGGTTCTCGACGTCAACGTCGTCGGGCTCGTCCGCGTCACCCAGGCCGCGATGCCCCTGCTGCGCCGCTCCGACCGACCCGTGATCGTCAACGTCGCGTCGGGCGTCGGCTGGCCGCGCTGGCTGAGCACCGAGGGCCACGACGAGTACCCCGTCGCCGCGGTGCCCTACGCGTCCTCGAAGGCGGCCGTGATCGCCCTGACCGTGCAGTACGCCAAGAACCTGCCGACCTTCCGCGTGAACGTCAGCGACCCCGGCTACACCGCCACCGACTTCAACGGGCACGGCGGCCACCAGACGGTGACCGAGGGCACGGACGCCACCGTCGCCCTCGCCCTGCTCGGGCCCGACGGCCCGACCGGCGAGTTCCACGACCGCCGGGGCCGCATCGACTACTGAGCGGCGACCGCATGAGGCGCGGTGCGAGTCCTCGGGACCGGCACCGCGCCTCCTGCGCACGGAAGGACTAGACACGTCCTCGTGCCCTCACCGCTCCTCCTCGCCTCTCTCGCCGGCCTGCTCTCGGGCCTCTCCCTGGTCGTCGGGGCGGCGGTGTCGTGGTTCGTCAGGGTGCCCCGCGAGGTGGTCGCCCTGGTCATGGCGTTCGGTGCGGGCGTCCTGATCTCCGCGCTCTCGTTCGACCTCGTCGACGAGGCCACGAGCAGCGGCGGGCTGCTCCCGACCCTCGGCGGGTTCCTGGCGGGCGCCGTCGTCTACGTCGTCCTGGACCAGCTTCTCGAGCACGGCGGGTTCCGGCGCAAGCACCACCGTCGCGGGTCGGCCGGCTCGGGCACCGGCCTGGGCATCGCCCTCGGCGCCCTGCTCGACGGCGTCCCCGAGACCGCCGTCCAGGGCGTCAGCCTGACGGGCGGCGGGTCCCTCAGCATCGCCGTGCTGGTGGCCGTGGTGATCTCGAACTTCCCTGAGGGCATGTCGAGCACGGCCGACCTCAAGTCGTCGGGCCGGTCGGCCGGGTACGTCTTCGGCCTCTGGTCGGGCATCGCCGTGGTGTGCGCCCTGTCCGCGCTCGGCGGGTACGCCCTGCTCGGCGGGGTGCCCGAGGGCGGACAGTCGTTCGTCATGGCGTTCGCCGCCGGGGCGATCCTCGCGATGATCTGCGACACGATGATCCCCGAGGCCTTCCGCAAGACGCAGACGCTCACGGGACTCGTGACGGTGCTCGGCTTCGTCGCGAGCTACGTCGTGCACCAGGTCGCCTGAGCGGGTCGCCTGAGCGGGTCGCCGCGCCCCGAACTGGGTCATCCGTTCTGCGCAACGGTGCCGACACCGGGGGCGATGCTCGGTACCCTGCTGTCGTGAGCCCCGACCTTCCCGCCACTCCGGAGAACCACCCGGAGTCCGTCCGGCGCCTCGCCGCGACGCTGCAGACCCTGGACGAGGCCCACCGCCGCTACCGGCTCCACGCCGCGAAGGTCTTCGGGATGGGCCACACCGAGCTGGCGGCCCTGCTCGCCGTCGCCGACGCCCCGGGGCTCACCCCGGGAGCACTCGCCCAACAGCTGCTGCTGAGCACGGGGGCGACGACGGCCGTGGTCGACCGGCTCGAGAAGTCGGGGCAGGTCACGCGCAGCCGTCACCCGGGCGACCGCCGCAGCCTCTTCCTCCACCTGACCACGCAGGGCGAGGACACCACGACCACCCTGCGCGAGGCGTACCAGTACGTCCTCTCGACCACGGGCACGGACGAGACGATCGCCGAGGCCCTCCCCCAGCTCGACAGCATCGCCGCCGCGCTCGACGCCGCCGCCCGCGAATCCGCGACCTGACCCGGGCCGGCCGGTGCCGGACTCGGACGCCCGGTCGCACCGCGCCTCCTCGCCCGGTCTCGCCGCGCCTCCTCGCCCGCTCTCGCCGCGCCTCCTCGCCCGCTCTCGCCGCGCCTCCTCGCCCGCTCTCGCCGCGCCTCCTCGCCCGCCCGCACCGCGCCTCCTCGCCCGTGTCGCACCGCGCCTCCTCACACGGGTCGCACCGCGAACTGAGCGTCGCACCGCCCACTTCGGCGGTGCGACATCCAGTCGGCGGTGCCGCACCGCCCCTGTCGATGCGACGCCCCGCAGTCGAGGTCGAGGTGGCCCCCCCCGCGCCGGGGGGGGGGGGGCGCCCCCCGGGGGGGGGGGGGGGCGCCCCCGGGGGGGGGGCCCCCCGCCCCCCCCCCCCCCGCCCCCCGGCCCCCCCCCCCCGCCCCCCCCCCCCCCCCCGGGGGGCGGGGCCCCCCCCCCCCGGGGGGGGGCCCCACTCCGACTCCGACCCCGGCTCCGGCTCCGGCTCCGACTCAGGCCCCGGCCCCGGCCCCGGCCCCGAGCCACGACTCCTAGGCTGCGGGGCATGACATCCGACGTCGGGGAGCGCTACGCCGCGCGGGCCCGCGAGTACGTCGACCACCTCGGCTCGATGTCGTCGGTGCACCCCGCCGACGAGCACCTGGTCACGTCCTGGGCGACGACGGTCGAGGGCCCCGTGCTCGACGCGGGCTGCGGGCCGGGCCACTGGTCTGGGCACCTCGCCGCGCGGGGCGTCCGCGTGCGTGGTCTCGACCGGGTCCCGGCCTTCGTCGAGCACGCGCGCCGCACCCACCCGGACGTCTCGTTCAGCCTGGGCGACGTCGACGCCCTGCCCTACGAGCCGGGCGAGTTCGCAGGAGTCCTCGCCTGGTACTCGCTGATCCACCACGACCCGGGCAGCATCCGGCGCCCGCTCCGCGAGTTCGCCCGGGTGCTCCGGCCGGGCGGCGGGCTGCTCGTCGGGTTCTTCACGGGGTCGACCGTCGAACCGTTCGACCACGCGATCACGACCGCGTGGCGCTGGGCACCCGACCTCCTCTCGGACGAGCTGCGCGCCTCCGGGTTCGACGTGCTCGAGACCCACACCCGCACGGGACCACGGTCCGGGCCGAGGCCCCACGGCGCGATCATCGCCCGTGTCGCACCGTAGACCGAGCGTCGCCCCCCCCCGGTGGGGGGGGGGGCGGCCCCGCGGCGGGGGGGCGCCCCCCGGGCCCGCGCCCGGGGGCCCCCCCCCCCCCCGCCCCCCCCCGGCGGCCCCCCCCCCCCCCCCCGGGCCCCCCCCGGCGCCGGCGGGGGGGGGGGGGGGGGGGGCCCCGCCCCCCCCCCCCGGCCCGCCCCCCCGGCGGGGCCCCCCCCCCCCCCCCCCCCCCCCCCGCCGGGGGGGGGCGGCCCCACGTCCAGTCGGCGGTGCGACTCCCGCGTGACCGGAGCCGGGGGCACGCGCCGCGCCCGTCAGCCGCCCTGGCGCACCTGCCGCACGTACCGGTACACCGTCGGCTCGGACACGTGCAGCGCCTCGGCCACCTGGGCCACCGCGCCCTTGAGCAGGAAGACCCCCGCCCGTTCGATCTCGCGCACGGCCGCGACCTTCTCGTCGGGCGTCATGCGGTGCGGCTCGACGCCCTGGGCCGCCACGATGCGGGCGACGCCGTCGAGGGCGAGCTCGTCGACGTTCATGCTCAGCCGCTCGGCGACCGGCCCCGACGACGAGGTCGAGGCGGGGCACGCCTCGGACCCGGAGCCCAACGGCGCCCCCTTGACCAGCCCCGTCGTCGCCGTGATGGCCGCGAGCAGGTCACGAGCCCGGGTCAGCGGCTCGTCGTCGATGTTGAGGCAGAGCATGCCCACGACGTCGCCGCCCGTGTCGCGGATGAAGAAGGTCGACGAGCGGAACGTGCCGCCGGTGCGGGACTCGGCCAGGTAGTTGGCCAGGTAGTCGCGGTCGTCGTGCTCGTGGTTCTGCAGCACCTTGAGCACGAGGTCGGTCGCCGGCCCGCCGACGCTGCGCCCGCTGACGTGGCCGTTCGTCAGGGCGACGATCGACCGGCTCAGGTCGCTCGTGTCGTGCAGCACGACCTCGGTCCGCGGCCCGAGCAGCTCGGCGAAGAAGTCCATGAGCGGCAGGTAGGGCTCGAACTCGGCCCGCAGGACCCGGCTGGCGTCGACCACGGTGGCGCTGCTGGCTCTCGTCATGCCCCCAGGTTACCGGCATGTAACGAAATCGTCGCACTGTGATAATTTCTTCTCATCTCGCCGATCACTCGGCTAGCTTCCGATGACCGACGACGCTCACGAAAGGCTCGACCATGACCCGAACCCGCTCCCGCTCCGCCCTCTGGGGCACCGTCGCCACGGGCGCCGTCCTGGCCCTCGGCCTCACGGCGTGCGGCGGCCCGAGCGCCCCGCAGCCCGGCGACGCCTCCGGCGACGCGTCCGGCGGCGCCTCGTCGTCGTCCTCGACCATCCCCGACACGAGCGCACTGCTCGACGCCGTCCAGGTCGACGACGCCCTCGCCGCCCAGGTGCCCTCCGACATCAAGGACGCCGGCACGCTCGTGGTCGGCTCGAACGTCCAGTCCGCGCCGAACAACTTCTACGCGGCCGACGGCTCGACCGTCATCGGCTCGGACCACGACCTCATCACCGCGGTCGGCAAGAAGCTCGGCCTCGACGTCGAGTACGAGAACCAGGACTTCGGCTCGCTCATCACCAGCCTGCAGTCCGGCCGCGTCGACGTGACCATCGCTGCCATGAACGACACGGCCGAGCGCCAGCAGGCGATCGACTTCGTCGACTACCTCACCTCGGGCATCACGCTGATGGTGCAGAAGGGCAACCCCGACGACATCACCGGCCCCGACGCGCTCTGCGGCAAGGCCATCGCCGTCGTCACCGGCACCAGCCAGCAGGAGTTCGCCGAGGCCACCAGCACGCAGTGCGAGTCCGACGGCGAGGAGGCCCTCGACATCACGGTGACCGACAGCGACAGCCAGAACCAGACGCAGCTGCGCACCGGCCGCATCGACGCCATCGTCAACGACCTGCCCAGCGCGGTCTACATCTCGAAGACCGCCCAGGACGGCCAGGCCTTCGAGGTCGTCCCCGGCGACGTCATCGACGGCGCCCCCTACGGCATCGGCGTCAACAAGGACGACGCCGAGCTGCGCGACGCCATCGCCGCGGCCCTCGACTCGCTCATCGACGACGGCACCTACGGCGAGGTGCTCGACGCCTGGGGCATCACCTCGGGCAGCGTCACCGAGGCCACCGTCAACGGCGGCAAGTAGGTGGCGACCGCACGACCGACGGGCACCGACCCGGGCGACGCCACCCGCGCCTCCTCGGCCGGACGCGGCGGCGGGCCCGCCGGCGGCCGGGAGCTGTTGCCCCAGGTGCGACTGAAGCACTGGGGCCGCTGGGTCAGCGCCGTCATGATCGTGGTGCTGCTCGTCGCGCTCGTCTACGGGGCGTCGCAGGGCGACATCTCGTACCGCGACATCCCGTACTACCTGGTGTCGCCGATCATCCTGCAGGGCCTCGTCGGCACCATCGTGCTCGCCGTGGTCGCCCAGGTGAGCGCGGTGGTCATCGGCGTCGTCATCGCCCTGATGCGCATCTCGAAGAACCCGGTGGCGCAGGCCTTCGCGGCCGGGTACACCTGGCTGTTCCGTGGCCTGCCCGTGCTGCTGCAGATCCTGCTCTGGTACAACCTGGCGCTGATCTTCCCGCGCCTGACCCTCGGGGTGCCGTTCACCGACGTGGTGTTCCTCGACGTCAGCACGAACGACGTCATGACCACGTTCGTCGCGGCGTTCCTCGGTCTGGCCCTCAACGAGAGCGCCTACATGGCCGAGATCGTGCGCGCCGGCCTCAAGAGCGTCGACCGCGGCCAGATCGAGGCCGCCCAGTCGATCGGGCAGACCCCGATGCAGCGCATGGCCCGCATCGTGCTGCCCCAGGCGATGCGCATCATCATCCCCCCGACCGGCAACGACTTCATCAACATGCTCAAGGGCACGGCGATGGCGTCGGTCATCGGCTACCTCGAGTTGATCAAGGCGGCGAACAACATCGCCTCGTTCAACCTGCAGGTCATGGAGACCCTGATCGCCGCGGCGATCTGGTACATGGTCATCGTCAGCGTGGCGAGCGTCGGCCAGTTCTACCTCGAGCGCAGCTTCGACCGCCAGGACCGCCGCCCCGGCGGGCCGCCGAACGCCCGCGCCCTCCGCCGCAAAGTCGCCGCCGACCTCGGCCGCGCACCCCTCGTGAGGAGCACCCCGTGACCACGACCGACACGACGACCGCAGGAGGCGCGGTGCCCGCCGCCGAGGCGGCCCCCGTCCTCGAGGCCATCGGCATCGGCAAGTCGTACGGCAGCCACGAGGTGCTGCGCGACGTCTCGATGACCGTGCGCAGCGGCGAGGTGGTCTGCATCATCGGCCCGTCGGGAGCCGGCAAGTCGACGTTCCTCCGCACCCTGAACCGGCTCGAGGAACCCGACGCGGGCGAGGTCTGGGTGGGCGGCGAACCGATGGGGTTCGAGCTCCGCGACGGCGTGCTGCACGAGCTGACCGAGCGCCGCCTGTCGGCGCAGCGGGCCCGCACGGCCATGGTGTTCCAGCACTTCAACCTGTTCCCGCACCTGACCGTGCTGGGCAACGTGCTCGAGGGCCCCGTCCGCGTGCAGCGCCGGTCGGCCAAGGAGGCGCGGCGCGAGGCCGTCGAGATCCTCGAGCGGGTGGGCCTCGGCGACAAGGTGGACGCCTACCCCGGCCAGCTCTCGGGCGGGCAGCGGCAGCGCGTGGCCATCGCCCGGGCCGTCGCGATGAAGCCGCTCTTCCTGCTCTTCGACGAGCCGACCTCGGCCCTCGACCCCGAGCTGGTCGGCGAGGTGCTCAAGGTGATGGGCGACCTGGCGCGCGACGGCATGACGATGCTCGTCGTGACGCACGAGATCCAGTTCGCCCGCGAGGTCGCCGACCGCGTTGTCTTCATGGCCGACGGCGGCATCGTCGAGCAGGGGCCGGTCGAGCAGGTGCTCGGCGCCCCGCGCGAGACGCGCACCCGGCAGTTCCTGCAGCGGGTGCTGGCGTGACCTCGGGCTCTGCGACGGGCACGGCCACGGGCACGGGCACGGGCGCAGGCACGGGAGCGGCGGCCCCCGGCTCGGCGCTCGACGCCTACCTCGCGTCGTTCGCCGAGCCGGTCGGCTACCTGAACTTCGGCAGCTACGGGCCTCCGTCCAGGGACGTCGTCGAGACGATCGGACGCCTCGCCTCCGCGGCGAGCGCCGGCGTCCCCTCGTCGGGCCTGCACGCCGAGGACGAGCGTGCCCTCGCCGCGGTCGCCCGCCTCACCGGGTTCGACCGTGGAGGGGTCGCCCTCACCGGCAGCACGTCGCTCGGGCTGATGCAGATCGCGTTCGGACTGCCCCGGGGCGAGGTCGTGGTCAGCAGCGCCGAGTTCCCGTCGAACCTCTACGCGTGGTGGCGCTCGGAGGAGGCCGGGCTCACGACGGTGCGGCCGCTGCCCGCCGTCCCGGGGCAGCCGCTGGCGCCCGTCACGCCCGAGCGCGTGGCCGACGCGGTCGGGCCCGACACCGTGGCCGTCGCGGTGAGCGCGGTCGACTTCCGCACGGGCACCGTCGCCGACCTCGCCGGGCTGAGGGAGGCCGTGGGCGACCGCCTGCTCGTCGTCGACGGCATCCAGGGCTTCGGCGTCCTCGACGCCGACTGGACCCTCGCCGACGCGCTCGTCGTCGGCGGCCAGAAGTGGCTGCGGGCGGGCTGGGGAACCGGGTTCGTGGCGCTGTCCTCGCGGGCCCTCGCGCGCCTCCGTCCGGTCCTCGGCGGCTGGACCGGCGTCGAGGGCGCCTCACGCTACGACGGCGTGCCGCACGCCCCGCTGCCCGGGGCGCAGCGCTTGTCGGTGACCAACGGGTCGCCGTTCGCGTCGGGTGCCCTGGCCACGGCGCTCGAGCAGCTCGAGTCGGTCGGCGTCGGCGTCGTGGCGTCCCGCGTGGCGGACACGGCGGGCGACCTGATCGCCCGTCTCGAGGCCGCAGGGGTGCCCGTGCTCTCCCCCGTCGAGCGATCACGACGGGCGGGACTCGTCGTGGCCGGCGTGCCCGCGGGTGAGGCCGCGGCCGTCGGCGCACGGCTCGAGGCCGAGGGCGTCACGGCGACCGTCCACGGCGACGACCGCGTGCGCCTCTGCGTGCACGCCACCACCACCCCGGCTGCGGTCGACGCGGCCCTGACCGTCCTGGGAGGACGACGATGACCCTCGACCCGAACCCCCTCCGCGCCGTGCACACCGACGCCGCCCCGGCCGCGATCGGCCCGTACTCGCAGGCCGTCCGGGTGGGCGACCTCGTCTTCGTGTCGGGCCAGCTGCCGATCGACCCGGCCACGGGCGAGTTCGCCGGGCCGGACGTCCGCGACGAGGCGGCCCAGTCCCTGCGCAACGGGGTCGCCGTGCTCGAGGCCGCGGGGTCGGGCGTCGACCTCGTCGTCAAGACGACGGTGCTGCTGGCCGACATCGCCGACTTCGCGGTCGTGAACGAGGCCTACGCCGAGGTCTTCCACGGCGGGGTGCTGCCGGCGCGCGCCGCGTACCAGGTCGCCGCACTGCCCAAGGGCGCCCGGGTCGAGATCGAGTTCGTCGCGGCGGTCGCGCCGGGGCACGCCGGGTAGCATCGCGGCATGCCGGAGGGTGACAGCGTCCACCTGCTGGCCGCGCGCCTCCGTCCCTCGCTCGTCGGGCAGGTCGTCGTCGACGGCGAGCTGCGGTCGGGCGGCCGGGCGGGCGAGTCGCTCGCCGGTCGGCGCGTCGTCGAGGTCGACACCCACGGCAAGCACCTGCTGACCCGCTTCGACGACGCCACCACCCTGCACACGCACCTGCGCATGCAGGGGTCGTGGACGCTCACGCGCCCCGGCCGCGTCCTGCCGTCCCGGCTGCAGCGGCAGGTGCGGGTGCGTGCCCGGCTCGACGACGGCCACACCCTCTGGGGCGTCGACCTGCCGGTCGTCGACCTGGTGCCGACCCGGGACGAGCACGCGCTGGTCGGCCACCTGGGCCCCGACCCGCTGCGCCCCGACTGGGACCCCGAGGAGGCGCGACGTCGCCTGGCCGCACTCCCCGACGTCACGGTCCGTGCCGCGCTGCTCGACCAACGTCCGATGGCCGGCCTCGGCAACCTCTGGGTCAACGAGGTGGGGTACCTGCGTGGCGTGCACCCGGCCTCCCCGATCAGCGAGGTCGACCTGGTGAAGCTCGTCGACGTGGCCGCGCGCGCCCTGCGCTTCTCGGTCTCGACGCCCGGCGCCTACCAGGTCACGACGGGCCGGACGCGCCGCGGCGAGACGCACTGGGTCGTCGGCCGGGCCGGACGCCCGTGCCTGCGCTGCGGCACCCGCGTCGAGGCGCGCGACGACCCTCCGACGCCGGACGGCCGCACGCGGCGGGCCTGGTGGTGCCCGCGGTGCCAGCCCGCGGCGTGACGCGGGGACGGTCGCGACGACGTTCCCCCAGGAGTGGGCCGCGGCCGGCTCAGCGCACGCTGACGAAGATCGGGTTCGCGTAGAGCCAGGTGTCGGCCCACGGGTCGGCCGGGCTGATCGGGAACGGCTGGGGTGCCCGCGGGTCGACGTCGGCTCCGAGCGGGCCGACGCCGTGCACCTGGCCGTCGCTGCCGCGCAGGCGCACGTAGCCGTCCTCGGTGGCGGGCTCGAGCGGCACGACGACGCGGAACGGAGCGGCGGACCGGTCGGCGACGTCGAGCAGCTCGACGACCCGGGTGGCGGGCGCGCGCTGCTCGTCGCGGTCGGCCGCGGGTCCGGTGACGCGGCCACGGATCACGTCCAGGTGGGCGAGCCGCGGGATCGTGCCCCGTGAGGTGGGCGTCGCCGTGGGCACGACGTCGACCACGAGCTCGAGGGCGGTGCCGCGCGGGACGGTGAGGGTCCCGCCCAGGGTGGCCTGCGCCTCCTGCCCGCCGGTGGCCCGGAGCACGACGGACAGCCCGGCGACCAGGTGCCCGTGGTCGACCCAGAGCCGACCGGCGCGGATCGCGTCGAGCAGGGCGGCGGACGACCGGTCGACGGCGCCGACGTGGTTCCGGCTGAACTCGCCCGGCCAGAAGTCGGCGCCGTTCTGGGGCGTGGCCGTCGCGACCGGGTCGGGGCGGCGGCCGGCACGGTCGAAGTTGCCGAGCGTCGCGCCGGACTCCCAGCCGGGCCCGGTCGGGAAGTCGCCGACGCGCGTGGCGTCGGACTCCTTGAGGTGGAGGTCGCTGTTCGAGGTGATCCACCAGCGCCGGCCCTCGCTGAGCAGCGAGTCCCACACGCCGCCGACGACGGCCGTCGTCCAGTCGAAGCCGCCGTGGGTCAGGTAGGCCTCGGCGGGGTAGCCGGCGAACGAGAACTCGCTGGGGGCGTTCTCGTACTCGCCCCGCCGCGAGCGCGCCGACGCGTTCGCGGCGACGGCACCCGCCTGGGCACCGGGGGCGCCCTCCATGCCGACGAACACCTCGGGGTCGGCGTCCTGCCAGGCCCGCAGCTCGCCGGGCGAGTCGATGCCGAGGCGGCTCGGGTGGTTCGCCAGGACGATCACGTCGTCGACGACGCCCGCGCTCTTCTGGGCGCCGAGCCAGGCGATCGCGTCGGTGGCGTGCACGAGCCATTCGGCGGCGTCGTCGGTGCCGGGGCGCGGCTTCTCCCAGCCGTTCAGCTTGCCGTCGTGGTCGAGCTCGAAGCGGCGCAGCACACGGGTCGTGGCGGGACCGGGTGCGACGAGCACGGTGGCGTGCTCGGCGCCGGGGATGTACCACTCGAGCCCCTGCAGCACGAGCAGGTCGGGCCGGGCAGCCCGCGCGGTCTCGATCTCGCGGGCGGCGTTGAACACCCCGCCGACGTTGGCGTGGCCCTTGTTGCTGTGCTCGGTGAAGGCGATGGCGTCGACCCCGAACCTCTGCGCCTGGTCGAGGATCGTCGTCATGGGGTACTTCGCGTCGTGCGAGTAGACCGAGTGCACGTGGTGGTCGAAGACCAGCCACGAGAGGGCGACCGGATCGACGACGGCGGGCGCCGACGGCAGCGGCGCCGCCTGCGCGGGGTCCGCTCCCCGCAGCCCCTGGGCCGTCGTCCCCACGGCGACCGTCGCGGCGACGGAGGCCCCGAGGAAGGTCCGGCGCGAGAGGCCCGATCCGGTCGGCGCGGACTGCTCGGGGCGGGGGTCGAGGGACATGGCTTCACTTTCGTCGGGCGGGCGTCCCGACCGTAGGCAGCGGGCCTGAACCGCAGGCCAACGGTCGGGGACGCGGATGACACCGGGCGTTCACGATCCGTTCCCCCGGGTGCGCGACAGTCCCGGCGTCGCCGCGCGCTCCCCGCCGCGCAGTCCACGCACCCACCGAAGGTCCCGATGCCCCCCTCCGCCCCCGCCGTCCGTCGTCTCCCCTCGCGCGCCTCCGGACGGAGCCTGCTCGTCGCGGCGGCCCTCGCCGCCGGCGCGGTCGCCGGCCTGGCCGGCCCCGGTGCCGCCGTCGCCGCCCCGGCGCCCGCACCCGCCGACCCCGCGCCGCTCGTGCTGCGCGACGCCGCGGGGACCGCGATCGTGTCGGGCGACGCACGCGCCGATCCCTCGTTCGCCTCGGCGCTGCTCGCCGCGGGCTGCCCGGTCGACGCGGACGACGCCGCCCGGCTCTCGGTGACGTCGGGAGGCGCGACCGTCGTCACGTCCCCGAGCGTCGCGGTGACCGCGGGGCAGCCGGTCGAGGTGCCGATGGCCATCTCGTTCGAGGAGGTGGTCGCCGCCGGCGTCGAGGAGGGCGGAGCGACGCTCTCGCTGGAGTGCCTCGTCGTCGAGTCCGGCATCCCGTCGACGGTCGTCGTCGCGGCGACGCTGCCCGTGACCTTCGCCGCGGGGACCTGGTCGGTGCCCGGCGCCGAGGTCGACCCGGCTCCGCCGATGGACGACCCGACCGCGCTGCCGACCGCCCCCGGCCCGGCACCCTCCCCCGCACCCACGGACGGGGCCGCGGCCGGGACGGACTCGACGCCGCGACCCTCGGCCACGGCCCGGCCCTCCGCCGACGGAGCCCTCGCCTTCACGGGCGGTCAGGTCGCCGGGGTCGGCGCTCTCGCCGCGGGGCTGCTCGCGGCGGGCACCGCCCTCGTGCTGCGGCGACGCCGGACCGCTCCCGTCGACGGGCCGCCCGCGGAGTAGGGCTACGGCGCGCTCGGCGCCTGCTCGTCCGCGGCGACGTCCTTCTGCACGGCGAACTGCGTGCGGTGCAGTTCTTCGTAGCGGCCGGCCGCGGCCAGCAACTCCTCGTGGGTGCCGCGCTCCACGATCGAGCCGTCCTCGACCACGAGGATCTGGTCCGCGCTGCGGATGGTGGACAGGCGGTGCGCGATGACCAGCGCGGTCCGCCCCTCGAGCGCCTCGCTGAGGGCCGCCTGCACGGCGGCCTCGGACGTCGAGTCGAGAGCCGCGGTCGCCTCGTCGAGGATGACGACGCGGGGCTGCGCCAGCAGGAGGCGCGCGATGGTCATCCGCTGACGCTCGCCTCCCGAGAGCCGGTAGCCGCGCTCCCCCACCATCGTGTCGAGCTGGTCCGGCAGCGACCGGATGAGGGGCTCGAGCCGCGCGCGGCGGACGGCGTCCCACACCTCGTCGTCGGTCGCGTCCGGCCTCGCGAGACGCAGGTTGCTGAGGATCGTCTCGTGGAACAGGTGGCCGTCCTGGGTCACCATGCCCAGCGTGTGGCGCATCGAGGCGAAGGTCACGTCGCGGACGTCCGTCCCCGCGAGGCGCACGGCGCCGCCGTCGACGTCGTACAGACGCGACATCAGCTGCGCGATCGTGGACTTCCCGGCACCCGACGTGCCCACGAGCGCGACGGTCTGCCCGGGCTCGATCCGGAAGGACACGCCGTGCAGCACCTCCTCGCCACCGCGGGTGTCGAGGGTGGAGACCTCCTCGAGGGAGGCGAGGGACACCTTGTCGGCGGACGGGTACGCGAAGCGGACGTCGTCGAACTCGACGCTCACCGGGCCCTCGGGGACGGAGGCGGCGGTGGGCTTCTCCTGGATCAGCGGTTCGAGGTCCAACACCTCGAAGACGCGCTCGAAGCTCACCACCGCGCTCATGATCTCGACCCGCGCGTTCGCGAGGCCGGTCAGCGGCACGTACAGGCGCGTGAGGAGGAGGGCCAGCGTGACGACCTCGCCGGTGTCGAGCTGGCCGGCGAGCGCGAGGGCGCCGCCCAGCCCGTAGACGAGCGCGAGGGCGAGGGCGGAGACGAGCGTCAGGGCGGTGACGAAGACGAACTGCAGCAGCGCGGTCCGGACCCCGATGTCGCGGACCCGGGCGGCACGGACGCGGAACTCCTCCGCCTCCTCGTCGGGACGGCCGAACAGCTTGACGAGGGTGGCCCCGGGCGCGGAGAAGCGCTCGGTCATCTGCGTGCTCATCGCGGAGTTGTGGTCGGCGGCCTCGCGGCGCAGCGCGGCCAGGCGGCTGCCCATGCGCCGCGCGGGGACCAGGAAGATCGGCAGCATGACCACGGCGAGGACCGTCACGAGCCAGGACGTGCTGAGCATCACGATCAGCGTGAGGACCAGGGCCACGACGTTCGTGACGACGCCCGACAGGGTGCCGCTGAAGGCTTGCTGGGCGCCGATCACGTCGTTGTTGAGGCGGCTCACGAGGGCGCCCGTGCGGGTGCGGGTGAAGAACGCGATCGGCATCTTCTGCACGTGGTCGAAGACGGCGGTGCGGAGGTCGAGGATCACGCCCTCGCCGATCCGGGCCGAGAACCAGCGTGTCACGAGCGAGACGCCGGCGTCGGCCAGCGCCACGACGGCGATCAGGACGGCGAGCCGCACGATGGACGCGAGTTCGCCCCGCGCGACGATGACGTCGACCACCCGGCCGGCCAGCACGGGCGTCGCGACCGCGAGGACGGCACCCACCACGGACAGGGCGATGAAGACGACGAGCTTCGACCGGTAGGGCACCGCGAACGTCATGATCCGCCGGACGGACGCGCGCGAGATGCCGTGCCCGCCGTCCCGTGCGGACGAGATCTTGTAGAGCGAGCTCCAGGCCGCGCCTTCCATGCTCATGGTGCTTCCTTCCGTGGGGGCCTGGCCCAATGTAGACGGCGGATCGCCCCGGGCTCGCAGCAGCCGTGCCCGGGCCGGTGCGACGATGCCCGGGACGGTCGGCGGGCCGTCGTCAGGGAAGGAGGACGACCTTGCCGTCGAGGGTGCGGGACTCGGCGAGTTCGAGCGCGCTCGCGACGTCGGTGAGCGGGAACCGCGCCGCGACGTTCGCCGTGAGGACGCCGTCCCGGACGAGTTCCAGGACATGGGTGAGGTCCTCGTCGAGGCGTTCCCGGTACGCCTTCCCTCGGGTGCCGTGGCCTGCCCAGAGGTCGTAGAAGGTGGCGCGCCTGCCGTTCGGGAGGGCGTTCCAGGTCAGGATGCGGCCCAGGTGCCGCAGGAACGGCGGCCAGAGGCTCCCGGTGCCGCTGACGGCGGCGATGATCGCGTACGACACCAGGGTGCCACCGCGGCCGAGCAGGGACCACGAGGTCCGCGCCGTCTCCCCACCGACGTTGTCGAAGACCGCCGCCAGGCCCCCGGCGGGAGCCGACCGGCGCACGGTCGACGCGAGGTCCGGGTCGGCGTAGTCGACGGGGACCACCCCTCGCGCCCGCAGGGACTCGTGGTGGCGCGGGGACGCCGCCGCGATGACGTGGACGCCCGCGTGCTGGGCCATCTGGATCAGGAGCCCGCCCACGCCTCCGTTCGCCCCGAACACGAGGATCGTGTCCCCGGCCTGCACGCGGGCGGCTCGGTGCAGCATCTGCCACGCGGTCACGCCGTTGACGGTGACCGCCTCGGCGAGGTCGGCGGCGAGTCCGTCGGGGACCACGACGCTGTCCCGGGCGGCGACGATCGCGTGTCCGGTCCAGGCGCCGGTCTTCGTCAACGTCGCCACGCGTCGGCCCACGAGTCCGCGGTCGGCGTCGGTGCCCGCCGCCAGCACGGTGCCGACGAGGTCGTAACCGGGGGTGAAGGGGAAGGCCGGCTGAGCGAAGTACCGGCCGCGACGCATCGCCTGTTCGGCGTACGAGATCCCCGTGGCCTCGACGGCCACGAGGAGTTCGCCGGCGCCGGGCGTCCCGACGGGGGCGGCGAGGTCGACCACGAGTCCGTCGGGTTCGACGAGGCCGGGAAGGACGATCCGCGTCGTCGTGGTGGGGAGCGAGGTGATCGCGTTCATGGTGTTCCTCCTTGTTAGTGTTCAGTCAGTCACAACTGCGGGGATGCAGAAGGACGAGCGTGCGCGCCGCCAGGATCAGTCGCGGTGGCGGATGCCGGCGGTGAGGGTCGAGGCCCAGGACTGCGGCACGCGGGCGAGGTCCGCCTGGACGACGAGGTGGCAGAGCTGCCCGTAGGCGATGAACCGCTGCACGGCGTCGGGGGCGGCACCGGAACCCTCGGTGACGGCCTCGACGACGGCACCGAGTCCGTCGTGGACGGCCCGACGGACCGCGGCCACGTCCGTCGCCGCCTGTGCGTGCGACTGCATCAGGATGAGGTCGCGGTCGGCGATCAACTGGACGTAGGCCTCGGTCATCGCGTCGAGGACGCCTTCCGGCGTCGTCGCCGCGGCCGCTGCCCCGGCCTCGCGCATGGTCGCCTCGACGAGGGCGTAGGTGTGCCGGACGGCCGCGACGAAGAGCCCTTCCTTGCCGTCGAAGAGTCGGAAGACGTAGGCCGGCGAGACCCCGGCCGCGGCAGCGACGTCGGCGACCGGGGTCGCGTGGAGGCCCTTGCGGGCGAAGACGTGCACGGCGGCGGTCGTGATGAGCGCACGTTGCGCTTCCGCCGTCGATCGTGTCGAGGTGCCTGAGGTCATGTGACTGAGTGAACACTCACATGGGTGATCTGTCAACCGTGATCGTGCGGACAGCAGCCATTCGCCGGCGGCCGGGCGATGCACGAGGATCGACGTCATGGACAGGGACACCCTGGCGTCGACCCCCCGGCTGACCCTCCGCCTGCATCGCGACGACGATCTGGAGCGACTCCTCGCGATCCACTCACGACCGGACGTCTCGCGGTACCTCCTGGAGGAGCCCTGGACGATCGAGTCCGGACGGGCACAGCTCGATCGGCGCCTGGGTCGGACGGACCTCGCCGAGCCCGTCGGAGCACTCGCCCTCGTCGTCGAACGGGAGGGACGGCTCATCGGCACGGTGGCGCTGTGGCGCACCGAGTCCGAACCCCGCACGCTCGAGGTCGGATGGACGCTCGATCCCGACCACGGAGGCCAGGGTTTCGCGGGCGAGGCGGTCGCGGCCGCGCTGCGGCTCGCCTTCGCCCGGGACGACGTCCATCGCGTGACCGCGCAGATGGACGGCCGCAACACGGCCTCCGCCCGACTCGCGGCCCGGGTCGGCATGCGGCAGGAGGCGCACCACCGGCAGGACTTCTGGAGCAAGGGCGAATGGACCGACACCCTCGTCTTCGCGATGCTCGCCGACGAGTTCCCCGGGTGACGCGTCGGCCCCGGGGGGACGTCGACGGGCAGACTCGTGCCGAGGAGTCCACCGCGACGGAACGGAGACGGGCATGTTCATGAGGCGTGGCGGATCGACCGAGGGATGGGCGCTCATCGGGTTCGGAGTCGTCGCCTGCCTGTTCTCGGCGCTCGCCCTGTCCGGCGCGTTCGGCTCGGTGCCGGAGGGCGGTCGCGCGGGGACGTTGGCCTACCTGGGCATCCCCGTGGGCATCGCGGCGATCGTCGTCGGCATCGTCGGCCTCCGTCGTGACGACCATCGCGCCGGGGACTGACCCCGCGCCTTCGTCGGTGGGCGTTGCGGGACCGCCCGGGTTGCAGGTGCCGCAGCGTCATGTGGTCTGCTCGAAGCACGTCCCGTGTCGTCCCGCGTCGAAAGGCCCGCCATGCATGCCATCCCGGTTCCGCCCCGTCAGGTCCTGATCGGCGACGCCGCGGCGTTCGTCGGCGTGACTCCCCGGGCGATCCGCCACTACCACCAGATGGGCCTGCTCCCCGAGCGCGAGCGGGGCACCGACGGCCGACGGCGCTACGGCTACGCGGAGATCATCCGGCTGCTGTGGATCCGCCGGATGGCCGACGCCGGAATCGCCCTCGACGACATCCGTGACGCCTTCACCGGGGCCGCGCCGGGCGCGGACGCCGGCGTGACCGAGACCACGGACGAGGTCGCCGGCGTCCTCGCCCGGCTGGAGGACACCCTCGCCGCGCAGGAGGACGAGCTGCGCCGGAAGAGGGAATCGGTCCGGCGCATGCGGATGCTCGGCAGTCGCCTGGGGCTTCTCGACGAGATCGTCTCCACCCGGCTCGAGGCCGCGCCCGAGGGCTCGCTGCGGCAGGACGACCTCGACACGCTGCTGGTCACCGAGCGCATCTTCGGCCCGCTGGGTGCCGTCCTCCAGGCGAGCCGATTCCTCGTGCTGGCCCTGCACCCCGAGCTGCGTGCCGAGTCCGACCGCGTCGACGCCGCCGAGGAGGCGCTCGACGACTCGGTCGCCGTCGACGACCCCCGGGTGGCACGGGTGGCGGCCGAACGGCACGCCTTCGACATCAGGCTGCTGGGCCTGGTCGAGGAGTCGGGCCAGCGGGACGAGGACGACGCGATCTTCGACGCATGGGACGATCGACACCCCACCGAGGGTGCCGAGGCGGCGCCGGCGCCCGAGACGGCGGCGGGCTCCCGCGCCAGGAGCGCGGCGGACGTCATCCGGAGCATGCCGTACGACTTCTCCCCCGCCCGCCTGCGCTGCATGGAACTGGCCCTCCACCTGGCGGTGGCCGAGACGCCCACGCCCTGAGCGGTCTCGCGAGCCCTTGACCTGTCTTGCACCGCAAGGTAGCTTGTGACGCATGACAGCAGACGTGGGGGCGCAACTGCGCAAGGGGGTCGTCGAGTACTGCATCCTCGGACTGCTCGACCGTGAGCCCATGTACGGCTGGCAGCTCTCCGAGCAGCTCGTCGAGGCGGGTCTCGTCGCGAGCATCGGGACGCTCTACCCCATCCTCGGTCGCCTCCGGGCCCAAGGCCTGGCGACCGCCTTCGACCAGCCGTCCGCGACGGGGCCCGTCCGCAAGTACTACCGGCTCACACCCCTCGGGCGCGACCAGCTCGGTGCCTTCCGCCTCCAGTGGGCTCCGTTCACCGCCTCGGTACACCGACTCATCGGAGAAGACACCCGTGACTGACACCACACCCGAGATCACCACCGCCTACCTCGCGCAGCTCGACTCCGAGCTCGACCAACTCCCGGCAGACCTCCACCGGGACATCGTCACCGGCATCCGGGAGGAGCTCCAGGGTCTCGACGCCGAGGCCGCGGCCGCGCGCATCCGGCAACTCGGCGACCCGGCCTTCATCGCTGCCGGGGCGCGCGCCGAGACCGTCGGCGAGGCTCCTCTCACCAGCCCGGACGCGCCTCCTCCCGGTCGGACGTTCTCGATCGTCGCGGTCGTCGTCCTGATCGTCGGCTCGTTCCTGGTGCCGGTCGTCGGTGCACTCGCCGGCCTCCTCTTCGTCAGCCAGGCGAGGGCCTGGAGCCGACGGGAGAAGGCGGCCTCGTGGCTCGCCTCCGTGGGCGTGGTACTCCTCGCCCTCGCGGCCTCGACGGTGATGGCCTCGGCGGGTCTCAGCGGCACCCACCTCGTCGTCCTGGTCGCCTACCTCGTGTTCCCCGTCGTCGGCGTCGTGCTGGCCGTCCGCGCACAGCGCCGGGGCTGGCACGCCTGACGCGAGCTCCTGCTCGTCGCGGGACGACCTCCGAGCCGTGCGCCCGTCGGCCGTTCCCCTACCGGGCGCGCGGGAGACGCTCGTCGAGCAGCGTCGCCAGCCGGTCGAGGTCACCACGAACGAGGCGGGCATCGGACTCGACGTCCGCTTCCGACATCCCGTCCCGGCGGAAGAGGGTGAAGACGGCTTCGCTCCCCTGGTCGTTGGCCACGACGCGGAAGGGGTTGCTCACGACCGTCCCGTCCGGCAGGGTCACGTCGTGGTCGAGGATGCCGAGCTCCACCGGCCCGGTGAACGCGACCTCGACGACCCCCATGGGTGAGTCCGTGAACCACCGCCCCTCGTCGTGACGGATGCCGGCGCTCAGACCGGCCGCCCACGCGGGCAGGTTCTCCGGGTCGCCGGCGACGCTCGAGACGGCGGTGACGTCGTGGTCGAACGCACGTGAGATGTGGACGGCGGGCCAGGTCATGCCGGGAAGCTAGCAGCGTTCCGCCCGACGGGCGACCCTCGCGTCGCCGCGTCAGCCCCGGCGGCGCGCACCTCGTCGGTAGCCGAGCCATGCCGCCAGGACGAGCAGGCCGACGACGAGGACGACCGCGCCCACGAGACTCGCGGTCGAGAACACGTGCACGCCGTCGGCGGTGAAGGTCGTGTCCGACAAGGGGGCGTACGCGAACCACCCGAAGGACACGGGTCGCGCCGACGCGACGACGAGCACGACGACGCCCACGACGGACGCCGCCAGACCGCCACCCAGGACGACGCGGGAGACCAGGCCGGCACGTTGTGTCATGCCCGGACCATAGCGTGCGCGGTAGGCGGTCGCCAGCGCTCCGATCGAGGCGTAGCCTCCCCTCGTGGACCTCCAGCTGCGCCAGACCGTGCTCGACGCCGAGGACGCCCGCGGTCTCGCGTCCTTCTACTTCGCGCTGGTCGGTGGGACCTACCGCCCCGGGGACGAGCCACCCACGGACGGGTCGGACGATCGGGCCCAGTGGGTGACGTTCCGCACCTCCGAGGGCGTCCGCCTCGCCTTCCAGCGAGTCCCCGAGCTGCCCCGGGTGACCTGGCCCGACGGGCCGGTGCGCCAGCAACTCCACCTCGACTTCATGGTGGCCGACGCCGACGCGCTCGAGCGCCAACGGTCATTGGCCGTCTCGCTCGGCGCGACGGTCGTCGACGACCAGAGCGCCGACCCCGACGAGGCCCTCTACGTCTTCGCCGATCCGGCAGGGCACCCGTTCTGCATCTTCGTCGCGAGCGGAGTCGGAGACCCGACCGCCTGGTGAACGGCGTCGCGCCGGTCCCTGCAAGCACCCTCCGGACGTGGAGCCCCGCGGGCTAGGCCAGACGTGGCGCCCCGCGGGCTAGGCGCGACTCGGCGGTCTCGCCGCCCTCGTCCTCGACGGCTCGGGACGGTCGGTGGCCCAGTCGACGTGCGTGCCGGTCACGCCGGGCAGGTGGGTCGCCGGGTCGTGATCGGGCTCTGCTTCGGGGTAGAGGCCCCGGCCTGACGACGCACTGGCGTAGAGCGCCGCGAGCCACGTGGGGTTGATCTCGACCGTGCGGCTGCCGGCGAACTTGAACCGGAGGCTGATCTGGGGCGAGAGCCAGACGGTCGACCGGCCGTCGCCGGTCTCGATCGGTTCCTTCCACGAGAACATGAACGACTCGTTCTGGCGGAACTTGTTCACGATGACGATCTGGAGGTGGGCGAGGAGACGGTCCTCGACCTTGAACTCGAGGACGTCGCCGTCGTAGACGATGTATCCCATGGCTGCTCCTAGACGGAGAACGCCCGACGGTGCTGACAGCAGGGTCTGAGCTGTGGTGGTGTGCGGATCTCACTGCGCACTGCGCCGGCCGTCTTCGCGACGCCACACGTGGTGACGAGACCACATCGGTGATGCGTCCGCTCGGCTCTCCTCGAGACCTGACACTAGACCGCCGACGAGGAAGGGCGACAGGGTCCCGACCCGAACGGGACCCTGTCGCCGGCAGCTCGCACCGGACCCGGCCGGTGCCAACGCACGCCTTGAGGACCTGAACCACCCTCAAGACATGCCCAGCCTGCGCCTGCGCCCGGGATGCCCGACAGATCTGGACTTAAGCCGAACGCTTTGATAGTCACGGGCGCGGTGGGCGTTGCGGCAGCGTCGACGTCCCCGAGCACGACGCCGGGCACGAGGGATCTCCTCGAGAGCCTGGCCGCCCGCGCCTCCTGACCCCGGGTGATCCAGGAGCGGCGTCACACGGAGTCCGTTTCGTCTCTACTGTTCACCCCGAGGACGAGACTCGTTCCCGCGAAAGGAACGAGCGATGAGCGAACGACGTCGGCGAGAACTGGGCGAGTCGGACGAACCCCTCGAGGACGAACTCGACGAATCGTTCGACGCGACCGTGGAAGAAGGCGCCGAGCGACTGCACCGCACCCTCCGCACCACGCTCATCACGGGCTTCTTCGGAGGCCTCGAGGTCGGCCTGGGCATCATGGCGATGCTCGCCGTGCTGACCGAGACGGGCAGCCACCTGCTCGCGGGCCTGGCGTTCAGCATCGGGTTCCTCGCGCTGCTCCTGGCGCACTCGGAGCTCTTCACCGAGAACTTCCTCCTGCCGATCGCCGCACTCGCGGCGAAGGAGGGCACGTTCCTGCAACTCCTCAAGCTCTGGGGCGCCACGTTGGTCGCCAACCTGGCCGGCGGGTGGATCTTCATGTGGCTCGTCGTCCAGGCCTTCCCCGAATGGCACACGACCCTCGACGAGTCGGCCCACCACTTCGTGGACGCTCCGTTCTCCCTGCAGACCGTGATCCTGGCCGTCCTGGGTGGCAGCACGATCACGCTGATGACCCGCATGCAGCACGGAACCACCTCCGACCCTGCGAAGATCGCGGCTGCCGTCGCCGGGGCGTTCCTCCTGGCCGGCTTGCAGCTGTTCCACTCGATCCTCGACTCGCTCCTCATCTTCGGGGCCATCCAGGCGGGCAGCGACATCAGCTACGCCCAATGGGCGGGGTGGTTCGGCTACACGTTGCTCTTCAACATCCTCGGCGGGCTCGTCCTCGTCACCTCCCTGCGGCTGCTCCGCACGAAGGAGCTCTTTTCGAAGGCGCGGGACGAGAACGAGTGAGGAGGCGCGGGAGCGGTTTCCCCTCGGCCGGACCTGGCCGTCGCACCAGACCGTGACGGCACGCTCGACCGTCGCCGCACCTCCTTGAATGATCGCGGCACTCGACGTACGGTGAAAGTGCCGATGACGTCGAGGGAGTGGTCATGGACGAGGACGCGGAACAGCCGAGAGGTCGGCTCCGACTGCAACGGCCGACGTTTCGAGGGTCCTCCGTCGGCTGGGGCATCGGAGCGGTCTTCTGGCTCGTCTGCGCGGTCCAGGCTCTGGTCGGGGTGGTGCAGGACGGAGGCACGTCCGTCGTCGGCGCCCTGCTCCTGGTCGGACTGACCGCCCTGGCGGTGGTCTGCGTCATCGGCACGGTGGCGACGATCCGGCATCCCCGTCCGGCGCCTCCCGCCACGGACGCCTGACCGATTCCGCTCGTCGGCGGTGGACCGGCGGATGCCCCCTGGTCGGCCGAGGAACCCCGTTTGCGACGATGAACCCCGATCTTTCGGGGTTCATCGTCGTGAACGGGGTTCATCAGACCGCCGGCGAGTGGCGCACCGGGCGCCGCCGCTCCGGTCAGCGCGCGGCGAGCGCCTCGACCGGGGTGACCGACGTGGCACGGCGGGCCGGGACGAGGGCGGCGACCCCGGCCAGCACGGCGGCCGTCACGGCCAGGCCGAGCAGCAACGGGACGGGCAGCGTCGGCGCGATCAGCAGGCCCTGGTTCGCCGAACCGAGCAACGCCTGGGCTCCGGCCCAGCCGTAGACGACGCCGAGCACGACCCCGACGACGATCGCCGTCAGCGCCATCTGCGTCGCCTCGAGCAGGATCATGCGGCGCACCTGACCCGCGGTCGAGCCGATCGCGCGCAGCAGACCCAGCTCGCGCCTCCGTTGCAGGACGCTCAGTGACATGTCGTTGACCATGCCGACGGCGGCGATCACGGCCGAGAAGCCGACGAGGGCGGCGACGATCAGCAGCGTCGTGGTGAACACCTGGTCGAGCTCGGCGGCGTACGACGGGTCCTGTTCGATCGAGTAGATGAAGCTGCGCAGCGTCTCGAGCGCGACCGACAGGGTCGTGACCAGGGTCACGCCGATCACGATGCCGATCGTGGCGCGCGTGCTGCGCTCGGGCTGACGCACCGCGTTCTCGGCGGCGAGGCGGGCCACCTGGCTCGTGCCGAAGGTCCGACCGACGGCGCTCAGCACGGCGGGCATCAGCGCGTGGGCGCCGACGACGACCCCGGTGAACGACAGCACGCCACCGAAGAACGCGATCAGCACGCCCATCGCGTCGACCAGCCCGACCACGACCCCGGCGACGAGCAGCAGACCACCGCCGGCGACGAGGAGGGCGGCGACGACCGTCCGCACGAGGCGACGGCTCCGGCCCGCGACGGGGGCGTCCTGCGCGGCGTCGGTCGCCTGCAGCGGCGTCACCTGCAGCACGCGACGCGAGCCGACCCAGGCCGCGGCGACCGTGGTCAGCACGACGGCGACGGCCGGGACGAGACCGCCCACCGAGAAGTACGAGTACGCGAGGTCGGGCAGGCGACCGCGACCGACGAGCACCCGCACGGCGACGACGAAAAGGGCGAGCCCCACGAGTGTCCCGAGCACGGCCCCGGCGACCCCGACCACGAGACCCTCGCGGGCGACGGCCCGACGCTGGTCCCGTGCGGACGAGCCGAGCAGGCGCATCAGGGCGATCGTCGGCGTCCGGCCGGCGACCACGGTGGCGAAGGTGTTGGCCGTGACGATCGCCCCGACGTAGAGCGCGAGGCCGACGAAGACCGCGGCGACGAAGCCGAGCATCGTCGAGACCGTGCCGCTCGCGGCGACCGCGGCGTCCGAGGCGACGATCTGCTCCAGCACGTGGGTGACGCCGAGCAGGCCGACGCCGAAGGTCGTGCCGAGAGCGGCCACGAGGATGCTCGGACGGTGCTCGAGCAGCTGGTCGCGGGCGCTCACGCGACACGCTCCAGGTCGAGCATGACGCCCGAGATCTCGGCCGAACTGCTGCGGTCGATCTCGTGCACGATGCGGCCGTCGGCGAGGAACACCACGCGGTCGGCGTAGCTCGCCGCGACCGGGTCGTGGGTGACCATCGCGATGCTCTGGCCGTGGTCCGTCGACGCGGTGCGCAGCACGTCGAGCACGTCGCGGCCGGCCTTCGAGTCGAGGTTGCCGGTGGGCTCGTCGGCGAAGATCAGGTCGGGCCGGGTGGCGAGGGCGCGGGCGATCGCGACGCGCTGCTGCTGCCCGCCCGACAGCTGGTGGGGCCGGTGCGTCAGCCGGGCACCGAGGCCGAGCGTGGCGACGAGCCAGTCGATCCAGGCGCGCTCGTCGGCCGTGGCCCGACGCCCGTCGAGACGGAACGGCAACTCGATGTTGGCCGACACGTCGAGGGTGGGCACGAGGTTGAACGCCTGGAAGACGAAGCCGATGCGGCGACGACGCAGCAGCGTCAGCTCGGTGTCGTCGAGGCCGGTGATGTCGGTGTCGCCGAGCAGCACCCGGCCCGAGGTGGCCGAGTCGAGACCGGCGGTGATGTGCATCAGGGTCGACTTGCCCGAGCCGCTCGGGCCCATGACGGCCGTGAACCGGCCGGCCGGCAGGTCGAGCGAGACGTCGCGCAGCGCGTCGACGCGGCCGTCGCCCTGGCCGAAGGACTTCGTGACGTTCCGGACGCGGGCGACGGGGACCGCGCCTCCTCGGGTCGGGTCAGCCGGACGGGGAGACGGGACGGGCTGGGGCTGGGGAGTGGGGGTCATCGTGATCTTCCTGTGCGGGTCGTGGGGGCGTGGTGAAGTCGGAGCATGGTGAGGTCAGTGACGCAGCGTCGAGTTGACGTCGTCGCCGGGCACCGCGTCGACGGTGGTCCAGCTGGCCCAACGCCCGTCGACCTCGGCGACGACGCGGCCGTCGCCACAGCTGACGAGCCCCGAGGTCGGCAACGGCTCGGGCAGCGTCGCGGGGTCGAGGGCCGGGCCGCCGAGGTCGCCGTCGACGGGGGTGCAGGCGGCGAGGTCGGGCCCGGTCTCGGAGGTGAACGAGAGTTCGTAGCCGGGCTCCTGCGTGTCGAGGCGCACGTCGACGTCGCGGGCGTCGCTCGGCACCCAGGCCGGCAGGAACCAGGCGACGTCGGTCGAGTCGGCCGTGCTCGGGGCGTCGGCGGCGGTGTCGAAGTGGCGCTGCTGCACCTGCTCCGCACCGAGCGCGCTCTTCGCCGCGTCGACGACCCCCGAGCACCCCGTGAGCGTGACGACGGCGAGCGCCGCGACGCCGAGACCGGCCGCGAGGGCGGCGCGGCGGCGGGTGGTGGGGGACGAGGAGGCGCGGGTCGCGATGGTCGCGGAGGTCGTGTCGTTCATGTCTACGATCCTCGCCGCGGGGCCCGGTACCGGAACATCACGTGCACCCACGGACCCGCGCGGGGGTTATCCCCCGGTGGCCCCCACTCCGTCCACAGCGGGAGTCGGTCGTACCGGTCGGTGTCGTAGGGTCGAGAACAGGTCCGGCACGCAGACGTCCGGGCGGACGACGGACGGGGCACTCCCCTCCGGGAACGAGGGGGACATCGTGACCGACCACCGAGGCCTCGGCCAGGGCGACACCGGCGCGGGGGCGACCCCGGTCGAACCACGGATCGCCCTCACGGCGACACCGTTCGTCACCGCGATCGCCCTCTCGCCGATCATCGCGATGGGCCTCGTGGTCGTGACCATGCGTCGCGCCCTCGAACTGGCCGTCCCGGGCCGGACGGGCGTCGACGCCGGTGACCTGGGCGTCGTGCAGATCGCCTCGTTCGTGCTCTGGATCGGCATCGTGCTGCTCGCCTGGCTCGACCACCGCACGCTGCGCTCCCGCGGGCTGGAGCGACCCTTCTCCTGGGCGTGGGCCCTGCTCGGCCCGCTCGTCTACCTGATCGGCCGCAGCGTCGTCGTGCGCCGCCGGGTCGGTGGCAGCGCCGCGCCGCTCTGGCTCTACCTCGGGCTGACCGTGCTCGGGTCGATCATCGCCGTGATCGTCGTCGTCTCGTCGGGGGTGCCGACGCCGTGAGCGTCGTGGAGGTCAGCACCGTCGTCGTCGGCCTGATCGTCGCCGTCGGCGTCGTGGCCGCCGTCGGCGTCGTCCGGCGCGGACGACGTGACCGGGCGATCGCCGCCCGCCTCGACGCCACCGACCCCGGGGCCGGGGTCCGTGCCCAGGCCGAGGCGGAACGCCGACACGAGGCCCCTCGAGGCGAGGCGGGCGGCATGTCCCGTTCGGCCGGCGGCAAGAACTCGGCCTGACCCGCGTCGAGCTGGGAACACGATCGCCGACGGACGCGTACTGTCACACGGGTCGAAGGCGTTTTCTTGCGTCTTCATTGGCCGGTGTTGCTTGCATCCCTGCCCGTGAAGCTCATGCGACAACATCGGCATCTGGGGCACGGCTACGGACTCTTCCGCGGCCGTGCCCCTCTCTCGTGCCCGGGCGGGCCGCAGGCGCGGCCGACGCAAAGAGGCGCGGTGCGAGCCCCCTTCGCACCGCGCCTCCTCGGGTCGTCGCCTACCGGTACACGCGCACGTAGTCGACCTTCATCTGCTGCGGCAGCGGTGTGCTGCCGTCGGGATAGCCGGGCCAGGCACCTCCGACCGCGACGTTGAGGATGATGAAGAAGGGCTTGTCGAAGACCCACGGGTCGCCGCCCGTGCTGGCCGGCGTGACCTGGTGGTAGACCTGCCCGTCGACCGACCAGGTGATCGAGCCGGGCGCCCAGTCGACCGCGAAGGTGTGGAAGTCGTCGGCGATCGACCAGCCCTGCGGGTGCTGCCACGTGCTGGTCAGTCCTTCGCCACCCGAGTAGCCGGGGCCGTGGACGGTGCCGTGCACGCGGTGCGGCTCGAAGCCGACGTTCTCCATGATGTCGATCTCGCCCGCGCTCGGCCAGGCGTTCGTGGGCAGGTCGGCCCCGAGCATCCAGAAGGCCGGCCAGATGCCCTGGCCGCGCGGGATCTGGATGCGCGCCTCGACCCGGCCGTACTGCGCCGTGTACTTGTTCTGCGTGGTCAGCCGGGCCGAGGTGTACGACCCGTCGCCCTCGCGCTTCGCGGTGATCACGAGGTTGCCGTTGCCGTCCAGGGCCGAGTTCGACCGCGAGTTCGTGTAGTTCTGCAACTCGCCGTTGCCCCAGCCGCCCCCACCGGTCTCGAGGTTCCAGACCGAGGGGTCGGGGGCGCTGCCCGCGCCGCCGTCGAACTCCTGGGACCAGACGATCGCCTGCTCGGCGGAGGTCTCGGCCGAGGCCGGGGCGGGCGTGGCGGCGACCGTGGTCGCGGCGAGCGCCGCGGCGGCGGCCAGACCGACGCCGGTCAGGATGCGACGCGTCAGGGTGCGACGGGTCAGGGTGCGTGTCGTCAGGTGCTGGTCGGTCCTCATCGTGTCTCCGCTCGTCGTCGTGCGTCGGTTCGTGTCCGTGCGTCGGTTCGTGTCCGTGCGTCGGTTCGTGTCGTCAGGGCGTCCGGTCACGGGTACGTCACCACCCGGCTCGGGACGGTGTTGCCCGCGGCCGTCGGCACCGAGTCGCCGACGCCGTTGATGACGCTCGAGATCGTGCCGACGTCACCGAGCGAGACCGTGAAGACGCCGTGGGCCTTGACGCCCGGCACCCGCGGCACCTCGAAGGCCTGCGCCAGGCGCACCTGCGGGTTGGCGTTGAAGAACGAGTACACGCCGCCACCCCAGATCTCGTGGCTGGTCACGCCGTCGGCGACCTTGTACGCCGCCCAGCCCTCGCCGGTCGGGCTCTGCCACGAGGCGTTGTCGGGGACGTCGTACGGCAGCTCGTTCTGGAAGAAGACCGTACGGCCGCGCTCGCCGTTCCACACCACCTGGTACTGCTGGTAGTGCTCGACGAACAGGCCGGTGGCCAGGACGTCGTCGCCGTTCACCTCGACGCCGGTCGCGCCGCGGTTGACCGTCCAGCCCGTGGGGGCGCCGCCGTGGTCGGCACGCCAGGCCCAGATGTGGTCGATGATCGTGTCGTCCGAGTTCACCTGCAACGTGGTGGTCGCGTTGCCCTGGATGCTCGAGCCGACGCGGAAGTACACGTCCTGCACGCTCTGCGGGTTCGCCGCGTGGTCGACGTGCGAGCCCGTCGTGCCGAGTCGCATCAGCTGGTCGCTGTTCTGCGTGCCGGCGTCGACGACGAGCCCCGAGACGTTCACCCCGGCGACGTCGGCCGTGGTCAGCACCGCGTTGCCACTGGTCGGGACGAGCGTCGGGAACCCGATGCCCGTGACGACGGTGTCGGCCCGCGTGACCTTGACCGCCTGGTCAAGCGGGTACGTGCCCGGCGTGAAGAACAGGTTCAAGCCCTGGGCCAGGGCATCGTTGATCGTCGCGGCCGAGTCGCCCGGGTGCGCGACGAAGAAGTCGCGCATCGGCAGGTCGGTGCCGGGGGTGCCCGGCCAGGTGACCCCGGCCGAGTCCCGCTGCAGCGCGGGGACGAACACGTGGTAGTCCCCCGCGTCGTCGAGGTAAAGGTACGGCTTCTCGCGCGTCACCGGCGTCGTGGCGAGGGTCGTGTAGCTCTTCGAGAAGTCGTTCGCGGGCGCGCCCTGCACGCCCGAGAAGGTCATGTTCCAGTTGCCGCCCTGCCACGAGCCGAGGGTCGAGTCGCGCGTGTACCACTGCTGCTGCGACCCCGAGCTGACGGTGCCGTCGACCTTGCTGTCGGCGATGTAGCCGCCCGACGAGTAGCCCTGTCCGCCGTCCTGGTTCGACGGCCCCATCGTCAGGTCGCCCCTGATGTGGACGCGACGCATGGGTGCGGCCTGCGACACGGCCCAGCGGTCGACGCCCGACTCCGGCTCGACGGCGAGGTTCTCGACCGACCGCCAGAAGTTCTGGGTGGCGTTCTTCTCGTCGCCGGCGTTCCACCCGGAGTCGACGTTGACCGCGCCCCGGATCGTGACGTCGTCGGGGTCCTTGCCGAGCCCCTGCAGCGCCGTGTAGAAGCCCAGGTTCGCGAAGACCCGGCCGTAGGTGCCGGGCTCGAACAGGAAGGCGTGGCGCTGGCCGCCGAACTGCGCCGTCGGGTTGCGCAGCTGCGCGTCGAAGGCCGCGTCGATGTCGGCCTGGATCGTCGAGGCCGGCACGCTCGGGTCGTACACGGTCACGTTCGGGCCGAAGTCCGGCCGGTCGCTGGTGGTCACGGTCGGTGTCGACTGAGCGGCGAGCGCGGGCACCACCGCCCCCACGACGCTCGCGGCGACCCCCGCCGCGATCAGAGTCCTCATCCGTCTGTGCATGATCTTCTCGTCTCCGGTGGCGTCTTTGCCACCCGTTCGGAACGTACGCCCGCCTCGACGACGAAACAAGACCCCCCTGTCCAGTACGCGAACGGGGGGTGCGGGAAAAGTGCGGAGACTGCAGGAGGCGCGGTGCCGGTCACGCCGGCACGGCGCCTCCTCGGGTCCTGCGGTCAAAGCACCTGGTCGAGGAAGGTCTTCAGCCGGTCGGTGCGCGGGTGGTCGAAGAGCTGGCCCGGCGGCCCGGCCTCGACGACGACGCCACGGTCCATGAAGACGACCTGGTCGGCGGCCTCGCGGGCGAAGCCCATCTCGTGGGTGACGACGACCATGGTCATGCCCGCGCCGGCCAGCCCCTTCATCAGGGCGAGCACGCCCTTGACCAGCTCGGGGTCGAGGGCCGAGGTGGCCTCGTCGAAGAGCATGACCTCGGGTCCGAGCGCCAGGGCCCGGGCGATGGCGACGCGTTGCTTCTGGCCTCCCGAGAGGGACGCAGGCCGCACGTCGGCCTTCTCGGCGAGCCCGACCTCGGTGAGTCGCTCGAGCGCGACCCGTCGGGCCTCGGCCGCCGACACCCGACGGACCCGGCGCAGCGGCAGCACGATGTTGTCGAGCACCGTCCGGTGCGGGAACAGGTTGAAGTGCTGGAACACCATGCCGACCCGACGACGCAGCGCGTCCTCGGAGCCGTGCAGCACGTCCGTCCCGTCGAGCAGCACCTCGCCGCCCGAGGGCTCCTCGAGGCGGTTGATGCAGCGCAACACCGTCGACTTGCCCGACCCCGAGGGGCCGATGATGCAGGTCGTCGTGCCGGCGGGCACCACGAGGTCGATGCCGTGCAGCACCCGGGTGGCGCCGAAGTCCTTGGTCAGGCCCCGGATCTCGAGGTCGCCGGCGGTCTGGACCGCGGGCACGGCAGGAGGCGCGGTGAGGGCGGTCATCGAGGGGCTCCAGACGTGGCGGGGGCGAGGGGTTCGGCGGTGGGGGCGGCTGCGGCCGAGGGGGTGGGGGCGACCGTCGCGACCGCTCCCGCCGACGTCGGCGGGGCGGCCGGTGGGACCGTGCCCGACGGGCGCCGCCCGAACGAGCGGCCCTCGCGCAGTCGGCGGTCGATGACGTTGACCAGGTGCGTCAACGGCACCGTGATGATCAGGTAGAACACGCCCGCCAGCACGAGCGGCGAGAGGTTGCCGTTGGTGATGGCCGCGTCCTGGCCGATGCGGAACAGCTCGCGCTGCGACGTGATCAGGCCGAGGAAGTACACGAGCGACGAGTCCTTGACGATCGCGATGAACTGGTTCACCAGCGACGGGAGCACCTGGCGGATGCCCTGCGGGATCACGACGAGCCGCATCGAGTCGCCGTGGCTCATGCCGAGCGCCCGGGACGCCTCGAGCTGACCACGGTCGACGGCGAGGATGCCGGCCCGGAAGATCTCGCCGATGTAGGCGCTGGCGATCAGGCTGAGGGCCAGGATGCCCAGCGGGTACGGGTTCCCCCGCGTGAACAGGTTGAAGAGCGGTGACAGGCCCGTGCCGATCAGCAGGATCGTGAGGATGGCCGGGAGCCCGCGGAACACGTCGGTGTAGATGCGGCTGAGCACGCGCGGCAGGCGATGGCGGCTCGTGCCCATCACCGCGAGCAGCAGCCCGACCACGATGCCGATCGCCGTGGCGCAGAGGGCCAGCAGCAGCGTGTTCCACACCCCGTAGGCGAGCATGTCGGGCAGCGTGCGCAGCATCGCCTCGCCGTCGAAGAAGCTGCGGCCGATGTTGGCCAGCGCGTCGGAGAAGTTCACGGTCGCCCCCTGCTCACTCGCTCGGCTGGAACTCGTCGGGCACGGGCTGGTCCGGGAAGAACTCCTGGTCGATCTCGAGCCAGGTGCCGTCGGCGACGATGTCGGCGACGGCCCCGTCCACGGCCGTCTTCAGTGCGTCGTTGCCCTTCGCGATCGGGAAGCCCACCGGGAACTCGGGCACGGCGACGTTGATCGCGATGGTCTGCGAGCCGTTCGACGCCGCCGCGTACTCCTCGGCCACGGGGAAGTCGAGGAAGTGCGCGTCGATGGTGCCCGAGCCCAGCGCGGCGACGGCGCTGTTGTTGTCGGGGAAGCGCACGAGCTCGGCACCGGTGAAGTTCTCCTGCGCGTAGCTGTCCTGGATCGTGCCCTGGACGATGCCGAGGCGCTTGCCGTCGAGCGAGGACTCGTCGTCGGTGATGCCCGAGCCGTCGGCGGCCAGGACCGAGATGTACCCGATGAAGTAGTGGTCGCTGAAGTCGACCGTCTTCTCGCGTTCTTCGGTGTCGCTGATGGACGCGGCCGCCATGTCGAGTTGCCCGTTGGCGACGGCGGGCAGCAGGGCCGAGAACTCCTGCGTGACGAACTCGGTCTTCAGCCCGAGGCGCTTCGCGACCTCCTTCGCCATCTCGACGTCGAAGCCCTGCAGCTCGCCGTCCTCGGTGTACGCGTACGGCTTGGTGTCGCCGGTCGTGCCGATCCGCAACGTGCCGGCCGAGACGGTGCCCAGCTCGTTCGAGGCGCCGGCTTCGGAGCCGTCCGACGAGCAGGCGGTCAGGGCGAGGCCGAGGGCGGCGACCGCGGCGAGGGCGGCCGCGAGGCGGGTGGTCGTTCGTCTGGTCATGGTTCTCTCCTGTCAGGGCGGTGCGAGGGGAGTGCGGGGTGGATCAGGACGGCACGGTCAGGCGGTCGACCGTGTCGCTGGCCGCGGCCGTGTGGTCGTCCTCGTCGAGCCAGGACGTGCCGTCGTAGCCGCGGTCGGGGCTCATGAAGTCGATGTCGGTGAACGGTTCCTCGTCGACGGCCAGCTGCGCGAGCAACTCCCCGATCGCGGGGGCGTGCTTGAAGCCGTGGCCGCTGTCACCGCCGGCGACCACGACGCGGGGGTCGCCGCCGGGGTGGCCGATGACGAACTGGCGGTCGGGCGAGTTCGTCACCATGCAGGCGATCGCCTTGGCGGGGGTCGGGTCGAGCCCCGGGAAGGCCCGGGCCACGGCTGCCGAGAGCATGCCGTAGTCCGCCGCGGGGTGGATGTACCGGTCCACGGTGTCGGCCTCGGCGTCCTCGAAGGCACCGCCCGAGTCCTCGAGGCCGATCTTGACGGCGTAGCCGTCACCGTCGGCCTGGTCGGCGCCGTGGCCCCAGAGGGTGGTGCCGTCGGGCAGCTGGCGGATGAACACCGGGAAGGCCGCGAGGTCGAAGTCGCCGCCCGGTGCCGTCGCCTCGGGGGTCGTGCCCTCGAACCAGAAGAGCGGGGTGCGGCGGGCGACGAGGGGATGGTCGACGAACTGCGGGGTCCAGGCACCGAGCGTCACGACCACGCGGGCGGCCCGCAGCACGCGTCCCCCGGCCGTGACCTCGACTCCCCCGTCGACGGGGTCGATCGCCGTCACCCGGGTGTCGGTCAGCACGGTCGTGCCGAGCGACCGGGCCACCTCGACGGCGGCCCGCACGCCCTTCTCGGGGTAGCTGATGCCGGCGGCGGGGTCCCACACGCCGATGTCGTCGGGGCCGAAGCCGGCGTACTGCGGGAACCGCGCGACGAGTTCGTCGTGCTCGAAGACCGTCGACTCGAGCCCGGCCTCGTGGACTGCACGCAGGGTGCCGGCGACGACGTGGCCGTCGCGGGGGCCGACCATGACTCCGCCGGTCTGACGCAGGAGGGTCTGACCGGTGCGCTCGCCGAGGTCGTACCAGAGGTCGCGGGCGCGGGTCGCGATCGGGGCGAGCCCCGGGTGCTCCATGCAGGCGATCCGGAACAGCCGGGTCGCGCCGTGGGTCGAGCCCATCGGGTGGCCGATGCCGAAGCGCTCGACGCCGATCACGCGCCGTCCCCGCTCGGCGAGGCGCCAGAGCGCCTGTGCCCCCCAGGCGCCGAGCCCGACGACGATGACGTCGGCGTCGAGGGACGGGTCGGTGGGTCCTGGTACCGAGGAGGCGGTGGTGGCGTCGTTCATGGCCCCTGTCTATTGCGTCGGCACTTGCGCCCTCAAATACCAAAAAGGGATGATCTGATACGCGCTGCATATGAGGCGACCGACGAGAGGCCCGTCATGGAGATCCGAGAACTCACCTACTTCATGGCGGTCGCCGACGACCTGTCGTTCACGAAGGCCGCCGCGCGGTTGCAGATGAGCCAGCCGCCGCTCAGCCAGGCCATCACGCGACTCGAGGCGAAGCTCGGCACGCGGTTGTTCGAGCGGCAGGCGCGGACGGCCCCCCGGCTGACTCCGGCGGGCGAGCTGCTGAAGCGCGAAGGCAAGCGCATCCTGCACCAGATCGAGCAGACCGAGTCGCTGCTCGACTCGGTCGTCGCCGACGTCCAACCGCTGCGGGTGGGCAGCATCAGCTCGGTGCTCGCCGGCCTGCTGCCGACCGTGGTCCGGGCGTTCTCGGCGTCGCACCCGGGGGCTCGGGTGCTGGTCGAGGAGAGCGAGGAACAGGCGATCCTGTCCGACCTCGTCCGCGGGTCGGTCGACCTGGGCTTCACGCGCGTCCGGTCGATCGACGACGGGTTCGAGGTCGAGCAGTTGGCACTCGAGCCCCTGGTCGTGGCCCTGCCCGACACCCACCGCCTGGCCAGTGAGACCTCGGTGCCGCTCGGCGAACTGGCCGAAGACGACTTCATCATGTTCAACCGCGAGGACGCACCCCAGGCCTACGACCGCATCGTCATGTCCTGCGTGCGCGCCGGGTTCAACCCCCGCATCCCCATCCACGCGGTCAACGACCTCTCGATGCTGAGCACGGTCGCCTGCGGCCTCGGCGTCTCGCTCATGCCCTACCTCTCGTCGTACATCCCGATCCCCGGCGTCCGCTTCGTCACGATCGCCGAGGACTGGGCGCGGACGGCCCTGTCGATGCTCTGGCTCTCCGGCCGGCCGAACCCCATGACGACGGCCTTCACGGCGCAGATCCGGACCGAACTCACCGTCATGCGCGACCGCGACCTGCGGGCCGGGCGCATCACCCTCGAGTTGATCGGCGGTTGAACCGACGACGCGAGCACGACTTGGGGCACGTCGACGCTCGTGTCAAGCCCGGTGCGCATCCTCCCCGGGCCGGAGAGGATGGAGCATCTCCTGCCAGTGCTTCACGGGCGGCACGGTCTCGTCACACGGCCGTGTCGGCGGAGACCGATGCGACGATCGTCGCGTCGCGGGGCCGCGACCCGCCCTAGGGGTCGCGGCCCCTCACAGGCCTGCGGCCTAGTGTGACGACCAGTGCGTGCCCCGGCCGACCATCGTGTCTCCAGACCTCGGACACGACGAGACCGGGCGGACAACCCCCACCAAGAGATCAGAGGTCCATCCCATGCCCGTGACGACGCTGTACACACGTCAACAAGCCATCCGCCTGTCGCCCGAGAGCGACGTCGACGCCCTGAAGGGCCGGATCGTCGCCGCATCCGGCGGAGCGCCGGCATTCGTCGACGTCGAGACCGCGTCGGGCAGCCACGTGTCCGTCCTGGTCACCGGTCGGACCGAGATCTGGTTCGAGACGGACGACCGTGTCGACGATCCGTCGGCAGCCTCCGTCGCCGAGCTCCCCGACTTCGACTACTACGCCGCCGAGTCGGCGTAGTAGTCCGGCTCTCGCCGGATCTCGGCCAGGCTGAGCTGCGACGACGCGGTGATCAGCACCTCGACGGCCTTCAGCGTGCCGGCCCCCTCGTTGACGGTCAGCCAGAACGGCTCGCCGCCGGTCGCGGTCGCCAGGACGCGGGCCTTGAGGTCCTCGAGCGACGTGTTCGACAGGGTGTACGCATGGCCGTCGTAGGCGATGTCGATGCGGTTCATCAGGTGGCCTTACTGGTGGGCACGGAGGGCTCGGGCACGATCTGCAGACCCGCGTTCGTGTTGGCACTGACCTCGAGGGCGTGGATCCATGCAGGGTTGATGGCCGGGCTGCGCGAGCCATAGTACTTGTACACCAGCGGGATGGTCGGGTGCAGCCAGATGCTCGTGCGGCCGTCTCCGACCTGCTGATCGTCCTTCCACGAGAAGTAGAACGACTCACCGCGACGCATCTTCATGCCGATGACGATCTGGAGATGGGCGAGGGTGCGGTCGTCGAAATCGATGGTCAACGAGCGGTCGTAAGCGAGTTTTCCCATGTCTGGCCTTCTGCGAGAGCGGAGCGACCAGGGCCCAGACGGCCGCTCGACGCACGGGTCGATGGACGACCGATGCGACCAGACGCTACACGACATCTGTCCCCCGACACCGGCCCTTTCAACCCGATAATTCTCTCTCCCACGAAACTGACGACAGGTCAACCCTCTTCACCAGAACGGGGGGTCTTCATAGATTGGAGACCGATCCCCGGGCCAGCGGAGGTCGGTCACCCCGGGAGGAAGGTCGGTCATGAGCACCTACGAAACCAATCCGTTCGCTCGACCCGCGGTGATCCACACGTACCCCAAACCCGGCATCTCTCGAGCACACCGCGTGAGCATCGGTGTGACCGGCATCGACCGGAGCAGCAGTGCGTACCGACTGCCCGCCTACGAAGACTTCTTCCTGCCCCGTCGCGCCCACGACGGCAGGTCCTCGCGAGGGAGCACCCGGTGAAGCACATGACCTTCGCCGACAAGTCGTTCTTGCTCGGCGACGAGACCGCCGACACGGTCCTCGAGTACGCCGCCGCGTTGGCCCACCACCACGACGCGGACGACGTCGAACTCGCAGCGATCAGCTCGGACGGTGACGAGGTGCGAGCCATCCTGTTGCTCGGCGGGGGTGCACCGCTGATGGCCGAGAGTGCTCACACCGACTTGCCCGAGCCCGACAACGCCGATGCGCTCGCCTACATGAAGCGACGCCTCGACGCGTTGCGGCACGCACCGTCGGCCAACCCTCTCGACCCGGAGGCGCACGTCGACAGCGCGTACTCCGAACCCGACCTCACCCAGAGTTGATCGAGACGGGTCGACGCGCCTCCGCCCTGGTCGCCCGCGACGACCCGAGATTCCCTAAGCTCGACGAGACTCATCCAGCGAACCGGGCGGTGACCATGACGACATTCGACGACGCGGTCGAGGCGCTGAGTCGTGCGCCGATCGGTGATTCGTTGTCACGGCCCTTCCTCGACCTCTTCCCCGTCTCCGGGGTCTCGATCGCCACCGTGGGCCCCGTCCTCGGCAGCGAGACCCTGACGGCGACAGACGACACGGCCCTGCGGCTCGACGAGCTGCAGTTCGACCTCGGCGAGGGCCCGTGCTGGGACGCCATGCGCACCGGCAGCCCGGTGCTGGTGTCCGACGCGCGCGCGTCGTCCAGTGCCGTCTGGCCCACGTTCGGCCCCGCGATCGTCGACCTCGACGTCCAGGCGATGTTCGTGTTCCCCGTCCGGGTGGGCCCCCTGCAGCTGGGTGCCATCGACCTGTACAGCGACCGGCCGGACGAGATGCCGGGCGAGGCCGTGGTGCGGGCCAAGATTCTGGCCCGAGCCGTCAGTCGCGCCGTCCTGCGCCACACGCTCGAACGGGAGCGACGCGACAACAACCTCGAAGTCGAGCCCGTCGGGGCGCACTCGCGCCGCATCGTGCACCAGGCCACGGGACGAATCCTCGTCCAGGCCCGGGTGTCGGCCGACGATGCGCACCTCCTCTTGCAGGGCTACGCGTTCTCGACCGGGGCCCGCGTGATCGACGTGGCCACCGACATCCTCCGTGGGCGGTTGACGTTCTCGGCCTCAGAACACGGAATCGAGGAACACCGCAATGAGTAACACCGACCGGGAGACCCATCTCGTCGACGTCTTCACCACCCTGGCCGACACCCTCGTCGCCGACTACGACGTCGTCGAACTGCTGCAGACCCTGGTCGACACCACGGTCGACCTGTTCGACGTGAGCGCCGCGGGCATCCTGCTGGCCGAGGCCGACGGGGCGCTCGACGTCGTGGCCTCGACCAGCGAGGCGTCGTACCTGATCGAGGTCATGCAACTGGACTCCGAAGAGGGCCCCTGCTTCGACTGCTACGTCACCGGCGCCTCCGTCAGCGTGCCCGACCTCGGCACCGTGCCCGACCGGTGGCTGCCGTTCGCCCGGGCCGCGTCCGAGCACGGCTTCGCCTCGGTGTTCGCGATCCCCCTCCGACTCAGGGCCGAGACGATCGGCACGCTCAACCTCCTGCGTCGAGAGACCGGCGATCTGAACCCCCGTGACATCCGCGCCGCTCAGGCGCTGGCGGACGTCGCCACGATCGGCATCCTGCACGAGCGCACGGTGCGCGAGGGCGACGTCGTGCAGAAACAGTTGCAGTCCGCCCTCGGCACGCGCGTCGTCATCGAGCAGGCCAAGGGCGTCGTGTCCGAGACCCGCCGCGTCAGCACCGACGCCGCCTTCGACGTCCTCCGGCGCCATGCTCGTGCCCACAACGCCCGCCTGGCCGACGTCGCCCGGGACGTCGTCGAGCGCCGCCTCGAACTCTGACCTCCAGCGCGAACCGCGCCATGGCCGCCGGACCTGCGTAAACGATGACGACCAACTTTGTCCAGCCCCTTTTCAGGGTGCCACGCGACTGCGAGTCTGTTCACCGAACCCTTCGCGGGCCGGCCTGAACCCGGCTCGCGAGGGGTGGCCGATCGGTTCCCGAAGACCATCGGCAGTGAGTGCCCTCCAACGATCACCCGTTTCGACGGAGGGCACTCACCATCAGACCGAGGCCGCCGCCCGCGCGACGTAGCCCTCGACGAGCCGCTCGCTGGCGGCCTCCGTGTCGGGCACCGTGGCGCGCTCGACCGTGAGCCGGGCCCAGTCGTCGCCCAGCACGAGGTCGGTGACGCACTCCGTCGCCGAGCAGGACCGGTACGCCCGGTCACCGTCCGCGAGCCCGGGAACGGTCACGGCCGTGTCGGGGTCGAGCAGGCCGAACTCGATGCGCTGCTCGAGGGCCCAGGCACCTCCGGCCAGGACGCTCTCGCTGCTGTAGGGCGTCGTGTCGTCGAGGATCGAGCACGACGTGGCGACCGCCCGACTCCAGGCCGCGGCGTAGACCGACCAGCCACCGCCCGGGGTCAGCACGAACAGGTCGTCACCCGCGCCGAGGGCCTCGCGCTCGAGCGCGGCGTCGGCCACGCAGGACCAGGGCCGGGCCGGGCCGCCGAGCGGCCAGGGGTCGTCCACCACGTCGGCCGACGAGACGACCTCGGTCACCTCGGCGACGACCGGCGCGAAGCGCTGCTCGGAGGTGGCCTCGACGGACGGCGCGAATTCCGTCGCGATGATCGACACCCAGCTGTCGCCGACCAGCTGGTCGAAGGTGCAGCCCCGGAAGGTCTCGTCGCCGAAGCACCGGCCGTCGGGGTCGTCGCCGTAGATCTCGACGAACCGCGGCCACGTGTCACCGGCGTGCGGGAGAACCTGCACGAGCAGGCCGCTGTAGCCGCCGCCCCCGGTCGGGTTGTTCTTGCCGTCCGACGACCCTCCGTCGTTCCACGTGCACGAGAGCCCTCCTTCTTGGGCGATCGCGTAGTCCGAGGGTCTGACGGAGTCGCGGTCGTAGTAGTCCCGCGGAGTCCATGACGCGTCGAAGGCACCGGCGGTCTCGGCCGACAGGAGGCCCGCGCAGTCCACCCCGAGTTCGGTGACCGGCGAGTCGGCGACCGGTGTCGGCTTCGCCGTCGGCCCGGAGGCCACCGGCGTCGACGGCTCCGGGTCGTCACCGCCCGCACCGCCACTCGTGCACGCCACCAACAGCATCGTCGTCGCGAGCGTCGACGCGAACGCCGCCCCGACCCGTTTCGTCGTCGTCCCCATGCCCCGACGCTACCGAGCAGAGGAGGCGCGGGCCGTCTCGATCGCGCAACGGTCGTACCCGATCGCCGCGGGACGGGGGACAACGGCATCACGGTCTCGTCACGACGAGGCCCGCAGCCGACTCCGCCCGTCGACCGGCCCGACCGTGCTGTCTACAGTCGACCGACCGCGCTCACCCGACGCGCGGCACCACTCGTCCCGGGGGAACCATGACCACATCACGCCGCCTCGGCGCCGCCACCGCCCTGCCCGCCGTCGCCTTGGCCGCGGCCCTCGTCCTCACGCCCGCCACGGCCTTCGCCGCCGAGGGCGACCCCGTGTCGACCGACGCCCCGACCGGCACCTCGACGCCGACCGACTCGACGTCGGCCGACTCGACGAGCGCCACCGCCGTGACCGTCCCGGGCGAGGCCGCACCGGCGGTGCCCGACCAGGCCGGACCCGACGCCCCGGCCGTCGCCCCCGCGACGCCCGCGAGCGGCGCCACCGACACCAGCGGATCGTCGGAGGGAACGACCCACGCGGCCTCACCGGAGGCCGACGCCCCGGTCGAGACCCCGGCCTCGACCCAGGAGGTCGCTCCGGCAGAAGCCGCGGCCGACGTGGTCGTCGACGACCTCTTCGTCCTCATCCCCGTCACCGCCGCGCACCCGGGCCAGGCCTTCCCGGTCGTCGCCCAGGGCTTCACGCCCGGTGACGTCGTGGACGTCACGGTGTCGGGCGACGGCGTGCCCGCCGATGCCGACTACGTCTCGTTCGACGACTCCCCCGTCTTCGACGAGGACGGATCGACGGTGTTCTGGGTGGAGCTGCCGGCGACCTTCGCCGTCGGGGGCGTCGTCACGGTCACGGTCACGGACGGCAGCGGCCTCTCGACCTCGTCCGACGTGCCGGTGACGGCCTCCGTCCCGGCCCCCGCGCTCGTCGCACCGGTCGGCGCGACGGCCGGTGTCGTCACCGTGAACGGCCAGAACGGCATCCCCGGCGGCTACGCCCTCGTCGAGGTCTACGACGCCGACGAGCTGGTCACCGATCTGCCCGACCCGTCGACCGATGCGCCGTCGCCGGATGCCGGCCCGACGACTGAGCCCGACCCGTCGGCTGACCCCGACCCGACGTCCGACGCCGAGCCCACGGGCGACGAGATCGCCTTCGAGATCTCGGTCGACGTCGACCCCGTCCCCTACGAGGTCTCGGGCTCCGCGACGGCCGTGGTGCCCGTGGACGCGGACGGACGCTTCGCGGCCCGCTTCGTCCTGCCCGCCGGCGACTTCGCGACGGACGCCTACACCTTCGACGCCGACTTCACGACGGAGAGCGACTTCTCGGAGGCCGTCGTCTTCTCGGTCGCCGCAGCCGTCGTCGTGCCCGCCGTCACGACCCCGGGCACCGTCGCCCCGACCGCACTGCCGCTTCGTCGCGTCGCCGCCGTGACGCCGACCCGCGCGACGTCGCTCGCCTACACGGGATCGGAGCCGTCGGCCGCGCTGACCTGGGCCCTCGGTGCCGTCCTCGCCGGGGCCGGTGCGCTCGTCGCCGGCCGCCTGCGCCTGCGTCGCCGCTGAGTCGAACCCGGCGGGCCCCTCAAGCCGCCACGATGTCCACAGCCCGCCACGAGATCTCGTGGCGGGCTGTGTACATCGTGGCGGCGCGCGGCGGGGCGCAGCGCGGCGCGGCGGCGGTCACCCGTCAGGGCGCGGGCTCACCCGGGGCCGGCGGGTCGCGGACGACCTGCTCGGCCCCGGCCTTGTCCAGCGTCCCCGGGAAGGTGAACCGCCCGAACTTCCCGGTGGGGTCGTGCGGGCTCACCGGGCGGGCGATCGAGGAGGCGCGGATCACCTCGATCAGCAGGTCGCGTCGGGCGTCGTCGAGCGCGGGCGTCGACCGCTCCCTGAGCAGCACGGACGCCGTCGGCCCCCGACGTCGGCCGATCTTCAGCAGCAGACCGGCCTGGTCGCCGTCGCTCAGCCCCACGAGCTCGGCCCGTTCGACCTGGTCGAACGGCACCACCCGATGGCGGATGCGCAGTCGACGCCCCTCGAGGTCGATCGCGAAGGGGGCGTTGAGCCACAGCACGACGTTCCACCCGACCGCGGCGGCGGTCGCCCAGAACACGAACGAGATCGGCACGGCGATCGGGCCGAACAGATCGACCAGCGACTCGCCGCCTCGAGAGAAGAAGGCACCGGCCGTCCCGAGGATCACGGTCGCCGGCAGGAAGACCCGCATCGCCCGCACCAGCACCCGCTGCTTCGGCTCGTCGTCGAACACGACCCAGGTCTCGTCGGACATGCCGTCACCGTACCGGGCCGTGCCCCCGAGGCGTCGGCGACGATCCCGCCACTCCCCTGGTGTAGACAATCCTTCATGGACAAGGCCGTGCCCGACCCGCCTCGCCACCGTTCCGAGCAGAAGCTGCGGGCCGCTCAGGCTTGGATGATCAGCCTGTACGCGTTCCTGACCCTCCTGTTCGTCGCCCAGCTCACCTGGCGGGCGCAGTCCGAGGGCCGGGACGGCTCGTGGTTCGTCATGCTCGTCGGCACCGTCCTCTTCGCCGCCGCCGTCGTGGTGCTCGCCCTGCGCACCCTCGCCCTCTCGTCGTGGCGACGCCTCCCCGTGGACCCCGGCGAGCGCCTCCTCTGGGGCACCTTCGCCGAGCGCGTCCTGCCCACGGGAGGCGCGGCCTACCCCGGTCGCTTCGCCCTGTCGACGACGCGGTTGCGCTACATGCCCGACCCGGTCTCGCGCCTCCGGGGGGTGACGGCCGAGGAGTGGCCCGTCGCCGCGCTGCACGACGTCCGTGTCACTCCGGTGGACGAACGCCGTCGGCGCCGTGGCGGCCGCTGGGTGATGGTCGACGCCGAGGGCGGGGCCTCGATCACCCTCATGTCGAACGAGTCCCACCTGGTCGCCGACGAGCTCTTCGAGGCGTTGGAGGTCGCCGCGCCGGCGACCCGCGACTAGGCGAGCCGCGCCTCCAGGCCGGCCCGTACGTCGGGCCACTCGGCGCGGACGATCGAGAAGTAGGCCGTGTCGCCCAGGGTGCCGTCGGCGGCGACGCGGTGCGAACGCAGCACCCCCTCGGGGACGGCGCCCAGCCGACGGATCGCTGCCGCGCTCCGCAGGTTGCGGGCGTCGCAGCGCAGCGCGACCCGGTTCAGGCCGAGGGCGTCGAACGCGTGCGTGAGCAGCAGCAGCTTGGTGGCGGGGTTCGTCCGTCCTCCCCAGAAGGCGCGGCCGTACCAGGTGCTGCCGATCTCGACCCGGCCCTGCGCCGGCACGAGATCGTAGAGGGTCGTGGTGCCCCGCACCTCGCCGTCGACCGCGCCGCGCACCGTGAACGCGAGGGTCGTCGGGTTCGCGAGTTGCGCCTCCACGTGCTCGGCGTAGGCCGCGACGCTCGCCGGACGCGGCGTCACCATGCCCGCCCACAGCCCGTCGTCGGTCAGCGGCCAGAGCGCGGCCGCGTCCTCGACGGCGAGCGGATCGAGCCGCACGCCGTGTCCCACCAGCGCGACGTCGTGGATCATCGGTCCTCACCTGGCGTGCTCATGCGCACGATCCTAGGGACCGTGGACCAGGAGGCGCGGCGCCGGCCGCGGACACCGGTCACGACGCCCCGCGCGCATCCGCTACGGTGATCGATCACAGCCCACGAACTGGGGGCCGCGGCACGACCCCACCGTGCCGCACCATCGTCTGACGCGTCCGACCCGACGGGCCCGCCCGAGGAGACACCCATGAGCACCCACAGCACCCCCACACGCCTGCGCGAGGACGACGTCGACGGCGTCGTCTGGGACGCCGCCCAGGAGGCGCGACTCGCGTCCGCCCCCGCCCGCACCTCGGCCGCGGCCGCGGCCCTGCCCGCCCAGGGCCCCGCCGCCGTCTGACCCGGCGCCCCCGCGATCCGACCGGCTACGGGCGGTCGGCGTCGTCCCGCTCGTCGGCCCCGTCGGCGACACGCTCGTCGGCGTCGTCCCGCTCGTCGGCCCCGTCGAGCGGCGCGACCGGAGCCCCGGTCGCCACCGCACCGGCGGTCGCCACCTCGGACGCCGTCCCGGCACCGCGCCTCCCGGCCCGCCCGGCGCCACGACCGTGCGCGGCGCGCTCGGCGGCCTCGAGCTGCTCGGCCTCGTCGCCCGACAGCGCCTCGCCGCGGGACACCATGCCGGCCACGTCGGAGAGTCTGATCTGCGGCAGGAAGAGCGACAGCACGAACGCCACCGCGATGAACGGGATCAGGTAGGCGAAGACCGGCGCCAGCGAATCGGCGTAGGCCTCGACGACGAGACGACGGATCTGCTCGGGCAGCTGGTTCAGCGTCGCGGGGTCGAGGGTCGCCGTGGCCTGCGAGGCGTCACCGGCCGACGCCCCGGCGCCCGTGAAGACGTCCGTCAGGTTCGAGGTGAGCCGGCTCGTGAACAACGCACCGAAGATCGCGACGCCGAGCGCGGCGCCCACCTCGCGGAAGTAGTTGTTCGTGCTGGTCGCCGTGCCCACGTTCTGGGCGTCGACCGAGTTCTGCACCACGAGCACGACGACCTGCATGATCAGGCCGAGGCCCGCACCGAACAGGAAGAAGAACACGCAGATCAGCCAGAGCGGGGTGTCGGCGGTCAGGGTCGTGAACAGCGCCATGGCGATGCCGGTCAGGATCGTGCCGACCACCGGGAACACCTTGTACTTGCCGGTGCGGGTGATCAGGTTGCCCGACAGGATCGACGTGCCGATCAGGCCGACCATCATCGGCAGCAGCAGCAGGCCCGAGACGGCCGCGGACGCGCCCGACGACATCTGCAGGAAGGTCGGCACGAACGCGATGGCCGAGAACATGCCGATGCCGAGCACGAAGCCGACGGCGGTCGCCAGCACGAACACCTTGTTGCGGAAGAACGACAGCGGGATGATCGGGTCGTCGGCACGCGACTCGACGAGCACGAACAGCGACGCCGCCACCACGACTCCGGCGCCCCAGAGCCAGGTCTCGGGCGCACCCCAGCCGTGGTCGTCCTGACCGCCGAACTCGGTGAAGAAGATCAGGCAGGTGGTCGCCGCCGACAGCAGCACCACGCCGAGCACGTCGATGCGCTTGGTGGCCTTCTTGCTCGGCAGCGTCAGGGCGGCCCAGGTGATGGCGAACGCCGCGATGCCGACGGGGATGTTGATGTAGAACGCCCACTGCCAGGTGAGGTGGTCGACGAAGAAGCCGCCGAGCAGGGGCCCGCCGATGGCCGACAGGCCGAAGACCGCGCCGAGCGGTCCGAGGTACTTGCCGCGCTCGGAGGCGGGCACGATGTCGGCGATGATCGCCTGCGAGAGGATCATCAGACCGCCGCCGCCGAGGCCCTGGATCGCGCGGAACACCACGAACATCCAGAAGTCGGTGGCGAAGGCGCAGCCGATGCTCGCGAGGGTGAAGATCGCGATCGCGACGAGGAACAGGTTGCGGCGGCCGAGGACGTCGCCGAACTTGCCGTAGATCGGCATGACGATCGTCGTGGCGAGCAGGTACGCGGTGGTGATCCAGGCCTGGTGCTCGACGCCGCCGAGCTCGCCGACGATGGTCGGCATGGCCGTCGACACGATCGTCTGGTCGAGGCTCGACAGCAGCATGCCCGAGATGAGGGCGCCGAAGATGATCCAGATGCGTCTCTTCGTCAAGAGGAAGGGCGCGTCGGCCTTCGCTGCGGTGGTGGTCGTCATGGCTGGGTCACAGCGCCTTTCGGTCGTGGTCGGCAGGGTGGGTCGGGGCGGGCGAGGAGGCGGGGCCACGAGGCGCCGCGGCGGCGAAGAGCTCCCGGGCGATCACGAGCTGGTCGGCGAGGACGGCGTCGAAGCGCTCGTCGTCCCGCCCCTCGGCGGAGAAGAACCGTTCGAAGGCCCGCTGGACGAGCCCGGTGAGCAGGGTCACCGCGACGTCGATGCGGGGATCGCCCCCGTCGAGCCCCTCGTGTGCGGCCACGGCCGAGACGACGCGTCGCCGCTGCTCGTCGCCCTGCCGCATCATGGCGCCGAACAGGCGGGGCTCGCGGTCGAGTGCGGCCTTGAAGTGCGCGGCCTGCCCGCGGGTGAGGCCGACGTTCTCGACACGCTCGACGACGAGCGCGCCCAGGTCGTCGAAGACGGTCGACAAGGGCGGGAGGCGCGGGTCGCGTCGCGAGGACGAGTACCCGTCGAGCGCCTCGTCGTCGTCGTCGAGCGCGACGCCGACGACGACGTCGTCCTTCGACGCGAAGTGGTTGAAGAACGTCCGACGCGAGATGCCGACCGAGGCGCAGAGCTCCTCGATGGTGAAGCCGGCGAGTCCGTGCTCGGCGGTCAGGCGCCGGGCGGCAGCGGTCAACTCGACGCGGGTGCGCAGCCGACGCTGGGCCGTCTTGCCGGCGGTCGTGGCCATCGCGCGCCTCCTGGTCTCGTCGCTCTCGTGATCGGCGACGTCGCCGGGGGCCTCGCGGCCGAAGACGATGATTGCACTTTCATGCCGGGAGTGCAATCACGCATCCTGTGGACCCGCCCGCCCACCGGGTCGGCTGGGGGCTACGCGGCAGAACCATCCGCGTCCCCTGAGAACGCCGTCACCGGACGTCAGGTGTTGCCTACGCTGAACCGATGAGTGCACCGAGAGCCCGCCGCGTCTGCCTGTCGGTCGCCGGTTTCGCCCTCGTGGCGATCGGCCTGGCCGTCCTGGCGTTCACCTTCGACTGGGACGCCCCCACGATGTTCGGCCTGCCCACCGGGCTCGCCGGCTTCTCACTGATGATCGCCGGCGCGATCGTCGCCGAGGTCGGCTTCCGCGGGGCGGTCAAGGCGCGGAGGCGAGAGGTCGCGGTCCGTCGGCGCTCGCACGTCACCGACCTCGAGCGCACCTCGTAGCGGTCGCCGTCAGACGGTGAGCCACTTGATCGCGGGGTAGAGCACCCGGGCGATCTTGCGGGGGCACGGGAACGACGTCTGCGTGCCGTCCCGTTCGTTGAGCGTGATGACCGGTCGATCCGCGACCGTCGAGTAGTCGACGGTCTCGAGGGAACCGGCGGGGATCTCGTGCGTGGTGGGGCGGCCGGCGGTGTCACGGAGGACGTAGACGAGATGATCGTCGTGCACCTGCATGCCGTGCTGCGCACCGCCTGCCGTCCACGTCACCGAGAGTCTCACGAGCCGACCCTAGCGGGTCGCCGGGCCTCGGGGGCCCGGGCGTCGTCCCCTGCCTGCCGCCCGACCTCCCGACCAGGAGGCGCGGCGTCGGTCGTCCTCACGGAGTCGCGACCCCGAGGGCGTCGCCCAGGTCGCGGAAGACCGCCTCGGCGACGGGACGACGGGACGCGGACAGCGCCTCCTGCACGACTCGTCCGTAGAGGATGCCGGCCTCGTCCACGCCGCTCGACCCCTCGGCAGTGAGCGCCAGGACGAAGCTGCGTCGATCGGTCGGGTGCTGGAGCCGGACGACGAGACCGGCGGCCTCGAGCCGGTCGGCGAGGGCCGTCATGGCACCTGACGAGAGCCCCAGGGCTTCGCCGACCTTCTTGGGCGGGGTGTCGCCGTGCACCGAGAGGTGGACCAGGGCGAGGTAGTCCGTGGCGCCGACGCCCATGCCCTTGGCCAACCGGTCGTTGACGGAGGCGATCCGGGACTGCAGGCGTTGCAGCGCCACGAGCACGGCCGTGACGTCGTCGGTCCGCGGCTCGGGGCGGGTGTCGGCACGGGTCTCGGCACGGGGCGCGACGGTCGTCTGCGCGTCGGGGGCGGGGGTCATCGGGTCTCCGGGAGGAATCGGATCGGGTACGGCGTCCACCTCGGCCCGGGGTTCGGGTCCCGTCCGACGACTGCGCGACACATGTCGCTTATTGAACGAGCAACTCGATCACCAAGTAGTTAGATGATCGTACCATCGGTGGACGGGGCCCGTAAGTCCCCCGGTCACGGGTCGTCCGTCGATGCATCCGGTGCACGATCCGACTCGTGAGGCGAGTAAACTCGCGGCGGACTCGGCGCCAGGGTCCGGCCAACCGGGGTCGACGACGATCCGACGACACGATCGACACCGCAGGAGCAACCCCATGACCGCAGACCCCCGCCCCCACGTCGTCATCGTCGGCGGCGGCTTCGCCGGCATCGCGGCGATGAGGTCCCTCCGAGACGCCGACGTCCGCATCACCCTGATCGACCGCCACGTCTACAACATGTTCCAGCCGCTCATGTACCAGGTCGCCACCGGCGGCCTCAACGCGGGCGACGTCACCTACTTCCTGCGCAGCCTGCGGTCCAAGCAGTCGAACGCCGAGTTCCGCCACGGGCTGCTCACGACGATCCGCGCCGACGAGCGCATCATCACCCTGCGCGACGGCGAAGAGATCGCCTACGACGCCCTGGTCCTCGCCAACGGCGTCAACACCAGCTACTTCGGCACCAAGGGCGCCTACGAGTACGCCTACTCGATGTACTCCCGCTCGCAGGCGCTGCGCATCCGCGACGAGCTCTTCACGCAGCTCGAGAACGCCGCGGCCTCGGTGGGCAGCGGCGAGGTGCGCGTCGTCATCGTCGGTGGCGGTGCCACGGGCGTCGAGATGGCCGGCGCGCTGGCCGAACTGCGCGACCAGGCGTTGAAGGACGCCTACCCCGAGATCGACGCGTCGAGCATCACGATCACCCTCGTGCACCGCAGCGGCGAGTTGCTCAAGCCCTTCTCCCCCCGTCTGCGCAAGTACGCCGCCAAGGTGCTGCGCAAGCGCGGCGTCGACCTGCGGCTCGACACGGGTGTCGAAGAGGTCCGTCCCGACGGCGTCGTCGCCGCGGACGGCGAGTTCATCCCGGCCGAGCTCGTCATCTGGGCCACCGGCGTCGCGGCCCACGCCGAGGTCGCCTCGTGGGGTGTGCCGCAGACCCATGGTGGACGCATCCAGGTGAACGACGACCTCACGGTCAAGGGCTTCGACTGCATCTTCGCCGCGGGTGACATCGCCGCCACCGACGACGCCCTCGCTCAGCTCGCCCAGCCGGCGATCCAGGGCGGCGAGCACATCGGCGAACAGATCGTCCGCCTGCTCGCCGGCAAGAAGCTCGTGCCGTTCAAGTACCACGACAAGGGCACCATGGCCACGGTGGGCACGAACGCCGCCGTGGTGCAGTTGCCCAACGGCTTCACGCTGACCGGCCCCGTCGCCTGGCTGCTGTGGGTGTTCGTCCACATCACGAGCCTCCTCGGGAACGGCAACCGTCTCTCGACCCTCACGCACTTCTTCGTGCGCTACCTCTGGGCGCTCCGCAAGAGGGCCATCCCCATCGTGGGCGACGTCCGGCCGGTGCGCCCGAACGGTGACCGGGCGCCCGAGAAGTGGCAGACCGAGAAGGCCGAGTAGCGGTCGGCGCCTCCTGACCCGGACGCCGAGAACCCCGTTCACGAAGACGAACCACGATTGATCGGGGTTCTTCTTCGCGAACGGGGTTCTTCTCGGTGATCGGCTACGTGCCCGATCGGTCGAGCGGGGGTGTTACTCGGTGGCGGCGGTGATCTTCGCGACGCCGACGAGCATCTCGTCCTGGACGGCGTCGGTCTTGAAGGTCTGGTTCAGCAGCGACGCGGCGTCGGGGCT